>JADLHO010000244.1 GCA_020848735.1 Planctomycetota bacterium | reverse complement strand
TTTCCCGAAGTGACTCTCCCCCGACGAGCTCGCGACGCGCTACGACGCGTCCGATCCCCTCGGAGTCTCAGGTCGTGACGGCGCCGATCCAGCCGGCGCGAACTGCTACAGCTGCTTTAGGAGAGGCCGTTTTTTTGGGTGGATCATCCCTGGAGACTTCGTCCTCTGCTGAATGGCGCATCATGACGTACTGTCCGAAGTGCAAGTCTCACGTGCAGGTCAAGTACACGGAGGCCAAGACGCGGTGCGCTGTGTGCGCGACACCCGTGTTGAGCTACTGTCCGCGTTGCAAGGTGGACACGGAGACCGATTGGCGTGGCGCGGGCCCGACGGCTCACTGTTCGGCGTGTAACGGACCATACCCAGAGATGGCGGAGGAGTGCCGCAAGAAGGGAATCAGTAGCACTGGGAATCTCGGGCTTTGCGGGCGGTGCGATAAGCCCGTGCGATTCAATGAGCGTGGCCCGATTCCTGTGTGTTCCGAGTGTGGGCTTGAGGAGCAAGCCGCTCGAGCCTTGGCCAAGAAGAAGGATGACGACATGGAGGCATCACTGCCTCAGCGCGTCACGTATCGCCCGGCACAGGTAACGGCCGGCGCCATGATGGAAGTTGCCTACTCCACATGGGGTGCGAAGCTGCCAGCCATTGTGACCATTGCGTGGGAGCCCACGCGCGGAGTTCACACCCTCCGGTTCACGGAAAAGGAGGTTTCAGGGGGCGCAGCAACGATTGCCATCGAGGTGCCGCACGGAGCAACCGCTGGTCATGTGCACGACAGCCCACGACAGTCCAAGAGGCTGCTGATTCCCGTGGAGCACAAGTCGGTGCGGCGACAACCGGGTTTTCTTGGGCGGCTCTTTGGCTAGCATGGAAGGACCACCCAACAAGCCCTTGGAGCCGGCGAGCGCCGCAACGGCGCTTGCGGCTCAAGGGCAAAGACGTTAGGCCATCATTGATGGACGTTTCAGGCATTCCCGATGGGATCCGCGGCCATGAGGAGTTGGTCGCGCTGTTCGGCCGATGGCCGACCTTCCACGATGCCGAAGTTCGCTCCATCGCATTGATGCGCGATGAGGGACGCCGGCTCACCGGCCCCGTCTGCACCGCCGTGATCTGCCCGATCGGGGAGCCCGGCGCTCCGGCAGAGGAGGGGCCTCTGGTCACGCTGCGCTTCTACGATGTGTACGATTTGCATCTGAGAGGATTTAATCACCAGAATCCCATCCTCGGACTGGAGGTCGTGCCGTTCGATGCCGCGCGGGGTTCGCAGGCATTGGCGCCCGGCCGCCTCGAGGTGACGTTCATGGAGGTGGCGGAAGGTGATTTCGGGGCCCGCTTCACTTGCAGCCGAGTCGAGGTTGTGTCGCTTCAGCCATTGCCTGATGACTGGGAAGGTTCATGATGCCGACGCAACCCACGGTGGCCTAACAAGCAGCGGCAGCCGACGCCCTTCGGCCGCGGCTAAGCGGCAACCCGTCAGCCGGGCAAGCAGAGCATCATGAGCGCACTTTCACGGGAGATGGAGGAGTCCTTCTTCGCCAGCCCGCGGTCGGCCGCCGTTCCCTTCGTGATCAACGACTCGATGTCCATCGTGTCAGGCCCTCAGGAGGGACGGGCAGGAGCGGTCATCTCCATCGTTGCGGTCGAGCCGGAGGTGGAGTTGCTGGTGGAGTTGAGAGACGGGTTGGAGGCCCGGCTACTTGCCAAGCAGATTCGGCTGCTGGAGGATGCCGGCTAACCAGCCGCAGGAGCTGCCGAGCCGCGATCACCACGACTGCGAGAGCCGAAGCCCTCGCGCGGTTCGCAGCTCGGCGGCCGATCCGTTAGACGCACAAGCGAGGCAGCGATGTTCGGAAGTCGCAAACAGAGTTCGGAGCTCGACCCTCCGCCGATCGCGGGCAGCAGGGGCGATGCGGTCGAAGTGCTCCGCGTCTGGGCTGCACCAGGCTCTCCCCAGCAGTTGACCCTTGCGTACGTGCGGAAGGACCCAGGGGCGTGGGGGCTTCTGCTTGCCGATGTGGCGCGGCATGCGGCGCAGGCATATCAGCGTGAGGGACAGGACCCGGATCAGGTGATCGAGCGGATTCGCGAACTCTTCGAAGCCGAGTGGTCGTCACCGACGAGCCCCGCAGAGGATCTGTTCGATGAGAGTTGAGCGGTCCGCGGAATCGGCGTCTAACAACAGCATGTAGCGGACGGCGCTGCGCGCCGCCGCTGATACTGAACGTTCGGCAGCCGAGTCTCATGGTTCCTGAAAGCACGTTTGGGTGTTTGCGCGTGATGCGCACAGTTCACCTGGCGGAGTATTCACGGCTCGCGAGGCAGCGGAGAGGTGAATCCGCGATCGGCGACTGACTGGTGTGCTCACCGCGTTCCCTGTTGATGAGGGATGCCAGTGTGTGTCAAGGTAGTTGCCGCCCCGAAGCTCACGCGACCACGTTGGTCACGTGAAGAGGATTCGGGTTGAGGCAGACGGCGTCGACGCGCGTCCAGTTGCGCGTGCGGGTTGTCCACCGGTGTGGAGAAGCCTGTCGGGCGCGCGCATAGAGACGAGCGCGGCGGGCGAGGATTCCGGCATCGAGACCCGTCGACATGTTGGTCTGCCCCCACTGCGACGGAAAGCGCAAGCTGCTCGCCGCACTCAGCGACCCGGACGTCATCCGCAAGATCCTTCAGCTCCTCCGTCGGCCCACCGACGCTCCGCGCCTCCGACCTCCACGACCTCCCCCGCAGCCTGGACTCCCCTTCGATTGACGCGAATCACGCTCGGCTGCGAGGACTCCACGACCAGTCGTTCCACGCCACCGGTCTGCCTGCACACCACACGGTCGGCACAAAGGCCGCAATTCCCCCTCCCTGCCAGACTCACTCGCACAACTCCCCAGACCGGCAACCAGCGACCACCTCGGACCGGCGCCACGGAGTCGCACCTTGAAGTTCCCATCCCGCCCGCCGGGGAATTGCTGTTGCGCCACCCCGCCGCCGGCCGATGACCGCCCGATGATCGCGCTGCAGGCCCCCGCGGACGCCATGGCCGCGGTGCTGATCGCCGGCTTCGTGGTGAGCACCGTCGGGCTCGGCCTGTTCATCTACGGCAAGAAGCAGCACCGGGCGCCGCAGATGGCGGGCGGGCTGGTGATGATGGCGCTGCCGATGTGCGGGGTCAGTGCGTTGGCGGTCTGGTTGCTGGGGGTCGGAGTCGTCGCGGGGGTGTTCGGGGCGGTGCGGATCGGTTGGTAGTCGATGCGGAGTGGTGACGGGTTCCGTGGGATTCCGCGCCGAACCCCTTGGCCGCCTTCGCCGTCTTCCTGAGCCACAACTGGCGGAACCAGGGTGCCGCGCGACGCATTGCCGATGCATTGCGCGCCGCGGGTCTCGGCGTGTTCGAGGAGCACGTCGAGCTGACCGCATGCCAATTCGAGCGCACGCGGATCTCGGCGCCCGCGATAGGCGCATCAGGACCTCGAGCGTGCAGCCCGTGCCGGACAGCGGCGGCAGCAGAAGGGAGCCGTCCTCCGCACGGAACAGCGGCACCGTCCACGGCTGCACGGTGTAGGGCACGGCACGGAACCCAAAGGGCCCGAGCTCCTCCCATGCGTCGAGGCCTTGGTTCGCGACGCGCAGCGGGACGATCGCCGCAGGACCTCGACGCGAAAGCGACCCCGCTCGTCGGTCGTCGACTCACGGTGGTCGAGCTGCCCGTACTCGCGAGCCGAGGCGACCGGCCGATGGACGAGCGTCACGCGAGCACCCGCGACCGGGGCACCCGCGGCGTCGAGCACGCGACCCGCGAGGGGCACCCGCGGATCGGACTGCGGCACGATCACCGAGAGGACGAGCTGGGCGAGCGCGGCGATCTCCATGCGGCGGAGTCTCCGTCCTCCCGGCCCCATGCCCCAAGACCCCGTACGCACCGACGCCCAGGACCCCGATCAGGAGTCCCGGGCGTCAGGAGTGGGCCGTGCTGGACTCGAACCAGCGACTTCGACCTTGTGACCGCGATTGAGCGAGCCGCGCGGAAGTGCTTGGAAATGCTAGGAATCCAAAGGTTAGAGCCCGTTCTCGTCATTCGCAAGGCTTCGCATTCGTTCGCGTTTTCGGACACGAAAGCGCGCGGTTTCGCGCGTCTCCTTTGCCCGGGCAAAGCGCGGACTCGCCCCCTCAATGCGCCGTCGCGCAGGTCGCCGCAGCAAGGGGCGCGGTGTGCTCGCGCGGGTCCTTCGCCCCTCCGGAGCACAGGGGTCTTCTGGAGCACAGGGGTCTTCTGGCGCTCCTCGCGGGCATCGGTCAATGCGCCGTCGCGCAGGTCGCCGCAGCGAGCCCCAGCACGATCAGGACCCGCAGGACTCGCCAGGATGCGCCAGGATCGCGTCGACGTCGGCCGGGTCCCCGTAGTGCCCTCGCATCGTTTGCGGGGCGCTCGCGTGAGCCTGCGGCGCCGCTCACGCGCTCCGAGTCTCGCCGAGCACGCGGGCGTAGTTCTGGAGTGCCACGCGGAACGCCTCGACGTCTGCGCGGCGAGCAGCTTCGAGCTCCGGGTCCCGGCGCTCGCCCGGCAATGGCGGCAGCGGCTCGGCGAGCAGCTCGATGAAGCGCTCTCCGAACGCGACGAGTGCTTCGCCTTCCGGCGGAGTCGGCCCGGCGCCTTCGACTTCGCCCGCCATCGAGAGCCGATCGACGCGCGCCGCGATGCTCTTCGGGACCCGGCTCACGTCACCAAACGCATTGCGCGCTCCGCTTCGAGTGCCGCGAGCCGGGCTTCGAGGGCGCGCCACGCGAGCACGTCGCCCGCGGTCGACAGTGCGCCGACGAGCTTCGTCGCGTCGGCAACGTCGACTTCGCCCGCGGCGAGCAGCGCGAAGGTCCGCGCCACGGCCGCGGCGACGCCTGCCGAGTCCTCCACGGTCGGCAATGCGAGTTCGCGATCATCGTCCGCCTCGCGCGGGCGACCGACCGCATGCTCGAGCAGGACCTTCATCGCGGAGATTCGCGCACCCGGTTCCGCGCCCCGGTCGGCCGCGATGCCGCGGAGGTCCGCGACGATCTCGCCAATGGTGCCTTCGTCGATCGCGGCCCTCAGCGCGCGCTGAAGCCGGGTCCGTTCTCGGCTTCCGCCGTGGCCCTTGGCGATCGCGTTCCCGGGCAGGAAGAGCCCGCGCTTGTCGCGTTGAGGAGGTGCGTCGTCCATTGCGGCGCAGCTCCTCAGTAGTCGTTGACGGCCGGGGTGGTCTCCGACCAGCGACGAACCGAGGTCTCGACGTAGTCCCGCAGGCTCAGCGTCGAGAGGTTCCGCGCCTTTAGGAAGCGCCATTCCTTCGCGGCGCGCGTCGCTTCCGCGTGCGCGTGACTCGACGTCGAGAACCGGAGCGCGGCGAGCGCCTCGCCGATGTCGCGTTGCTCGCTGAACGTGATCGGCGCATCGACGGCGCCCGCGCTCATGCGCTGCTCGGCCGCGACGAGTTCGCCGGGGCTGCGGATCATGCGCAGGTGCGCGAGCGGATCGGCGGGCGCGGGCTCGGCAACGAACCGCTCGCGCTCGATCGCGCGCCGAGCCGCTGCGGCACCTTCCGCGCGAGCCGCGCGCATCGCAGCGGGTTCGGCGCGCCTCGCGACGCGCTTCGTGTCCGCCTGCGCCAGTGCTTGCTGAAGGGTGTCGCGGGCGCCCGCGGCGATGTTGCCGGTCGCGAGGCGCTCGGCGATCCACGGCGCGGCGGCGCCGATCAGCGCATCGAGCATCGAGTTGATCTCGGCGGCTTCCTCGCCGGTGTACTTGCCTGCGCGCAGGTCTTGCATGGCGCGGGCGAACTGGCCAAGCGTGAGCGTGTCGTTCATCGTGTTGATCCTCGAGCTCGGGAAAGACTTCCCCGCTGCGCCGCGCGCAGGATGGCGACCGCGGCGCAGCGGGAAAGGTGTCCCCCCGAGCGGCGGCAGTTACGCAGGCGGGAGCGGGGGACGTGGTGCGTCGGCCAGCTTTCGCCGCGCACGATGACGGTCTACGTGCCCGATGCCTCGCGCTCACGCGGAGCGGTCACTTCCGGTCGCGCGGCCGTCGCGAGGTAGCGCCGCAGCTCGGTCAGGTCGACGAGTTCGCGAGTGCCATCGTGCCGGGTCCGGACGTGACCACGACGGCAGGCGTTGCGGACAGTCTCGAGGTCGACGCCGAGAGCTTCCGCGGCGCGGGTCTTCCAGGTCCAGGTCGGCGCCGCGTCGAGCAGCTCGACCGCCGCTCGCAGCGACCCCGCGACGTTGCGCGCATCGACCGGGCGGCCGGACTCGAGCGCGGCGAGCAGGGCGCGGAGTCCCGCGATGACGGCCCCAGGATCGCGAGGATCGCTCACGTTGCGCTCCGACCGGTTGGGGCTCCCGATGCACCCTGCGCCGTCGACCCGCGGTCCGGAACCGAGCCCAGGCGTTCGCGCAGGCCCTCGATGCGGCGCCAGAGCAGGAAGCTCCACGCGCTCACGTCGATCAGCTCTTGCTCGATCTCGTCGAGCAGGTCGGTGAGCGGCCGGGTCG
>JADLHO010000243.1 GCA_020848735.1 Planctomycetota bacterium | reverse complement strand
CCTGGCGCCCTGCCAACACCGCAGGCCGCCGCTTCCCGAGCGAACTCCAAGATGGAACTCCAAGACGCGATTGCCGCGTTCGACGCGCAGCTCGCCGCCGACGGGCGCTCCGAGCACACCCGCAAACAGTACGCGCGCCACGCCGCCGCACTGGGCCGCTGGCTCGCCCGCACCGAGCGCTCGACCGACCTCGCGCAGCTCGACCATCGCGCCCTGGCGGCGTTCGTGGCGAGCCCTGAAGCCCGCTGTCGGCCCGACGGCGTCGCCAAGAAGGCGACCAGCACCAACGCGCTGCGGACCAGCCTGCGGACCTTGTTCGGCTACCTCGCCGACGCCGGGCTGATGCCGGCGAACCCGGCGCGGCTGCTGAAGCGGGCGCGCTGCTCGCCGCCCCCACCGCGGGCGTTGCGTGAGGATGAAGAGCGGAAGCTGCTCGACCACCTCGCCTCCGAGCCCGGCGACGCGGCCCGGAGGGACGAGATGCTGGTCCGACTGATGCTCGGCGCGGGACTGCGGATCGGGGCTGCCCTCGGCCTCGATGTCGAGGATCTGGATCTCGCCCGGGCCGAGGCCCACGTGCGCAAGGACAAGAACGACCGCGCCGAGACGGTCCTCCTCCCTCCCGAACTCGTCGAGCACCTCCGCGGCTTCGTCGGTGCGCGGAGGGCTGGTGCCCTGTTCGCCGGTAGCGACGGGGAGCGGATCTCGATTCGGCATGCGCAGCGGCGTTTCACGCAGGCGGTCCTTGCCGCGGGCATCGAGCGGAAGCTGTCGCCGCACGCCTGCCGACATGCGTTCGCGACCCGGCTGCTGGCCAAGACCGGGAACCTCCAGCTCGTCCGGCGCGCGATGAGGCACCGGAGCATCAGCTCGACGGCGATCTACGCGGCGGTGGCGGAGGAGGATGTGCGGGCGGCACTGCGTGCCCGGTGAGCCCAACAAGAGAGCCCTGGTTCTTCGCAGTCTCGCCGCGCTAGTCTCAAGACGTGTTTGACGAACTCCGAGGCGAATTCCAGTCGCTCGTGAGCGATTCAGGGCACCGCGACCCCTTGGTTACTGTCCCTCGGCTTCGTGCGCTCATGAGCCAGGCCGGTCGATCGTTGCTGACGTCGGTCAGGGCTGGGTGGCACGCGCCACCATCCGCCTCTTGCCCATGGCTGCGCTACTCCACGACCAGGCCAGCGGAGCGGCGGTTCTGTGGGATTCAGTATCCCGACACTCATGAGCGTGGAGACGGGAACTTTGCGACCACGTTCGGCTGGTGGATTCGTTACTTTTGGGATTGGCAGGAACGCCACGAGCGCGAAGACATAGCAGGGACTGGCGCGACGCGCCGCAGCTTGGCAGGCCCGAGATCTTCGCGCACGGCCTTCCGATGGCGTCATGTCTTCCTCGAGGCCACGCATGTCTGGTTACCTCACGATCGCTTGTTTCAGCTCCCGCAGCTCGATCTATGCCATTGGGTCCTTCGCGCGCCAGCCTGCCAGCCGACGCGCGCAAGCGCACTCAGACATGCCGAGCGCCGCCTTGGCTGGTGCGGGCTCTCGCGTCGCATCGTGAATTCCGATTCGGGCGGCAGCAACGCCCGGTCCAAGGCCGAGGTCAGGCTCGTCTCCGACTTGATCCCGAGGCGATATGCACCGGAGGCTTTCGTCGCGCAACTCGCAGAGCAATGCGGGGAAGCGTGCCGTGTCCTATCATCCAAGATCTCGGACTTGGGTCGCAAGCAGCGGCGCGGTGGTGTTGAGAACTCCAAGGAGACCCTCCAGATGGCTCGCCAGAAACCCGTTCGCACAAGCGCTGACCCGAACGAGCGAGAGCGGCAGAAGAAGCAGGAGATCCTCCTTCAGCAGGAGAGATGGCTTGGCCCCAACCCCACCGCAGCCGACCTCGAGGCCCTTCGCCAAGACACCGAGGCCGCCGAAGGCCTGGTCAGTGAGCATCGCACAGGTTGGGCTGACAGCTGCCGTCGACTCGCCGAGATGATCAGATTCGGGCACGTCGACTTCGAAGTTGAGATGCAAGCCCTCTACCTCCTCGATTCGAGCGATCTCCGCTGGGTGAGCACTGTGCTCTCGAACCCATGGGCAGAGCCTCAACTGCCCAGAGAGTTGGTCCGGGCGATCGCCGCGACGGTGGAGCACGCCTCGTGTATCGCCGCGGACGAGTCCTCCGACCTCTCGGTCATCGAACGGGGACTGCGCAACGCCGCCGACATCATGGCGATGCCTGCACCGAGGGCGACGACGACCTCCATGCACGAAAGCAAGATCCTGGCCGCGCTGAAGCGACATGGTCGCCTCGGATCCTCGGATCTCTGGGCGAAGGTTCAACCGTGCCATGTGGGGCAAAGCGCCCACCAGAAGTCCGTGTCTCGACTCGTTGTGCGGGGACTCGTGAAGCGGCACGGCAAGGGGCGAGCGACAGAGTACTCGCTCCCCTGAATCGCGCAGAAAATCGCGCATGCGCGATCTTGCGCGATTCAGTGCTCCTCTGGCGGGCCGTGCACCGGGCCTCCCCGGTGCGTGCTCGCCATGCGCCGGCAACCTCTAAGTAGTGTCGAGGCATCACCCGCCTGTCCGACGTCTCCCGAAGGCGTCGCCGAGGTGATCCCAACGGTTTCGACGCCGTCTGGCGAGTCCGGACTCGACGAGGCACTGCGTCTTGCGGCGATCGGTTGGCATGTCCTTCCGTGCCGCTCGGACAAGCGCCCGTACACGGCGCACGGCTTTCTCGACGCGACGACCGACGAGGCGACGATCCGCGGCTGGTGGGGCGCGTGGCCCGATGCCGCCGTCGGCGTGGCCTGCGGCGCGTCGGGACTCGTCGTCGTGGACTTGGACGTCGACCCCACAAGGAAGATCGACGGCGAGGCCGCATTCGCCGCGCTGCGCGGGCTCGAGCTCGACGGCGCGGACCTGGTCGCGCGCACTCCGCGCGGTGGGAGGCACCTCGTGTACCGGATGCCCGAAGGCGAGCCGGTCACGTCGACCGCGAGCAAGCTCGGCCCCGGCATCGACACCCGCGCACAGGGCGGCTACATCGTCGCGCCGAGCGCGGCATCCCCGGACCGCGAGTGGCTCGTCGGCGAGCCGGGCGCCGAGCTCTCGGCGCCGCCGCCCTGGCTCGACGTGCGGCTGCCGCGGGCGCGCGCATCAACGACGCCGACGCTTGCGACGAGCGCCGCGAAGTCGGACGCCGGCATCGCGCTCGCCTGGCTTCCTGAGACAGTCGCCGCGATCCGCAGCGCCCTGGTGTTCGTGTGTAACGACGAGCGGGATACGTGGCTCAAGATCGGGATGGCGTTGAAGTCGACCGGCGCCGCCGCGCAGGCATACGACCTGTGGGTCGAATGGTCACGCTCGACCGCGAACTCATCGCTGCACCAGAACTTCCCCGGCGATCACCCGAAGTTCGACGAAGCCGACCAGCTGCGTGTCTGGCGCTCGATCTCCAAGTTCTTCGCCGACGGGACCGAGATCACCCTCGGAACGCTGTTCTGGATCGCACAGGAGCACGGCTACGTCGAGCCGGTCGACACGACGACGACGGTCGACGCCACGGATCCGGCCGAGCCCTCCGCCGAGTCCACGGCGCCGACATCCGCGCCGACCGGCGACGACGAGCCGTTCCCGGCCAAGCTGCTCGACGGTGACGACCTCATCTCGGACTGGTGCCGGTGGATCATCGGCACGGCACCACGCCAACAGCCCGCGCTCGCGCTCGCGAATGTGGGCCCGGCGCTCGGGGCAGTGATTGGTCGCCGCGTGCAAACGGAATCGAGACTGCGGACCAACATCTACGCACTCGCGGTCGCGCCGTCTGGTCACGGCAAGGACCATCCGCAGCGCGCGACTCGGACCGCGCTCGCGCTCGCGCTGCTCAATCGCCGCATCGGCGGCGCGTGGAAGAGCGGCGCGGGAGCGAGGACCGCGCTCAATAGCGCGCGGTCACACTGCGCCTGGCTCGACGAGGCCGGAGTCTGGCTCGCCGCGACTCGCAACAAGCAGGCACCGCATCACGTCGCGGAGATCAATCGCCACCTGCTTGAGGCGTTCAGCGCAGCGAACGAAGTCATGATCGGAGACGCCTACGGCGACGCGCGGACCAACCCGCGCATCGACATCGTCGAGCCGAATCTGTGCCTGGTGGGATCGTCGACGCCCGATGTCCTGTTCGAGGCGCTCGGCGGGGACGCGATCCACGGGGGGCTCCTCGGCCGCATGCTGGTCTTCTTCGGCGAGGGCTCGCGCCCGCCGCGATCCGCGACTGCCCCGGGCATGGACGAGCTGCGGGACCGCGTGGTCGCGCGCCTCGTCGAGCTGGATGTCGCGACTCGCCTCGCGGACAGCGGCGAGACCCTCGCCCCCGGCACCGATACCGCGCTCGCGACCCACTGCCGGACCGTCCCGTACTCGCCGGAGGCGCGTGTCGCGCTCAACGAAGTTGAGACCTGGTCGGATGCTCGCGTCGACGAGTTGGAGCGCGCGGGCGACCGCTGCGCTCCGCTCTGGATTCGTTTCGCCGAGCACACCCAGAAGGTCGCGCTGATCCATGCGCTCGCGCGTGACTCGCGCGCGGTCGCGATCGAGGCCGCGGATGTCCGGTGGGCCGGGGACCTGGTCCTCTGGTGCACCGAGCGCCTGCATCGCGCCGCCGCGAGCCGGATCGCGGACACCGACTACGAGGCCGATCTCCGGCGCGTTTGGCGGGTGATCCAGGAGGCGGGTCCCCAGGGAGTTACGTCGAACCAACTCGCCCGAAAGCTCGGGAGGATTCCCTCCCGCGCGCGGAAGGACATGCTCGCCCACCTGATCGACGGCGGCAGCGTCGTCCAGGACACCACGATGACCGGTGGGCGCCCGGCGACGGTCTATCGCGTGGCCCGGGGGGCGCGATGAGCCCCCTCGCCGACCTGGGACTTTCCGCAACGGACCGCGTTGCGAAAAGCCGTTGCGGAAAGCCCTCCGTGGTGGAAACCCGGCCCGATGCTCGGGTCCGAGGCGTTGCGGTAAGTTGCGGTAAGTTGCGGTATCTCCGCCCGCTAGCCCGCCTGGGCGCTCAAGAAAGACTTATCACTACACCACAACACCCCCCCCTCTGGTACTCAGAGAGTAGCTCCCTGGTCCCCTCCTATAGGGACCCGCTGTTGTGCGAAGTGAAAAGCCCCCTCGGGACCCGGGACAGGGGGGCGCCATGAGCGACACGCCCAACCGGATCGGCAGTCCTGGAACTGACCTCCCCGAGTTCGTCGCCGCGATCGAAGCGCGCCTCGAGATCGGCGAGCGCGAGTACCGCGACCGACCCGCGGCGGCGCGACCGCCTCTCGAGCTGCTCGACGAGATCGGCCAGGAGCTGATCGACGTCGCCGGATGGTCTTTCCTGCTCTGGCGCAGGGTCGAAGGGCTCCGCGAGCGCCTGGGCGCCGTTCAGAACGGCTG
>JADLHO010000242.1 GCA_020848735.1 Planctomycetota bacterium | reverse complement strand
GGCCTCATCGACACGCAGGTGCACTTCCGCGAGCCGGGGCTCGAGCACAAGGAGGACCTCGCGAGCGGTGCGCTCGCCGCGATCGCCGGCGGCATCACCGCGTTCTGCGAGATGCCGAACACGAAGCCGGCGACGACGGACCCCGCGCGGCTCGTCGACAAGCTGCGCCGCGCGGCCGGTCGCTGCCGCGCGGACTACGCCTTCTTCCTCGGTGCGACGCGCGAGAACGCCGAGCAGCTCGGCGACTGGGAGACGCTGCCCGGCTGTGCCGGGGTCAAGGTCTTCATGGGCTCCTCGACCGGCGACCTGCTCGTCGACGACGACGACACGCTCGAGCGCGTGCTGCGCCACGGCGTGCGTCGGGTCGCGGTCCACGCCGAGGACGAGCCTCGCCTGCGCGAGCGCAAGGCCCTCGCCGCGGCGGGGCTGGGCGTCGTCCGGCATCCCGAGATCCGCGACGTCGAGACCGCGCTCCGCGCGACGCGTCGCCTGCTCGATCTCGCCGAGCGCACGCAGCGGCGCGTGCATCTCTTGCACGTGACGACCGCGGAGGAGGTCGCCCTCCTGCGCGAGCGCCGGCTCGCGCCGCTCGTCACCGCCGAGGTCACCCCGAACCATCTCTTCCTCGCGGCACCCGAGTGCTACGAGCGCTTCGGCACGCTCGCCCAGATGAACCCGCCCGTGCGCGAGCGCCGGCACCAGGAGGCGCTGCGCCAGGCGCTGGTCGACGGGGTCTTCGCCTGCATCGGCAGCGACCACGCGCCCCACACGCGCGAGGAGAAGGCCAAGACCTACCCGGACACGCCGAGCGGGATCCCCGGCGTGCAGACCACCCTGCCGCTGCTGCTCACGGCCGTCCGCGAGGGCTGGCTCCGCCTCGGCGACATCGTCCGCTACCTCTGCACCGGCCCGATCGCCGTCTACGGCATCGAGCGGAAGGGCCCGCTGCGGCCGGGAAGCGAGGGCGATCTCGTGGTCGTCGATCCCTCACGGCGCGGGCCCCTGCCGCTCGCGAGCCTCCACTCCCGGGCAGGCTTCAGCCCCTACGCCGGGCTGGAGCTGGCCGGCTGGCCGGTGGCGACGGTCCTGCGGGGGCGCGTCGTCTACCGCGACGGCCACCCGCTGGGGGAGCCGACGGGCAACGCCCTCTCCTTCAGCCCGCCCGGCTCCCGCGACGAGTGACTTGCTCCGGCGCGGCCCGACGCTATCCTGCCGCGCCCTTCCGATCCGCGCATCCCTCCGAAGCGAGCTCGCAGCAGTCATGTCGAGAGTCTGTGCCGTCACCGGTCGCCGCACGCGAGTCGGTAACTCCGTCGCCCGTCGCGGTCTCGCCAAGCGTGATGGCGGCGTCGGTCGCCGCGTCACGGGTCGCGCCAAGCGCACCTTCAAGCCGAACATCCAGAAGATCCGCGTCCTCACGCCGGATGGCACGGTGCTCCGCGTGAAGGTCTGCGCGAAGGTCATCAAGCGCGGCGTCCTCGAGCTCAAGAAGGGCGACAGGACGGTCAGCATCCCGCTGGTCCGCGCCCTTCGCGGCCGCAACAGCGCCTTCAGCAAGGCGCAGAAGTGCAGCGCCGAGTGAGGGGCTGCCGAGTGAGGGGCTGACGGACTCGTCGAGCGCGCGTTCGTCGCGGCCCAGCGCGTGCCGTGGCATCATGCGCGCGTGAAGTCCTGGCGCGCCGCAGTGCTCGCGTCGTCCCTGGCGCTCGTCGTTCCCGCGCGCGCGCAGGGCCCGGCACCGATCGTCGGCACGATCGTGGACGCCGGCGGGGTTCCGGCCGCGGGCGTCGAAGTCATCGCCCGCTGGCGCGCGCGACCCGAGTTGCCCGGCAGCGTCGGCTGGTCGCTCGACCCTGACACGGCGCCCTTCGGCATCGTCGAGTCGAGCACGCGCAGCGATGCGCGCGGCCGCTTCCGCATCGAGTCCCCGGGGCCGATCCCGGTGCTGCTCACGGCGCGCGCGGGTGAGCATGCGGCGACCCAGGTCTTTCCCGTCCTGCCCGGCGAGGTCGCGCGCCTCCGCCTCGAGCCGCTGTTCTGGTTCCGCGGCCTCGTGCGCGGCGGCGACGGCGCACCGGTCGCGGGTGCGACGGTGCGGCTCGCGCTCGCCTACGGCTCGATCTGGCGACGCGCGGACGACTACGCCTATCCCCCGCAGCTGCGCAGCACGACGAGCGACGCCGCCGGGCGCTTCGCGCTGCAGTACGAGCCCGGCTACCTGCGTCTGCCGGCCTGGGCCTGCCTGCCCGGGCTCTATGCGCTCGGCGAGGGCGGCGAGGCCAGCGGCCGTCCCGACCAGATCCGACCGATCCGCGCCGATGCCGAGCGGGTCTTGAGCCTCATGCCGCCGGGTCAGGTGCGCATCACGGTGACGGGCGCCGGCGGCGAGGCGCTCGCGACCGCGCGCGCTCTCGATCTCGGGCTGCCCGAGCTCGAACTGGCGGCGGATGCGCAGGGCGTGATCGCGGCGCCGATGCTCGGCGGGGTCTATTGGATCCACGCGCCCGGCCACGCCGCGCAGCAGTTCATCGCGCCGGCCCAGATCGAGGGCAACGTCGTGAACGTCGCGCTCACACCGCAGGCCGCGCTCGAGATCGCGAAGCTCCCGCGGCGCTTCGCCGGCGCACGGGTCCTGATCTCCTGTCGGAACGAGGACTCCCAGTTCGGGATGCCACTCGAGTTCCACACGACGGTCGCCGAGGACGGCGGCGTGCATTGCGCGACCTTGCCGCGCGGCGAGGCGATCGCCGCCTGGGTGGAGTCGGCGGGGCGCTTCCTGCCGATCGCGCGCGGGATCGTGCGCGAGAACGGCGCCGAGTTCGTCGCGTGCGAGCCCGCGCCGCTCGTCGTCGCGGGGCAGGTCGTCGATCCGGAGGCCGTGCCGGCGGTGCACGCGCGCGTCGTCCTGCGGGTCGAGGGCTGGCCGAGCGACGTGACCTGGACCGATCGCGCGGGGCGTTTCCGCTTCGAGAGCGCGGCGGCCGGGCCCTTCCGCGTCGATGCCGTGCTCGACGGCAAGGGCCATGGCCAGCACGACGGGCAGAGCGCGACGGGAGCGCGCGAGGACCTCGCGATCGCGCTCGAGCGGGGGCGTCGTCTCGAGGGGATCGTGCTCGGCGTCGATGGCCAGCCGGTCCGCAACGCGTGGGTCTCGGCGCTCGAGAGCATCGGTGCGGTCCGCGCGCCGATGGCCGGGATCTCCGGCGACTTCGCCGCGCAGGTGGTCTTCACCGATGCCGAGGGCCGCTTCCGCTTCGAGAGCCTCGCCGCGGAGACCGTCACGCTCTTCGCGAACCAGCTCGTCGACGGCTTGCGCTACCAGGCCACCGTGTCGGTGCCGACGGGTGCGGAGGCCGGTGCCGAGCCCGTGCGTCTTTCGCTGGTCGAGCAGGCGCGTTGAGCGGCGGCGCGCGGCGCGCGTGGTTCACCAGCGGATCAGCGCGGTCTCGCTGCAGAAGCCCGGACCCACGGCGACGAGGATGCCGTGCGCGCCGCGCGCCGGTCGCGGCGCTGCGAGAGTCTCGCGCAGGACCATCAGCACGGAGACGCTCGAGAGGTTGCCCGTCGCGGCGAGGGTCTGCCACGCGAGGGCGAGCTGGTCGTCGCGGAGCCCGAGCGCGGCCTGGATCGCCGACAGGACGCGCGGCCCGCCGGGATGACAGATCCAGCGCTCGACGTCGCGGCGCGCGAGGCCGGCGGCGCTCAACACGGTGTCGACGTCGGCGCCGAGCTGCTCACGCACGATCTCCGGGACGCGGCGGTCGAGCACGATGGAGAAGCCGCGCTCCCCGATGCGCCAGCCCATCGCCGCCTCCGTCCCGCGGTAGAACGACGAGCGCGTCGTGAGCACCTGCGGGCCGTCGCAGCGGAGCGCGCGCGCACGGTTCTCGCCCAGGAGCACCACGGCTGCGGCACCGTCGCCGAAGAGCGCGGTCGAGACGAGGTGGGCGGGGGAGAGGTCGTCCCGCTGGAAGGTCAGCGAGCAGAGCTCGACGGCCAGGAGCACGGCGATGCCGTCGGGGTGACCGCGCAACCACTCCGCCGCGCGCGCGATCCCCGCGACGCCGGCGACGCAGCCGAGTCCGAAGATCGGGGTGCGCCGCAGATCGCTGCGGAGCGGCAGCCGGTTCATGAGCCGTGCGTCGAGCGATGGACTCGCGAGCCCGGTGACGGTCACGGTGAACAGCGCGTCGACGTCCTGCGGCGTGAGTCCGGCCTGGTCCAGGGCGCTGGTGAGCGCACGTTCCCCGAGCGCGGTCGCATGTTCGAGCCAGGCATCGTTCGCCTGCCCGAAGCCGGCGAAGCTCGCGTAGTCCTCGAGCGGCCCCACGAAGTGACGGAACTCGACGCGCGCGTGCGCATGCAGGCTGCGCAGCCGCGCGGCGATGCCCGCGTGCCCCTGCCACAACCTCGCGAGGAACTCACAGATGCTCGCCTGTGCGTGGCGATGGCTCGGGAGCGCGATTCCGACGGCGGCGAGGTGCATGGGACAGGCGGACGTCTCCTGCTTCGGCCGGATCACGTGCTCGTGCAAGCGCGCGCGTCGCCGTTATCCTGCGGCGCTCCGCGCCCATAGCTCAGGTGGATAGAGCATCGGTTTTCTAAACCGACGGTCGCAGGTTCGAGTCCTGCTGGGCGTGTTCATCCGGCCCGCGACGCGCCGCAGTTCACACGCCCGCGAACGCGCCGAAGCCGCCGTCGACGGGGATCACCGCACCGGTGACGAAGCGGGAGGCGTCCGAGGCGAGCCAGACGACGGCGCCATCCAGGTCGCCGGCTTCGCCGAACCGGGCGAGCGGTGTGTGCGCGAGGACCGCGGCGCCGCGCTCGCTCGGCGTGCCGTCGGCAGCGAGGAGGAGCCGCCGGTTCTGCTCGGTGACGAAGAAGCCCGGCGCGATCGCGTTCACGCGGAGTCCGGCGCCGTGCTTGCGCGCGAGCTCGACGGCGAGCCAGCGCGTGAGGTTCTCGACCGCGGCCTTCGCCGCGGAATAGCCGAGGACGCGCGTCAGCGGCCTCGACGCGGCCATCGAGGAGATCGTGATGATCGAGCCGCTGCCGTGCGCGGCCATGGCCTCGGCGAAGGCGAGCGTCGGCAGCAGCGTGCCGTTGAAGTTCAGCGCGAAGACCGCGTCGATCTCGCGCGGGTCGAGGTGGAAGACGCTGCGGTCGGGGGGGACCGTCGCACCCGGTCGATTGCCGCCGGCCGCGTGCACGAGCACGCTCGGCGTGCCGAAGCGCCCGAGGACGTCCGCGCAGGCGGTCGCGAGGGCTTCGCGTGACAGCACGTCGGCGACGAGCGCGTGCGCGTCGCCACCCTGCTCGCGGATGCTCGCGACGGCGGCGTCGAGGGTCGCCCGCGTGCGGCCGATCAGCACGAGCCGCGCACCGGCGCGCGCGAGCGCGCGCGCCATGGCGCTCCCGAGCACGCCGCCGCCGCCGGTGACGACGGCGAGCTTGCCGTCGAGCGCGAAGGGAGAGGACTGCATCGCCGCGATGCTACGCGGCGGATCGCGATCAGCGCAGACGCTGCTGGTGCTGGTCGATGCCGCCCGCGCTGTCGCGAACGCTCAGCTCGAGCCAGAAGCCGAGGCTCCGACCGAGCGCGATCGCCGCACCGGGGATCGGCAGGTAGACCGGCACGTTCGTGCGCGTGCCCGGCGTGATGTTCGCCGCGAAGTGGTAGGCCGGGAGATCCCAGTACTGCTCACCCAGCACGAGCCGCGCGCCGATCGCCACGTACTGCGGCGCCGTCGAGCGGTTGGTCACGTCCACCTGCACCTCGCAGAAATCCGCGCCGAGCGGCATGAGCGCCGAGAAGCCGTCGGTCGTGACCTTCGGCTCGATGATGCGCACGGCCGCGTCGGGCGCGAGCCCGTGCCGCGTGCTCTGCACGCCGCTCGGCCAGGCGACGTCGACCGAACGGATCTGGGTGTCGCCGCCGATGCCGCGCACGATCCCGGAGGCGTTGCACGATGCATACGAGCCGCCGCGCTGGACCTCGAGCGCGGTGAACGACGTGCCCGAGCGGATCTGCGTCTTCGCGCCGACCGCGTCGCGGTTGCTGAGCGTGCCCTCGAGCGTGACGATCGCGCCGCGGTTGCTCGTGATCGTCTCGTTGCGGTAGATGCGCAGCGCCTGGCGGTTGTTGAGCTGGACGATGTCCTCGTCGCCGTCGAGATCGATGTCCGCGCAGGCCGCGCCGCGCGCGATGCCGCCGCGGTTCCAGGAGATCACCGACTCGGGCTGGATCTCGTACTGCGGCCCACGGTGCATGAGCAGGTGGCTCGCCGCCAGCGGATCGGCCGGCATGCCCGCCTGGATGTAGCCGTTGCTCACGTAGAGGTCGGGCAGCGAGTCGAGGTCGGCGTCGAGGAAGAACGCGGCCCACGACACGATCGGCCCGCCCGGACCCGTGCCCTCGAGCACGTTGCGCGCGGCGGCTGCCTCGGCGAAGTGACCGCGCCCGTCGTTGATGAGCAGGTGGTTGTCGCCGAAGTTCGACGTGTAGAGGTCGGGGATCCCATCGCCGTTCACGTCGGCGGTGGTGAGACCCATGTTGAACTCGGCGATGCGGAAGCCGGCCTGCGCGCCGACCTCCGTGAAGGTGCCGTTGCCCTCGTTGCGGAAGAGCTGGTTCGGGATGACGAAGGGCCCGAAGTCGTTGCCGACGAAGAGGTCCGGCCAGCCGTCGAGGTCGTAGTCGTAGAAGAGCACCGAGAGCGTGCAGCTCGCGGTGTTCTTGAACTGGTTGATCGTGGGATCCCAGACCCGCTCGATGCCCTGCACGCCGGCCGTGCTCGCGACGTCGCGGAACACGAAGTTGCCGTCGTTGCGCAGGAGCTGGTTCGGATAGCCGTCGAAGTAGGGGAAGAAGCCCTCCCAGACGTAGTTGCCGATGTAGATGTCGAGGTCGCCGTCCTTGTCGTAGTCGGCGATCGCCGCACTCGTCGCCCAGCGCACGCGGTCGAAGGTCGAACGCGAGGTCACGTTCTCGAAGCTGCCGTCACCCCGGTTGCGGAAGATGCGCGAGTCGAGGCGTGCGATCACCAGCAGGTCCTGCCAGCCATCGTTGTCGAAGTCGGCCGCGTACGCGCCCATCGACTCGTTGGTGAAGCCGAGACCGGAGGCCGCCGACACGTCCTCGAAGGTGCCGTCGCCGCGGTTGCGATAGAACTTGTTCGGCTGGCCGCCGCGCGACGAGGCGAAGAGATCGGGATCGCCGTCGCGGTCGTAGTCGAAGAGGCACACGCCGCCGGCCATGGTGTCGAGGCGATCGGTGTGCGTGAAGGCGACGCCGCTCTGTGCGGTCCAGTCGGAGAAGCCGAGCTGCGTCTGGGCGCCGGCCTCGAGCGCGAGCGCGCCGAGCGCGACGGCGCCGAACAGGGGACTGAGGTAGGAGCGGGGAGACATCGGGTTCTCTCTGGCAGGGACGGTTCGGCCGACGCTTCGGGTCGGACGAGAAGGAGCGTGGTGAGCGATGGGAGCGAAAGCACTCCCAGACGCGTCCTAGGACGGATGCGGAGGGAGTCGAAGTTCTACGAATACCGTAGGCTACCTTCTCGCGGTCGATCTGCGCCGCGGCAGCGCGAGCCGAGCCTCGCGAAGCCGCCGCAACGGAACTCGAAGCCCCGGTCGCAACGTCTCAATCCGTCTCGGCGCAACCGCCTGTCTCGACCTGTGCGACTCGCGGCGCCATTCGTCCGATCCAAGACCAGTCATGTCATCGCAAGCCATCGGCACCATCCTCGTCCTCGCCGTCCTCGGCGGCGGCGGCTACTTCGGCTACCGGACCTGGTTCGCCGGCGAGGAAGTCCCCGTGACGCCGACCCCGCGCGTCGAAGCGCCCTCCCCGGAGGCCCCGAAGTTCGAGCCCCGCGTGGTGAAGAGCGGCTTCGCCGCAGACGAGAAGCTGGTGCCGCGGGAGGATCGCTTCGAGCTGCCGGACGGCACCTGGGCGCTGGCGCTGAACGGGGTCAAGAACGCCGGCAAGCTGGAGTGGCCGCGCGACCGGCCCTACGCGCCCATCGTCGAGCGCGTGCTGCAGAAGGACGGCGTCGAGCGCTACAAGCACGCCGATGGGTCCTTCTCCTGGACCCAGCTGCAGTTCCGCGCCGATCTGGGACGCATGGACTCGGTGACCGTCCTGGCCAACCCGACCAAGGCGTTGCCGATGCTCCCCGAAGAGATCGAGGCGAACACGAAGCGCTGAGCCGGGGCGGCGCGCCTCGCGGCGCGTTCTGGTTTTGCCGGTCGCGTGCGCTTCGTGCTTGCTGGTCGCGTGCGCTCAGTTGCCGATGGTCGCGTAGACGCCGTTCGTCGCGTCGAGGAGCTGCGGGCCCGCGGTCGCCACGATGAAGGACTGCATCGCGAAGGGCACGCCGACGAGGCTGTTGATCGGCGGGATCGGGAAGGCGCCGACCCAGCGGCCGCCGCCGTCGGTGACGAAGTTCGCGAGCGTGCTCACGCCGGCGAGATCGAGGTAGAGAGTGCAGCCGTGCTGCAGCGCGAAGGGGCGATCCGGGACCGCGCTCAGCAGCAGGACGCCGGGGCTCGGCACCGCACGGCTCGAGACGAAGGTCGTCATCGCCTGGCCGAGGGTCGGCGCGGTGGCGTCGAGCAGCGGGAGCTGCGTGGTCGAGCAACCCGCGCCGAAGAGCGCGACGCGGCGCGCGGGCGAGATCACGTCGAAGCGCGTCGTCGTGCCACCCTGCGGCAGTCCGGCCATCGGCACGCCGATGCCGAGTTCGGGGAGCCCGTCGCGATCGAGGTCGCGAATCCCGGCGAGCGTGAAGCCGAAGCCACTTCCGGAGCTGGGACCGCGCAGCGTCTTCAAGGTCGTGCGCGTGCGGCCCGACACGAGGTGAACGGCCCCGAGCATCGGCGCGATCGCCGAGTTCATCGGGTCGCTCACCCAGAAGTCCGCGTGGCCGTCCTGGTCGACGTCGCCGGCGCGCTCGAGGCGCAGACCGAAGACGCCGCTGCCGGGCTCACCGATCACGGCGCCCAGGCTCGTGCCATCGGCGCCGGAGTACAGCCAGACCTTGGCCGGCGTCGGGTTGACCATCGAGATCGCGCCGACCATGAAGTCCGCGATCCCGTCCGCGTCGACGTCGCCCGGTGATCCGACGGCGACGCCGAAATGATCGGAGGCACGCTCCGCGAAGAACTCGTAGAGCACATTGCCGCTCACGCCCGAGTAGACGCGTGCGGAACCCTGCCCGGAACTCGGCGCCATCTCGAGGAGTGCGCCGACCATGAAGTCGTCGCGACCGTCGCCATCGACGTCGCCGACGCCGGCGATCGCGGAGCCGTATTCGTCGGACGTGCGCGCGCCGTAGGTCTGCAGCCAGGTGGCCAGGTTGTGACCGCTGATGACCCGCACGTAGCCGCGGCCGTAGCTGAATGCGGCGTTGCCGTTCTCCGGCGCGCCGATCGCGAAGTCGGGGATGCCGTCGGCGTTGACATCGCCGACGCCGGCGAGCACCGAACCGAAGAGGTCGCCGTCGCCGTCGCCGAACAGCGACGTGAGACGCGTGCGCGTGCGGCCGGAATAGACGTGGACCGCGCCGACCTGCGCCGCGCCGATGCGATGACCGCCGGCGCCGACCGCGAAGTCCGCGGTGCCGTCGCGGTCGACGTCGCCGATGTCAGCGATCGCCATGCCGAAGGAGCTGCCGAGGCCGGCGCCGCCGTCGACGCGCGCGATCAGGGCGCCGTTGCGACCCGAGTGGAGGAAGACCGCTCCGTCGTAGTTCGCGAGCGCGGCGCGGCCGATGGCGAAGTCGCCGATGCCATCGCCGTCGAGATCACCGAGGCCCGCGGCCGGCACCTTGTTCACCGTCGGACCGTTGGGGAGGCCGTCGAGGCGCATGAGCCGGGTTTGTGCCGAAGCGAACGCGGCGAGGGCGCCGGTCGCGAGGATTGCAGAGAGCTTCGGAATGGGGCGAGGCATGTCGAGACCAGCGAGTACGGAGGATCAGAGCGAGCATCGGCAGGCTAGCACGTGCGACGCCGTGCTGCGGCGACGTGGGACCGGCCGAGACGTGCGGGCTTGGAGGTTCGCGAAGCCCCGCTGGTTCCGCGCGCATTCGGAATGCCGTCGGGCGCATCGTCTCGCTTCTGCACTCGAGGGAACCCGGGGGCCTTGTTGGGTCTCCAAGCGGTGCTAGTCTTCCCCGCGCCGAGGTGTGTGTTGTGGCGGTGTTCGCGCAACGGCTCCTCGGGCTCATCCCTCCACGACCAACACGAGTCCCATGCGTCTCAGCATCTCCCTGCTCGCTTCCCTCGGCCTGATCGGCACCGTTGCCGCGCAGACGCCCAACCAGTTCGACATGTACTCTGGCGCGACGAACTTCACGACGCGCGCCGCGATGCCCGGCACGAGCGTCGGCGATATCTGCCAGCGCTACCCGTCGGAGCTCCTGAACTGCACCGGCATGACCTCGGTCGGCGGCAACGTGGTCAACCGCGTGACGCACCTCTACGTCGTCAACCAGGACCAGAGCGGCATCACGCAGGAGCAGTTCACGGTCGGCCTCATCGGTGACGACGCGGCGGTTGTCGCGCCGAGCCCGGACGCTGCGCTCGACATCATCCGCACCGGCCCGTTCACGACGCCGTCCACGACGGTGACGACCGCGGTCGCGTGGATCTGGACGATCACGCTCGCGACGCCGCTCGACACCCTCCCGGCCCGCGCCGACTACTACACCGTCTGCGGTCTGCCGGCGAACGCCGCGTGGGTTGCCGACGGCATGTCGGTCCACATGTCGGGCTGGGTCAACGCCCCGGTCGTCGACAACCCGCTCACCACGGGCGCTCTGCCGATCCCGAACTGCGTCTTCACGATCGACCGCACCGGCGCGCCGATCGTCGCGGGCCGCGCGGACCGCTTCCAGCGCATCTGGTGGGGTGGCCCGGGCGCGATCACGCGCATCGGCGCTGACATCGACCCTGCGTTCCAGGTCTGCCCGAACCCGAACTACGGTGCGGGCGGCATGTACCCGAACCAGACCGTCACCCGCCTCGACGGCATCGCCTTCAAGGTGTCGGACGCCAACCAGCCGAACACCTTCTGCGGCACGATCGGCGCGATCGGCGGCTTCGACCCGACGGGCACCCCGCTCGCCGGCTTCGGCATCGAGGGCGACCTCTGCCTCCCGCTCTTCACGATCCTTCCGATCACCTTCGCCTCGGGCGTGACGGACGCTGCCGGTGTCTACCAGCAGACGACCTTCACCTTCCCGAACACCTGGGGCGCCGGCGGCGGCCTCGGCAACATGAGCTTCCAGAGCGCCCTGCTCGACTTCGCCACGCCCCGCGTGGTCATGACGAACGGCGCCGGCTTCCTGGCTCAGTGATCGGCGAACTCGGTTCACGCAGGCCGGCGCTCGAACGGACACACAGTCGAAGCGACACAGTCAGCCTGACGTGAGGCGCGCTGCGTGAGCGGCGCGCGTTGAAGCGACCCCGGCGACCCAAGCGGTAGCCGGGGTCGCTTCACGTACGATTGACTCCGCGGCTGCGGCGGAGGACTGGCGCCGCCGCATGCGTGAGCTATCCTTCGCCGGCCTCGCTCGCAGCCCTCGATTGCCCGCTGGATTGCCCGACCGTGCGCGTGGAGGACTGGCATGTCCAGTTCCTGCACGCTGGCCGCTGCGCGCTCGCTCCTACACCTCGGACCTGCACCCTTGATGCCTTCCCCGCTCGACTTCGGCGTGCGCGTGTCCGGCCGGCTGGTCGCGGCTCTCGCACCGCTGGCCTTCCTTCTCGGCGCGGTGTCCGCGCTGCCGGCGCAAGGCCCACTGAACGGCGCCAGCGAGCGCTTCGCAGTGCTCCAGCCGGCGCGCACGAAGACCTTCATCAAGTCCGGCGCCGATCCGGATGATCGCCTCAGCGCGCCGGCGATGGGCAACGACGACGGCTTCACCGGCATCAACGGCACCGAGTCGTATCGCGAGCTGGTCAACGGTCAGGACGTCGCGGTGCTCGCCGACATCCAGGGTCGCGAGGGCTTCCTGGGGGTCTTCTTCCGCAACTTCTGGTCGGGAGTGATCGGCGGAACGATCGCACCGATCGAGGACAACCGCGCGCAGATCCTGGTCGACAGCGTCGTGCTGCACGACCATCTCTTCAGCGAGTACTTCCGGAACGAGAACGACCCGCGTGGTCAGGTGCGTCCCTTCGTCGGTCCGTGGACGAGTGCGCGCTCGGGCGGCTTCCTCACGCACACGCCGATCGCCTTCGAGCGTTCGTTGAAGTTGCGTGTCTTCGAGAACCCCTTCCAGAACGCGGGACGCTTCCACAAGATCGCGTGGACGACCGCCGATCCCGAAGGCAACCTCGCGATTCCCGATCTCACGGCCTGGGACACGGTGCTCACGCGCCGCGGTGGCTGGCGGCATTCGATCCCGCGCGCCGCGACGAGCGTGAGCAACCATCGCCTCGACATCGCGCCGGGTGGCGCGGGTCGGGTGCTCGTCTCCGGCCCCGGCGCGATCCTCGAGTTCCGCGTGCAGGTCGACGACTTCGCCTCGTGGGAACACCTCGTCGCGCGGATCCGCTTCGACGGCCGCAGCGACGTCGGCGTGGACGTCCCGCTGCGGATGCTCGGCTTCACCTCGGAGCCGCCCTATTCGAGCGCGATCGATTCGGTGTTCTGCGGCAACGACGGCGCGAACACGCTCTGGTGCTACTTCCCGATGCCCTTCGCCGAGAGCGCGCGCATCGAGATCGTGAACCCGAGCGGCGTCGAGCGTGGGCTCAACCTCACGCTGGCGACCTGGCGCGGTGCCTATCCGCAGCCGTACGGCTACTTCACGGCGACGTGGCAGCGCGCGGTCACGCAGCCGGGCGTGCCCTTCCGCGGTCCGCGTCTCACGAACTGCCGCGGCGTCCTGCGCGCCCTCGTCCTCGAGGACTGGGTCGACACGACCGGCCGCATCCCGCCGATCACGGACATGACGCACCTCGAGGGCGACCTCTGCGTGCGCACGAACGGCCTCCGTGGCGACGACCACACCTTCGACGCATCGGAGACCTCGATCGGCAAGTGGGGCTGGTACCTCACGCCATCGGATCTGCCCTTCCAGATGGACGGCTCGTTCAACACGAGCGTGCACGTCTCGTTCCACATCCCGGGCGCCGTCGCCGTGCATCGCATGATGGGCTCGACGCTCGTCTTCGATCCGGTGCAGTTCGTCGACGGGATCGACGTGATGCTCGAGCACGGCGTGCAGAACCTCGCGCAGGCCGACTACGGCTTCATGGCGATCCTCTACGTGCAGCCAGGCGCCGCGCGCCGCACGGTCGGTGAGCTCGACGTCGGCGAGCCGGCCGCGGAGTCCGCATGGAATGCCCAGTTCGGCACCGCGCCGCTGCACCAGGTCACGTCGACCTTCTTCCGCGACCAGTTCTACGGCGACGCGCCGCTGAGCGACGAGGTGCGGCACGTCGTCGACTGGTACCGCTTCACGGTCGCATCGCCGAACCTGGCGAACAACCGTGGCCTCTGCCTCGGCCTTCGCCTCGATCGACTGCGCGTCGGGAGCGGCGGAGTCTGTCAGGCCCGCGTCTACGTCGACGGCTACTTCGCCGGCCTGATGCACTCGTTCACGACGAATCCCCTCGAGGTCTGGAAGGAGGGCGGCGAGACGGAGATCGAGCTGCCCCGCGCGCTGACCGACGGGAAGGCGAGCTTCGTCGTCGAACTGCGGCCGGTGACCGGATCGCAGCCCCTGCGCATCGGCAACGTGCGCGTCTACGCCTACGACCGGGACTGAGAGGCCGGGTCGCTCAGGCCGCGAGCGCGCGCGCGAGGAGCGCGCCGAGGAACACGCAGCCGACTGCGCCGAGGTTCTGGAGCGCGGCGTTGCCGAGCGCGCGGAGCCATTCGCCGGCGCGCAGCAGCTCGGCGGTCTCGAACGCGAAGGTCGAGAAGGTCGTGAAGGCGCCGAGGAAGCCCGTGAGCAGGATCAGCCGGGCGCGCTCCGTGAGCAGGCCGCGCTCCGCGGCGAGCACGACGATCGCGCCGAAGAGGAAGCTGCCGGCGCAGTTCACGGCGACCGTGGCCCAGGGCATGGCCCCGTCCTGGCTCGGGATCCAACGGTAGACCCCGTAGCGGCTGAGCGCGCCGAGCGCTCCGGCGAGGGCCAGGAGGACGAGATCCACGGGCCCGGAGGCTAACGGTGCCGGTCAACCGAACAAGGCGGCGCGAGTGCCGACGCGCCGAGCGCGGCATCACGCGCAGCGGGAACCCGGCCCGGAAACGCAACGGGCCCGCGGCTTGCGCCGCGAGCCCGTCACTCCGCGTGGAGAGTAGGGGAGTCGAACCCCTGACCTCGACAATGCCATTGTCGCGCTCTACCAACTGAGCTAACTCCCCGGCCGATCCGTGTCGGAGACGGATGGGTTCGGGAGGGCGGGAACTTAGCGAGCCGCGCGTCGCGGTCAAGCTTCGCGATGGAAGCCTCGCCCGAGGAGCTGCGCGAGACTTCGTGAAGACTTGCTCTCGTCCTCTTCCACGCCCTGGAACGTCTGTGGAGATCTGCTAACATCCGCGCGCAAGTCGCCGCTGGCTTGGGCTTCTCGCGCAGGTCGGCGGTCTCCACATCGAATCAGGGTCCGCGGTCGGTCAGCCGTCGGACCAGGCAACCGGGAGGTCCCCGTGGTCAAGAAGACTTCGTTCCTCGAGAAGCTCCGCAACCGTCTGCGCACCCACGACCTGCACGCCGCTCCCGCGGCCGATTTCACGGAGGCCGCGCGCAGCGCCGGCGGCTCGCGAGTCGAGGCCGACCAGGGCCTGGATCCGCAGCCGGCATCGCGCCTCGAAGCGGTCCCGGCGATCCGCGAGAACGAGGTGGTCTCCGGTCGCAAGCTCTCGCAGAAGGAAGAGGCGACGCTGGCGATCCAGGACGGCTTCCGCGAGCTGAACAGCCTGCTGCGCGGGATGCAGGGCCGGGTCGAGGATCAGGGCGAGCGCTTCGTCCGCGCCGCGGACAGCCTCGCGCGCCTGCCCGAGCTCGGCGAGTTCCAGCTCCAGACGCTGCGGCGCATCGCGCAGCAGATGGAGGAGCAGGGACGCCAGAGTGCGGTGGTCGTCGCGAGCCTGGGTGAGTTGCCGCAGCTCCTGGGCAGCGTGCGTGAGGCACTCGACCGCGCCGCCGCGGTCGACGAGCGCACCGCCGGCACGCTCGACGAGTTCCGCGGCCACATGGCGCGCATCCAGGGCTCGATGGAGCGCATGGTCGACCACTCGCGCCAGCACGCCGAGACGGCCAGGTCGCTGAGCGCGGGTCGCGAGACCGAGCTCCGCCAGCTCCAGGAGACGACGAAGAGCGCGGTGCAGGGCGTGGAGAAGGCGCAGAGCGCCGGCCTCCGCTCGCTCCGCGAGGCGCACGAAGATCAGGCGACGCGCCTCGGCAAGCTCGTCGAGGAGAGCTCGCGCCGCAGCAACGTGGTGCTGGTCCTGCTCGCGCTGATCCTCGTCGCGCTGGTCGGGATCGGCGTGGTCCTCGCCGTCGGCTGACGCTGCGCGTGGCCAAGAGCACGGCGGTCCGCGGCGGTCACGAACACCAGGATGGCCGCCGCCTCTGGTTCGTCCGCCACGGCGAGACGACCGGCGGCTCCTCGCAGCGCTACTACGGAGCGACCGACGTGCCGCTCTCGGAGCTGGGCCGCATGCAGGTCGGGCGCTTGCGCCGCATCGTCGAAGCCTGGCAGCTGCGCGCGCTCGTCCACTCGCCGCTCTCGCGTGCGGTGGAGTCGGCGCAGATCGTCGCGCGTCTCCTCGAGACTCCACCGGCCGAGTTCCTGTCCCTCGAAGCGCTTCGCGAGGTCGACTTCGGTCGGCTCGAAGGTCTCGACCAGAAGGAGATCGAGGCGGCGTATCCCGGCTTCTTCGCGGACTGGCGCGCGGGCCGGGCCTCGGGCTATCCCGGCGGTGAGACCAGCGAGGGCTTCCGTCGCCGCGTCGGCGCCGGGATCGACGACGCGCTCGCGCGTTTCCCCGAGGGCGATCTCGCCTTCGTCGTGCACCGCGGCGTCATCAAGGCCGCGCTCGTCCACCTGATCGGTCTCGAGTGGTCACAGGTGCGGCCCTGGTCGCTCGATCTCGGCAGCGTGACGGGACTCGTCGCGCTGCGCGAGGGCGGCTGGACCCTCGACCGCTACAACTGGATCGGCGACGCGTGAGCGCGCGGTGCGCTGCGACGCGTCGACCAGGCTCCTCGTTCCCATCCGGAGCTCCCATGCTCGCCCTGTTCGCGCTCTGTGTCGTCGCGGTCCCCCAGGACTCCGATCCACTCGAACTCCTGCGCGCGGTGCAGCGCCAGATCGATGCGCAGACCATCGCGGTCGCCGCCGAGAAGATCCTGCTGGAGGCCTCGCCGAATCGGGTGCCGGGCTTCCGCACGCCGCCCTTCGCGGGGCTCCTGCGCGGCGATGCCGTCGCTGGGCTCGGCGCGTTGCGCGCGCGCTTCGCACGCGCCGCGGATCAGGGTCCGCCGACCGCGCCCGAGTTGCTGGAGCGCCTCGCCGAGCTCGGCGGGACTGCCGCCGCGATCGAGGCGCGGGCGCCGCTCGACCTCGCCGCGTTCGAGAACCTCGTCAGCGCGACCCACCGTGACCTCGTGCAGGCGATCGGCTCCGGGCGGGAGCCGGACCGCGTCGTGCCCTCGCTGCGCGCGGCGATCGACGCCGTGCGGGCGCGCACGGAGAACCTCGGCGCGATCGCCGATGACGACGTCTCGGTGCTGCGCGAGCGCCTCGCGCGCCTCGCGAAGTACGAGGAGTCGCGCGTGCAACGACTCGGCCTCGAACTGCTCGGCGCATGCCTGCGCGTCGCGAGCGAAGGCGCCGCCGAACGCCTCGCGCGCGGCACGACGAGCGCGCCCCGCGGCGACATGATCGTCCTCGGCGAGGTGCTCGCCGATCGCGAGGCCGGCTTCGGCCGCTTCGTCGTCGGCGGGCCGGGTCGCAACGTCTACGACTGCACGCAGCTCGACGTGATCGTCGACGTCGGCGGCGACGACGAGTACCGCGGACCGGCCGGTGGCGCGGGCGATCGCAGTCGGCTCGCGATCGTGATCGACCTCTCGGGCAACGATCGCTACCTCGGCGGCAACGACGCGCTGGGGTCCGCATCGCTCGGCATCGGGATCCTGATCGACGCGGCCGGCGACGACGAGTACCGCGCGGAGGCGCGCAGCGCCGGCTTCGCGCTCGCGGGCTTCGGGGCGTGCGTCGATCTCGCCGGCGCGGATCGCTACGAGCTCGGCGACCTCTCGGCCGGCGTCGCGATCGCGGGGACCGCGTGCTTCGCGGACCTCGGTGGCGACGACCGGCTGCGCGCCGGCGTGGAGTCGTTCGGCGTCGGCCTGCCCGGTGGCCTCGGCGTCCACTTCGACGGCGGCGGCAACGATGCGCGCCGGGCGGGTCGCGTGACGAAGCACGTGCTCGAGGGCGGCGCGATCGAGGTCTCGGGCGCCTTCGGAGTCGGTCTCGGCGCACCCCCGTTGCTCGCGCCCGGCTGCGGCGTCTTCGTCGACTTCGCGGGCGACGATCGCAACGACGCGGCGGCGATCGCCTTCGGCGTCGGCGGACGCGGTGGCGTCGGCGCCTACGTCGACCTGCGCGGCGACGACTCGCTGCTGGCGGGCGATCTCGCGCTCGGTGCGGCCTACGGCCGCGGGCTCGGCTACTGCGTCGACGAGACCGGCGACGACACGCGCAGCGCCGGGCGCTACGCGCTCGGCGCGGCGATGGACGAGAGCGTGGCGCTCGCCTTCGACGGCGCGGGCGACGACCGCAGCGTCGTGCGCGGACCCGCGCTCGGCATCGCGCTGCGGCTCGCTGCGGCCGCGTGCCTCGACCTCGGCGGCCGCGACGTCTGGTCCTTCGATCAGGATGGCGCGCCGCCGCGCATCGCCGATCTCCGCGCCGCGGCGGGCGCCGCCATCGGGGTCTTCCTCGACATCGGTGGCGCCCAGGACCGTTACGAGTTCCACGGCATCGTCGCCCCGGAGAACGCGCGCACCCGGATGCAGAGCGAGGGCGCCGGCGAGACGCTGACGAAGCAGGTCTTCGTCGATCGCTGAGACCGCGCTACAAGGGCGGGTTTCCGCACGATCAGCCCATGCCCGCCGACTCCGTTCCGTCGTCGAAGCCGCGCCTGCGCTTCGCTCCCTCGCCGACCGGCCCGCTGCACCTCGGTGGCGCGCGCACGGCGCTCTACAACTGGGCCGCGGCGCGCGCGATGGGGGGCACCTTCATCCTGCGCATCGAGGACACCGACCGCGAGCGCTCCGACGACAAGTGGCTCGCGACGATCTTCGAAGGGCTGCGCTGGCTCGGGATCGAGTGGGACGAGGGGCCGGATCGGGGTGGGCCCGCCGGCCCCTACGTGCAGATGCAGCGTTTGCCCCTCTACGCGCGCTACGCCGAGCGACTCCTCGCGCAGGGAGACGCCTACGAGTGCTTCTGCACGCCCGAGGAGGTCGAGGCGGGTCGTGAACGGCAGAAGGCCGCTGGTGGTCGGCCGATGTACGACCGCCGCTGCCGCGATCTCGACGCGGGTCGACGCGCGGCGCTGCGCGCATCCGGCCGGAGCGCGTCGATCCGCTACCGGGTCCCGCTCTCGGGCAAGGTCGCGATCGACGATCTCTGCAAGGGTCGCATCGAGGTCGGCTGCGAGGAGATCGACGACTGGGTCATGCTGCGGCCCGACGGCATCCCGCTCTACAACTTCGCGTGCGTGGTCGACGACCTCGAGATGGGGATCACGCACGTCGTGCGCGGGGAGGAGCACACCGTCAACGGCTTCAAGCAGGTCCTGATGTTCGGCGCGCTCGGCGCCGCGGCGCCGCAGTACGCGCACATCCCGCTGATCCTCGGCAAGGACGGCCGCAAGCTCAGCAAGCGCGACGCGATCACGAACATCCTCGACTACCGCGACAAGGGCTTCCTCGCGGATGCGGTGTTCAACTACATCACGCTGCTCGGCTGGAGCTTCTCGGGCGATCGCGACGTGTTCTCGCGGGCGGAGCTGCTCGAGCGCTTCCGCATCGACGAGATCGGCAAGAGCGGGAGCAAGTTCGACGAGGACAAGCTCCTGTGGATGTCGGGCGACTACGTGCGCCGGCTCCCGCGCGCGGACTTCGTCGCGGCCGCGCGGCCCTTCCTCCGCGGGCTCGTGCCCGACTCGGCGTTCGCCGGAGCCGCGGGCTTCCTCGGCAATCTGCTCGGCTGCTACCAGGAGCGCGTGAGCGTGCTCGCCGAGCTGAAGGACAAGCTCGCCTGGGCGTTCGGCGACACGGTGACGCTCGACGAGGAGGCGCGCGGCAAGTTCGAGAAGGAGCCCGAGGCGCGCGCCTGGCTGCGGCAGTACGCCGAGCACCTCGCGACGCTGCCGCTCCCGCCGTCCTTCCCCGCCGACCGCGCCGTTGCGGACGCGCAGTTCCTGCTGCCCACGCCGGGCGGCACGGCGCCGGACGCGATCGCGAGCGCGTTCGCGGGGCCGTCGCGGCTCGAGCACGATGCGCGCGCCTTCACCGAGGGCCTCGGCGTGAAGTTCGGACGCTTCGTGCACCCCGTGCGCGCGGCGCTCACGGGCACGACGAAGGGGCCCGGGCTCTTCGACTGTCTCTTCCTGCTCGGCAAGGAGCGCGCGCTGGCGCGGCTGCGCGCGGCCGCCTCGAGCTGAGCCCGAGACTCCCCGGCGGCGCCCTTCAGCGGAAGAGCCGCCGCGCGTACTCCACGCCGAGCTCGCCGAAGCGGTATTCGAGCTCCGCCTGCCAACGCATCGCCTCGAGCCGTGACGAGAGCCCCTCGCGGGCGAGCCGCACCTCGTGCGCGGTGCGCAGCGACTGGGTCGCCGCGTCGTGGGCCCGCCGCACGCTCCAGTGCGGCGCGAGCACGGGTCGCAGCGCGTAGAGCACCGTCACGAGGCCGAGCGCGAGCCACGCGGCCTTCGCCACGTGCGTCCAGCGGTCCGGCGCCGCCCGTTCGCGGCCGCAGAAGACGAACACGAAGACGAAGCCCGCGATCAGGCCGCCGAGATGGGCGGCGTTGCTCACGCGCGGGAGCATGAGACCGATCGCGAAGTTCGCCGCGATCAGGGTCACGAGCGAGCGGGGGCCGTGGTAATGGAGGAACTCCAGCTTCGAGCGACCGAGGTGCATCAGCATCGCGATCGCCGCGCCGAAGACGCCGAACACGGCGCCCGAGCCGCCCGCGAGCTCCGCCAGCGGATGGATCCCGAGGCCTCCGCACACGCCGCCGATCACCGCGCTCACGACGTACAGCGTCACGAAACGCACGCCGCCGAGCGCCTGCTCGAGGGAGGGCGCGATCCACGCGAAGCCGATCGCGTTCATCGCGAGGTGGAGGAAGCCGTGGTGGAGGAACGAGTAGGCGAGCAGACGCCAGGGCTCGTCGGGGACGAGCAGGGGCATCGCGGCGCCGTAGCGGAGCAGCGCCTCCGGCGACGGGGAGAGCAGCCCCGTCAGCCCGGCCATGCCGAGCCACGCGACCAGGATGATCCAGGTGACCGGCGCATCGTCGAAGCGCGGCATCAAGGCGCCCTCCGCCGCAGGCGCGCGACGCGCGCACAGGCCCGCGCGTAGCGCTCCTCGAGGGGGACGGGGCCCTGCGTCTCGATCGGCCGCGCGGCGCGCTCGAGGAAGGCTGCGGCCGCCGCGCGATCGCCGCGCGCCCGCGCAGCACGCGCCCGCACGAGATCGGCGCGGCGCGACGGCCCGTGGCGGGCCTCGTGGCGCGACAGGACCGCCTCGGCCGCGCTCGGGTCGCCGAGCCGTTCGAGCACCGTGCCCCAGGCGAGCAGCGCGGCACCGAAGCCGATCGTCTCGTCGAGTTCGACCGCGCGACGCAGGGCCGCCGCGGCGCCTCGCAGGTCGCCGAGCTCGCGCAGGGCTTCGCCGAGGAGCCAGCAGATGCCCGCCGACTGGGGGTCCAGCTCGACCGCGCGCGCCAGCGCGGTGGCCGCCCGCTTCGCGTCGCCGCGCCGCAGCCAGCCGCGGCCGAGCGTCGACCGGTCGGCCGCGTTCTCGAAGTGCGCGAGTCGGGCCTGCGCCTCCTGGAGCGGTCGTTCGTCGACGCCGAGCTTCTCCTTCTGCCGCTGCAGCCAGATGCGCATCGCGAGGATCGAGGGTGGCCAGAGCAGGACCGCCGCGAGCGCGGCGACTGCGACGGCGATCGCGAGCGAGCCGGCGGCGTCGAGGCCCCGCGTCGCGACCTCCAGCGCGCCGACCGGGTCGCGGTCGCCCAGCAGCACGAGCGCGAGGATCGCGAGGGCGAGCGCCCAGAGCGCGATCGCGAGGCTCGCGCGGAGCGCGACGGGACGGGGCAGCGGTTCGGTCATGCAGGCGAGATCACGCGGGGCGGCGGATGATACGCGCGGAGCTCCGGTCGCCCGGCGCTGCGGGCCGACGAGGCGCGCCCTGCGTCAGCGCGGCCAGACTCAGCGCGGCCAGCCTCACCGCGACCGGGCTTCGCGGAGGCGACGCGCGCCGTCGACGCCGTCGAGCGAGTTGATGTAGGCGTCGGCACCGAGTTCGAGACCCGCGAGGAAGCCGGTCCGCGGCTGACACTCGAAGTGCCAGTGGAAGGCCTCGCCCGGGATGCGGTGCAACCAGAGGTTGAACGGCGGCGCGTGCAGCGCGGCATCGATCGCACCGAAGAGCTCGACGAGCAGCGTCGCGAGTTCGGCATCGTCGCTCGCGGCGTCGAACTCGTCGGCGGGATCGAAGGGGGCCAGCCAGGTCTCGAGCGGCAGCTTCGGATGGCGCGGTGCGAAGAGCGCGAAGCGGCGCGTCGCGCCCACGATGCGCCGCTCGCGCTCCGCGTGTTCGAGTTCGCGTGCGACGTGCCCGCCGTGGCGGCGGTCGAGTTCGCGTTCGAGCGCGAGGCGTGGCGGCAGCTCGCTCATGCCGAGCAGCTGGCTGTGGTTGTGCGCGATCGACGCACCCGCCTCGCGACCGACGTTCTTGAAGAGGAATGCGTGTGCGATGCCGGGCCGTGACTCGACCTGCGCGATGCGTCGCCGCCAGAGCGCGAGCACGTGCCGCACGGTGGTGGCGTCGAGCGCCGCCGGCCGCGCGGTGTGCACGGGGCCCTCGGCGATCACCTCGTGCGCGGGACTCGCCGGGTAGCGGTTCGGGAACGCGCGTGCGAGCCAGCCGGGTGTGTCGGGCGCGGAACCGTCGAGCCGCACCGCGTCGCATTCGGGAGGGGTCTGCGCCTCGGCCCCTGGGCAGAACGGACAGAGTTCGGCGCCGTCCTTGCCCGGCACCGTGTGCATCGGCCGGCCACGGCGATGGGGCGCGACGAGGATCGGGCGGCCCGTGCTCGCGTCGCGCTCGACGCGCGTGTTCGACATGCGCGGAACCCTAGCCCGGACGATTCGCGAATGCCTGCTGCGATCGCCGCATCGCGCGCCCGGCGCCCCGTGCGACCGGCCTCACCGGGGCGGCTGACCCGGGCTGCGCAGACGGGCCTGTCGCTCGATCCCCTCGCCCAGGAACTGGAGCTCGCGGCGCCGCAGTCCGCGCTGGTGTTCGTCACCGCGCGACGCGGCGTCGGCGGCGAGCTCGCGGCTGAGCTCGAGGGCGCCATCGGCGACGGCGAGCCAGGCGAGGCGGAGGAGCGCGCCGTCGTCGTGGAGCGTCGCGGCCCAGCCGCGCGCGAGCTCCGCCGCGTGCAGATCCGGGCCCGCACGCGCGAGCCGCACGATCGCCCCTTCGACGACGTCCCGATCGAAGCGCCGCGCCGCGCCGCGCAGGATCGCGGCAGCACCCTCCGGCGTCGTCTGCGCGCGGCCGGCGAGGATCACGGTGCACAGGGCGTCGACGCGCGCGCGCGCGGCACTCGGGTCCGCCGGATCGGCGCGTGCGAAGGCGCGCTGCGCGCGCGCGGCGATCGCGGCGAGGTCGAGGGCCGCGGTGCCCTCGAGCCGCCGGTCGACGAGCGTCTCGAGCGACGCGAGCCAGCTCTCGGGGCAGCGATCGAAGCGCGACCAGGCCTCGAGGTCGTCGAGCGGCGATTCGGGATCCGGGGCGATGCGTCCGGCCGCCTGCGCGAACCACCGGGTCTCGCCGAGGCGAACGCGCAGCACGCCGCTCATCGCCAGCGTGCGAAGTGCCTCGCGGCTCGCATCCGGGGTGGCGAGCACCCGCTCGAGGACCTGCACGAGCGCGCCGCGCGCCTCCTCGTCCGCCGCCTGCGGTGCGAGGGCTGCCGCGATCGCCACCACGTGCTGCAGCCGCGCCCGACGGGCGTCCTCGTCGACGCTCGCCGCGAGCAGTTCGTCGAGATCCGGCAGCAGGCAGGTGACCGCGACGCGCGTCGCCGCCGCGTACGCGTTCCGCGCCATCAGCACGCGGACGCCCTCGGCGATGGCCAGGGTGCGTGCCACCGGACTCGCCCCGGCGAGCTCGTCGCGCGCGCTCTGCAGGTAGTTCTCGAGCCGCGTCTCGGCGTCGCTCGCATCGCCGACGGCGAGCGCGGCGAGCAGGCTGTCCTGCGTGACGTAGTGCCGTGCGATGGGCTGCGCCTCCTGCGTCGCGGCGCGGTCGAGCAACGTGATCGCGCCGCGTGGTTCGCAGGTCGCGAGCCGCAGGGCGCCGAGACGGCGCAGGAGTCCGGGCTCGACGAGCCGTTCGTCGCGCAGCACCTCGGCGGCGAGGAAGTCGGCCGCCGTGCAGACCAGACCGGCGTCGAGATCGTCCACGAGCTGCTGCTCGAGACGTGCACGCGCCGTCGAGACGAAGCCGCGCGCGTCGATGCGCACCTCGCGCGCGAGGCGTTCGTCGCCGCTGCGGCGCAGCACGCGCACCGCACGCGGGTCGAAGGCGGTCCACGGGTCGAGGGCCGCCGCGGCGGCGCCGATCACCGCATCGGGGTCGTCGCCGAAGAAGCTGTGGGGGAGGCCGCACTGCACGACGTGCGCGGCGAAGCGATGGCCTTCGTCCTCGAGCCACAGCGCGGCGCTGTGGTCCGGCAGCCCGAACTCCTCCGCGGCGCGCCCTCGGCGTCGCAGGAGCTCGAGCGCGAGTGCGGCGAAGTCCTCGCAGTCCCCGCGCGCGACCCCGCCCGCACCGGTCGCGAGGAGTTCGGCGACGCCGACGTGGTGGTCGCCCTGCCACGTCGCCGTGCCGGGCAGCCACGCGAGGGCGCGATCCGCGCCGTCGAGCGCGTACTCGACGAAGCAGCGCGTCACGAGATCGAGATGCGCCGTGTCTCCGGCCTGACGGGCCGCATCGACGAGGAAGCGTTCGAGGTCCGCCGCGGAGTCCACCTGCGGGGGGCGCAGCACACCATGCCGCGTCACGAGCGCGATGCGATCGCCTTGTGCGTTCGAGATCACGACATGCGGCGGCAGGAACTCCGCGTCGACCTGCGCGGTCTGCACGAGCGTCTCGATGCGCACCGCGCGCCGCCAGATCGCGAGCTCGAGGTCGATGCCGGTGCCCACGGTCCAGTCCGCGACGAGCGCGCCGTCGGCGAAGAGATGCGCACCCCGCACCGAGTCCGCGCCGAAGGGTCGCAGCGGATCCGCGCCGCTGACGAGATCGACGACGAGCCAGGCATCGGCGGGGAAGGGCGAGGGCACGCCGCGCAGCTCCGGCTGCAGCGCCCGGCGCGCGAGGCGGCTGCCGCGCGGTTCACGGGCGACCACGGCAGGTGAATCGAAGGCATCCGCGCCGAACTCGATGCGCAGCGCGCCATCGCGCCACTCCTCGTCGGCGAGCGGCGTGCTCGCCGCGAGCGCGGCCAGCTCCAGCTCGCGCGCGGCATCGTGCTCACCGAGCGCCCGGCGCGCGAAGCCGTGACGGAGCATGCGGCGCACGGCGCGCGGCGTCGGTGCCGCGTCATCCGCGTCGTCGCGGAGCGCCGCGCGGGTGAGCGTCGCGACGAAGGCCGCGGTCGCCGCGGCGTCGAGCCTCGACGGCGCAGAGCGGGCCGCGTCGATCGCGGTCTGCAGGCGGCGATGCGCGGCCTCGCGGCGGGCCGGTCCGTCGGCCGAACGCGTGCGCGCGAAGCGGTGCTCGGTGCCGATCACCTCGTCGGCGAACACCGCGACGACGCCGACGAGCGGCTCGAAGCGAACGTGGCCGTGCGCACTGCTGCGGTCCTGCGGAGCCGAGTCCGGCGGGGTCACCAGGGTCGCGGCCTTGCGCATCAGCGCGAGCATCTCGTCGATGCGTCCGCGGCGCAGGAGCTCGGAATCGAGTGCGACGCGGAGGCCGCCGCAATACGCGATCGGATCGCCCGTCGCCGTCGTGCCGACGAGTTCCGTCTCGTACATCCCGAGCCGGACCACGCAGCGATCGCCGTCGATCTGCGCGACCGGGACGAGCGCGTGGATCGCGTGCGTGAGCTCTTCGGCAGCGGTCCGCGGCCAGTCTTCCGGCTGTCGCTCCGAGTCGATGGCGCGGCCGCAGGCGGCCAGACCCGCGGCGAGCAGGAGCGCGCCCCCGGCGATGGCGTGGCGCGCCCGGTTCGTCCTCGTCGTCCCGATCCTCGGATCCGTCGTGCTCATGTCCCCTTCCCCAGTCCCCGCGTGCGCCGCGTCGCCGCGGCGGCTGATTGCCCGCGCCGGCGACCGCGCCGGCGCCTGCCTGCCCGCTCACTTCATCGCGGGCTTGTGCGTCATGTATTCGATCAGGTCGAGCTTCGTGAGAAGGCCCATGACGTGCCGCTCCTCGTCGACCACGAGCGCGACTTCGCCGCGCTCGAAGATCTCCGGCAGCAGGGCCGCCGGAGCGTGTTCGCCGACGGTCGAGACCTGCCGGTGCATGAGCTCCGCGAGCGCCGTGTCCGCGGTCGCGTGGCCGTCGAGCATCACGTGCAGCACGTCGGTCTCGGTGAGGATGCCGGCGAGTCGGCCGCCATCGGTCACCGGGATCTGCGAGAAGCCGCGCTCCTTGAAGAGCTGCACCGCGCGGCGCAGCGGTTCGCCGACGTCGAGGCACACGACCTGACGCGGCGGCATCGAACGCAGGATGTCGGCGACCGTGCCGACGGCCCACTCGCGCTCGGAGAAACCGTTCTCGCGCATCCAGCGGTCGTCGACGAACTTCGTGAGGTCGTTGCGGAGCGAGTCCGGGAGGATCGTCAGCACCCGGCTGCCGGCCGGCAGCTCGCGCGCGACCTGCATCGCGGCCCAGACCGCGGAACCCGACGAACCGCCGACGAGCAGGCCTTCCTGCCGGATGAGCTGCCGCGCGATGCGGAAGGAGTCCTTGTCGTTCGACTTGATCCAGCGATCGACGAGCTTCAGATCGAGCACGTCGGGGATGAAGTCGTAGCCGATGCCCTCGACCTTGTAGCTCCGGATCGGACCGGGACCGGCGAGGATCGAGCCCTCGGGGTCGACGCCGATGACCTGGAGCTTCGGCAGCTTCTGCTTCAGACGACGTGCGACGCCCGACAGCGTGCCGCCCGTGCCCGCGGTCATCACCACCGCGTCGAGCTTGCCGTCGCACTGGTCGAAGATCTCCTCCGCGGTGCCGTCCTCGTGCGCAAGCGGATTCGACGGGTTGCCGTACTGATCGAGGATGTGCGCGTTCGGGATCACGTCGCGCAGGCGACGGGCCACGCCGATGTGGCTCTCCGGTGCGTCCCAGGCGGCTTCCGTCGGCGTGCGGATGATCTCGGCGCCGAGCGCTTCGAGGACCACCTGCTTCTCGCGGCTCATCTTCTGCGGCATCGTGATGATCATCCGATAGCCGCGCACGGCCGCGGCGATGGCGAGACCGATGCCGGTGTTGCCCGAGGTCGGTTCGATCAGCGTGTCGCCGGGCTTGATGCGCCCCGCCTTCTCGGCGTCGAGCAGCATGCGGACGCCGATGCGATCCTTGACCGAGCCGCCGGGGTTCATGAACTCGCACTTCGCGAGCAGCTCGCAGGGCAGGTGACGGCCGATGCGCTTCAGGCGCACCACCGGGGTCTTGCCGACCGCGGAGAGGATCGAGTCGTGGATCTTGCTCATGGCTCGTGGGGGCGGGGTCGTCGCTCGGCGAGGGTTTCGAGAGGGCGGACCATTCAAGCAGCCGCCCTCGCCGGTCCCAACGCCGCAAGCGAGTCGTTCCTTCGCGCCGCTGCCGCCCCTACATTCGGCACGACACCGCGAGGAACTCGTGAACGAAGACCGGGCCGATCAGACGGTTCCGCCGGGGGACCCCGGCCGGAGCGACGCGAAAGACGACAGCCACGAGGCGCGCGGTTCCGACCGTCGCGCCGGCGACGGAGCAGCCGGCGACCCTGCCGCGCCTGCGTTCCCCTCGCCCGGCGGATCCGCCGGGGCGGAGGGTGCCGATCCCGGATCGGCCGGATCGGCTCCCGCGGCCGACGCGGAGGGTGATGGCCCGCGTCGCCGCCGTCGCCGCCGCCGTCGCGGCCGCCGCGCCGAGGGCGCGGCCCCGGGCGAGGCCCCAGCTGAGACCCACGGCGAGGTGCCGGGTCAGGACGGCGAGCCGTCGATCGCCTTGGAGACCGCGGGCGAGGCCGGCGAAGCGTCTCCCGACGGGACGGCTCCCGCAGCTCACGACGATGCCGCCGGCGGCGAGAAGCGCCGTCGCCGCCGTCGCCGTCGCCGCGAGCGCGGCGAGGGGGCACCCGAGTCCCAGCCCGCGGCGGACTCCGCCGAGCAACGCGGCGCATCCCTCGAGGGCGGCGCCGCCGCCGCGTCCGCCGCGCCTGCGGACCGCGCTCGCGCCCGCGAGCGACGCCGCGAGGAGCGCGACCGCGCGCGCGAGGCGCGGCGCGAGCGCCGCGCGCGTGACGAACGGCCGGCGCGCGACGCGCGCCCGGTGCGCGGCCCGAGCCAGCTCGCGGCCTTCGCCGTGCGCTCGCTCGCGGAGATGGCGGAGCGACTCCTCGATGTCGAGGGCGTCGACTCGCTGGGTCGACCCCGCTTCCTCGAGATCAAGCTGCGCGTGCCGCTCGACGTCGAGCGCGATGGCAACAAGGCCTCGCGCCAGGTCGTCGAGCAGATCGTCGCGCGTGTGCGCGACGTGCGCGAACACGAGGCCGCGCTGCAACCCGGCGCCGTCTACTGCTTCTTCTCCGGCAGCGCGAACGAAGCGCACTCGCGGCCGCCGTCGCCGCGGCAGGTCTTCGAAGGCTACGGGTCGACGGGTCGCCCGACCTTCGCGGACTTCATGACGGTCGCCGTCGAGCGCCGCGCCGAGGGCGTCGACCGCCTCGCCAACGGCGAGGATCTCGTCGTCACCTGCGTGAGCATGGGGCGCGTGCTGCGCACGCAGCAGCTCCACGAGTTCGGCGCCGAGTCGCCGGTCTTCCGCGTGCTCGGCCAGGTCGATGCCGGTCTCTACCAGCTCACGGGCAAGGACGAGAAGGCCGCGTTCTCCTTCCAGCTCCTGCGCGCGCAGACCCTGGACGGTGCCATGCGCCTGCGCCTGCACTGGGTCTCGGGTGCGGATCTCCGCGACGTCGCGGACCCGATGGTGCCCGCGATCCTCAAGCGCTTCCAACAGCGCCTCGACCGCGAATCGCTGCGCTACCAGGGGCTCGACGCCGCGGGCAAGGCGATCGACGACGAGGAATTCGTCCTGCCCTTCCTGCAGGAGCTCGCCAAGCAGCTCGCCGGTCGCGCGCGCCGCGCGGCGCAACGCACCGAGCACGCGAACGAGCGCGTCGACGAGCGGCAGCGTCCGACCACCAAGTGCTGGGACGATGCGCGCGAGGCCGGTGACGACCGCATCCTCCGCGACGACGAGCAGGACACGCTCGTCGTCGTCGGGCCGAAGAACCGCGTGCACGTCTTCGCCGCCGATGGCCTGCACGTGACGAGCTTCGTGCTCACCGGTGCGCAGGTGCAGCGTCGCGTGCAGGAGGGGCGTTGGCACCCCGCCGAGCCCGAGGACCGCGGCGCATTCCGTCTCGCTTTGCGCAAGCGCATCGGGGAGGGCGTCGCGGCGCCGGCGCCCGGCGGCGAAGGGTGACGCCCATCGCAGCGCACGCTCGCGAACGATGCGGCGCGCAGGATCACGCACACGCGCGCGCGGCGCTTCGCCCGGGAAGAACGAGGGGATGTCGGCGGCGACGCGGGATGCCATGATCCCGCGCCGCCGCGCGGTTGCGTGGCGCCCCCCATTCCCTCACCGAACCGATGAAGACCGTCGTCGCCCTCCTCGGCACCCTCGCGATCGCCGCGAGCGTCGCCGCCCAGACCGTCACCCTCCCGCCCGCCGTCGCGAACGGCTTCGAAGGCACCTCTTCGACCGGCACGCTCTGGAGCTCCGGTGCCTCGGCCACCGGCACCGGCACCGCGATGCGCCATCAGCTCTTCTACGGGCGCGACACGCTGCCCGGTGGGGTCATCACGATCACGCGCCTGCGCTTCCGCGCGAACGGCTCGTCGACGACGACCGTGCTGACGGGCGGCACGTGGAGCAACGTGACGATCCAGATGTGCACGTCGGCGACGCCGGTCACCGCGCCGAGCACGACCTTCGCGAACAACCTCGGTGGTGACCTCGCGACGGTCTATGCGGGCAACGTGACGGTGGCGAGCACCGCCCAGGCCTTCCCCGGTATCGACTACGTCGACATCACGCTGCAGAACCCCTTCGTCTACACGGGGACCGGCGACCTCCTCATCGACATCTCCTGGGCGGCGGGCTCCTGGTCGCTCGGCACGGTGCAGACCGTCGACTACCACATCCCGGCGGGCACGCCGGCCGCGCGTCTCTACAGCACGACCGCGGGCGCCACGACCGGCTCGCTCAACACCTCCGCGGGCATCGTCGTGAAGCTCGACTACGTCGCGGACCCGACGGCCGCCGCGAAGGCGAAGCACGGCAAGCGCTGCTACGACGGCACCTTCTACGAGCTCTTCTCGCCGGCGCGTGACTTCGATCTCTCGAACAGCGCGATCCGCATGCAGCCCAACGCGATGGGCGGCTACGACGTCTCGGCGATCGCCGTCGCCTACGTCGCGCCGATCTCGACGCCGTTCACGGCCGCCGACGACGGCATCTCGCCGGCCCAGACCCTGCCCTTCGCCTTCCCCTACGTCGGTGGCAGCACGACGCAGCTCCGCATGGTGACGAACGGCTTCGTCTGGCTCGACGGCACCTCGACCTCGACGGACTTCTCGCCCTCGGCGACCGAACTCCTGACGCTCGGCCCGCGCCTCGCGCCGGCCTGGACCGACTGGAATGCGAACCCCGCGGGCACCGGCGGCGGTGGCACCTACCACTTCGACATCGACCCGAGCAACACCGTCGTCTACTGCACGTGGAACGGCGTCGGCGCCTTCGGTTGGTCGGCGGCACTCGGTGGCCCGACCGCGAGCACCTTCCAGGCGAAGCTCTTCGCGGACGGCAGCGTCGAGTACCACTACCTCAACGTGAACAACCCGTACACGCCGCGCGAGATGCTCGTCGGCATCAAGCCGGGTGCGGGCACCTACGCGGATCCGCTGAGCCGTGACCTCTCGGCGCTGCTCCCCTTCAGCTTGGACTCGTCGAGCGCGGCGGGCCTCCTGCTCGATCTCAGCACGCGGCCGATCCTCGGCACGACGCCCGACCTGCAGATGTCCAACATCCCGGCCGGTGCGGCGTTCACCGCGGCCCTGCTCGGCTTCGGCGGCCTGATCGCGCCGGTCGACCTGTCCGGCATCGGCATGACGGGCTGCTGGAACAACATGGACCTGACCGGCGCCTTGAACTACGGCGTCGCGCTCACGGGCCCGTCCGCCACGCTGCCGCTCGCGCTGCCGCTCGACCCGTCGCTCGTCAACGCGCACGTCTATCTCCAGGCGGTCAGCGGCGTCGCTTCGGCGAACCCGCTCGGCCTGCAGACGAGCAACGCGTTGGACCTCGGGCTCGGCAACTGAGCTTCGACCCCGCGGACCCCGCGCGGTCTCACGCGAGCAGGTCGAAGAGGACCCTGCCGCCGACGTTCGTGAGTCGGCGGCGGATGCCGTCGTGGTAGTACACGAGGCGCTCGTGATCGAGGCCGCAGAGATGCAGCACGGTCGCGTGGAGATCGTTCCAGTGCACGCGCCGCTCGACCGCGCGGTAGCCGAACTCGTCGGTGCTCCCGTAGGCGATGCCCGGGCGTAGCCCGGCACCGGCGAGCCAGATCGAGAAGCCGTGCGGATTGTGATCGCGGCCCGGGCCGAGCTCGTCGTCGCCCGACTCGCAAAAGGGCGTGCGGCCGAACTCGGTGGTGAACAGCACGAGCGTGTCGTCGAGCATCCCGCGCGCCCGCAGGTCGCGGAGCAGTGCGGCCAGCGGTCGATCGATGCGCGCGGCCTCCCGACCGTGGTTCTCGCGCACGTCCTCATGGCCGTCCCAGTTGATGCGTGGGCTGCCGAAGGCGCCGCCGGAGAAGAGCTGCACCATGCGCACGCCGCGTTCGAGCAGGCGCCGCGCGAGCAGGCAGGAGCGCGCGAACGACGCGCAGGGCTCGTCGTCGAGGCCGTAGCTCGCCGTCGCCCAGGCCGGTTCCCGGGAGAGGTCGGCGAGCTCGGGCACGGTCGCCTGCATGCGCTCGGCGAGTTCGTGCGCGAGCATCCGCGCGCGGAGGGACGCATCGGCGCGCGCCGCGGCGTGCGCCTCGTTCTGGCGGCGCAGCAGGGCACGCGTCGCGCGCTCCTCGTCGGCGGGGATCGGCCGCGCGGGGAAGAGATCGTGGATCGGGGTACCGCTCGACGAGAGCACGACGCCCTGGTGCTCCGCCGGCAGGAAGCCGTTGGTCCAGTTGATGGGGCCGCCGGCCGGCAGCCCTCGTGCATCGGGGATCACGACGTAGGCGGGCAGATCGCGCGCCTCGGCACCGAGCGCATGGCTCAACCATGCGCCGAGCACGGGGAAGCCGTTGAGACGGAAGCCGCTGTTCTCCTGGAAGGTCGCGGGCGTGTGGTTGCTCGTCTCCGCGAACATGGAGCGCACGATGGTGAGTTCGTCGGCGAGCTCCGCGAGCGACGGGAAGAGCCCGGAGATCTCGAGCCCGCTCTGCCCGCGCGGTCGGAACTCCCAGTCCGGGCGGCGGAGGCGACCGACCTTGCCGAAGAAGGTGTCGGGTCGCTCGCTCGTGGGCATCGCCGCGCCGTGCCAGCGCGCCAGGGCCGGCTTGGGGTCGAACGAATCGACGTGACTCAGACCGCCGCAGAGACAGACGTGGAGCACGCGCCGCGCGCGCGCGGCGAACTGCGGCCCGCGCGTCGTCGCCGTCTCGTCGTGAGGTCGGTCGTGACGCCCGGCGTGCAGCGAGGACCACGCGCCTGCCGCGAGGGACCGGGCGAGGAAGGCGCGCCGAGTCGTGGTCGTGGGTTGGTCCATCGCGTCGATCTCGCGCGGTTCAGTCGATGACGAGGAACTCGTTCGTGCAGAGGAGCGCCCGGGCGAGCGCGAAGAGCCCGTGATCGCGGACGAGGGCCGCGCATGCGCCGCGCTCCTCGACCGTTGGTCCGCGGGCGAAGGCGAGCCGGAACGCGTGGTCGAGCTGCGCGTCGAGCGCGTCGCCGCCGTCGCGACGCAGGCGGGCGGCGAAGGCCTCGGCCATCCGCAGCACGAAGGCGTCGTTCAGCAGCGCGAGGGACTGCAGCGGCGTGCTCGTCACGGCGCGCTTCGGTGCGGAGGTCGAGGGATCGGGGCAGTCGAACGCGTCGAGGAAGCCGTTGCGTCCGCCGCGGACCCAGGTGCGGTACAGCGTCCGGCGTTCGCGACCCTCGCCGTCGCTCGGGACGGGCGCCTCCGCACGGGCCACGTACGTGTAGGTCGAGTCGAAGCGCCGGATCTCGAAGTCGCGGTAACCGGGACCACCGACCTGCGGGTCGAGACGGTCGGCGACGGCGAGCATCGCATCGCGGATCGACTCGGCGTCGAGCCGTCGGGCGGGCATGCCGCAGAAGCGCCGCGCCTGCGCGTCGCGCACGGTCTCGGGGATCGCGCCGGGCGGGCCCTGCCGGTAGGTCGCCGAGCACACGAGGCGCCGCTGCAGGGCCTTGATGCGATGGCCGCCCGCCACGAACTCGAGCGCGAGGTAGTCGAGCAGTTCGCGGGCGTCGGGCGCCTTGCCGTTGCGGCCGAAGTCGCTCGGCGTCTCGACGAGTCCGACCTGGAAGTGCTGCTGCCAGAGCCGATTGACGAGGACGCGCGCGAACAGCGGGTTGGCCTCGCTCGTGAGCGCCTCCGCCAGACGACGGCGTCGCGCGGCATCGTCGGCGGTCTCGTCGAGCGACCAGTCGAAGCCCGGCACGGCCGCGATGCCGCCGGGCGCGATGCGCTCCGCCTTCCGATGCGCGTCGCCGCGCTCGAGACGGAAGGTCGGCCCGGGCGGGCGCGACACGACCGCGTAGCCGAGGACGGGCGGCGACTCGACGAGCTCTCCGGCGAGCGCGGCACGCCGCGTCCGCAGCGCGGCATGCCGCGCGCGCGCGTCCGGCGCGAGCGCGGCCGCGAGCGCGTCGTCGGTCAGCTCCGGTTCGCGTTGCGCGGCGAGCACCGCGATCTCGTCGGCGTGCAGCGCGCGCGCCCAGACCGCGGCGCGATGGATGCGGGCCGCGAGCAGCTTGCCTTCGGCGAACGGCGCGTGGCGCAGGCCGAAGAGCAGCTGCGCCGCGCCGGGCGCCGTCGCGAAGACCCCGCCGCTCGCGTAGCGCGTGCCGAGGGGTCGTCCATCGCGGAAGGCCTCGATCGCACCGTCGGCGTGCCAGACGATCGCGACGTGGACGTGCGCGGTCGTCTCCCTGGGCGCGCGCAACGACTGCGTGCGCGAGAACCGATCGCTGCCCGCCAGCCATTCCGCGGGTTCCTGCTCCCCGAAGACGATCGCATCGAAGCGATCGCCGTCGAGCGACTGCAGCGCGATCACCGCTCCGCCGCGCTGCGTGAGGTCGGCGAGCTCCAGTTCGGCTTCGAGGGTCTTGGCCGTCAGTCCCATGGGCAAGGGCGCGCTGGCGACCCAGCCCGTCCGGCCATCGAGCTCGAGGGCACCGTCGACGAGCCGCGCTCCGCCGTGCGCGGTCGCGGGCAGGCCGACGATCGCATCGTCGAGGCCGTGTTCGAAGTCCCACGCGAGAGCCGGTCCGGGCTCGACCGGCGGCGCTGCGACAAGGGCTCGCGCGTGGGCACGCGCCGCGGCGCGCAGCGGCGCCTCGAGAGCCGCGAGCTCGCGCTCACAGGCCGCATGCTCGTCGCGGGCGCGGTCGCGCCGCGCCCGTTCGGCCGCGAGCTCGTCGGGCGATCGCAGGTCGCGCTCGCCGTGGTGCACGCCGCCGAGCGCCGCGGCGAGCGCGTAGTAGTCGCGCTGCGTGATCGGATCGAACTTGTGGTCGTGGCAACGCGCGCAATGCACGGTCAGCCCGAGGAAGGCCTGCCCCAGCGTGCCGATCATGTCCTCGAGCTCGTCCTGACGGACCACGGCGCGCATCGCCGCGCTCTGCTGGTTCTGCCCCACGCTGTCCCAGGCGCCCGCGACGAGGAAGCCGGTCGCGGCCGCCGCGTCGCCGAGGACATCGCCGGCGAGCTGCGCTCGCGCGAACGCGTCGTACGGGAGGTCGTCGTGGAACGCGGTGACGAGCCAGTCGCGATAGCGCCACGCGTTCGGCCGCAGTTCATCGTGCTCGAAGCCGTTGCTCTCGCCGAAGCGCGCGATGTCGAGCCAGTGTCGCGCCATGCGCTCCGCGGACTGCGGCGAGGCGAGCAGGCGATCGACCACGCGCTCGTAGGCGTCGGGCCGCGGGTCGGCGAGGAAGGCGTCGAGCTCCGCGGGCGTCGGCGGGAGGCCGCAGAGGTCGAAGCTCACGCGGCGCAGGAGTGTGCGCCGGTCCGCCTCTTGGGCCGGTGCGAGGCCCGCGGCCTCGAGTCGCGCGAGCACGAAGCGGTCGAGATCGTCGCGCGGCCAATGGCGATCGTGTGGCGTGGGGAGCGCGACGCGCCGGGGCGGCGTGAAGGCCCAGTCCGCCGGATCCTGCGCGGTCGCCACGTCGTCGAGGAGCGGCGCTACCAGGAGGAGGAGCCAGAGCGCATCCGGTGCAGTCGCGGGCATGCTCATGACGGAAGGCGCGCGAGTCTACGGGCGCGATCCGTAGACTGCGGCCCCCGCATGGCCGCCGATCCCGACGTTCCACCCGCGCGCGACGCCCACGACGCCGCCCTGGGTGAGGTGCTCGCGAGGACCTTCGGCTTCACCAGCCTGCGGCCCTTGCAGCGGGAGGCGATCCACGCCGCACTCGATGGCCGGGATGCGCTCGTCGTCATGCCGACGGGCGGCGGCAAGTCGCTCTGCTACCAGGTGCCGCCGCTCGTCACCGGGCGCCTCGCGATCGTGGTCTCGCCGCTGATCGCCTTGATGCAGGACCAGGTGGAGGGGCTGCGGCTGCTCGGCTATCCCGCCGCCGCGTTGCACGGCAATCTCGCGGCCGCGGAGCGCGAGGCGACGCGCCGCGCCGTCGAGGGCGGCGCGCTCCGTCTGCTCTTCGTCTCGCCGGAGCGTCTCTTCCAGGACGGCTTCCTCGCGTGGCTCGCGCGCTTCCCCCTCGGCGCCTTCGCGATCGACGAGGCGCACTGCATCAGCCAGTGGGGGCACGACTTCCGTCCCGAGTACCGGCGGCTCGCCGAGCTGCGCGAGCGCTTTCCGGCGGTGCCCTTCCACGCGTTCACCGCGACCGCGACGCCGCGCGTCCGCGAGGACATCGCGCAGCAGCTCGGCCTGCGCGAACCCGTCGAACTCGTCGGCACCTTCGATCGACCGAACCTCACGTACCGCGTGCAGCAGCGCTACGACCGCGCCGAGCAGGCTGCCCAGGCCATCGGCCGACATCCCGGCGCGGCGTCGATCGTGTACTGCATCGCCCGCAAGGACACGGAGTCGCTCACCGAGGAGCTGCGTGCGCGCGGCATCGCGGCGGCGGCCTATCACGCCGGGCTCGAGGCGGGGACGCGCACGCAGCTCGTCGAGGACTTCCGCGCGGAGCGCCTCGACGTCGTCGTCGCGACCGTCGCCTTCGGCATGGGCATCGACCGCAGCGACGTGCGCCTCGTCGTGCACGCCGGTCTGCCCAAGAGCATCGAGCAGTACCAGCAGGAGACGGGCCGCGCGGGCCGCGATGGCCTGCCCGCCGAGTGCCTGCTCCTCTATTCGGCGGCCGATGCGGCCAAGTGGCGCAGCATCATCGATCGCAGCGCCCTCGAGTTCGAAGCGGATGCCGAGACCGTCGCCTCGCAGCACGAGCTGCTGCAGCGCATGCATCGCTTCGCGCAGCGTCCGCGCTGCCGTCATCGGACGCTCAGCGAGTACTTCGGCCAGGAGTACCCGCACGCCGACTGCGGCGCCTGCGACGTGTGCCTCGGCGAGTACGTGCCCGTGCCGGACGCGCACGTCGTCGCGCAGAAGATCCTCTCGGCCGTGGCGCGCACGGGTCAGCGCTTCGGCAGCAAGCACGTCATCGACGTCCTGCGCGGCAGCCAGGGCGCGAAGATCAAGGAGCGCGGGCACGACAGGCTCTCGGTCTTCGGTCTGCTCGCCGCGGTCGACGTCCAGCGGCTCGGCAACTACATCGATCAGCTCGTCGACGCGGGCGACCTCGAGCGCAGCGAGGGGGAGTACCCCGTGCTCGTCCTCACGAAGGGCTCGCACGAGATCCTGCGCGGCACGCGCGAGGCGGTGTTGGTCGCGCCGCACGTCGCGCCGCCGCCGCCGACGTCGACGTCGACGAGACGGGACCGGGACCGGGATCAGGGCGCGGGGCGGCGCGGCGCACGGGCGGCCGCGGCGAGCAGTGCCCTCTCCGACGACGACCGCGCGCTCTTCGAGCGCCTGCGTGTGCTGCGTCGGGGGCTCGCGAGCGAGCTCGGCGTGCCGCCCTACCTCGTGTTCAGCGATGCGACCCTGGAGGAGCTCGCGCGCCTGCGGCCGGCGAACGAGGCGGCGATGTTGCAGGTGAAGGGCATCGGTCAGCGCAAGCTCGAGTCCTTCGGTGCGGCCTTCCTCGCCGCGCTCCGCGCGCATGGCGCCGAGCCCGCGCTCGGCGGCGACTGAGCGCGGTATCGTGCCGCGACCCTTGCCGTCGCAGCCGACGGCGATCGCCATGTCGCAGCTCCCCTCACCGCGTTCCGTCTCCACGCCCTGGCTCGTGCTCGCGCTCCTCGCGTCCGGCGCCGCCGCGTTGCCGGCGCAGGAGGGGGTGCCGCCGCCGCCCGGTCTCGTGCCGGAGAACGTCTGGCCCGCCCCGACCGCCGACGACTGGCGGCTGCCCGTGCTCATCCAATGGCAGCGCAGCTGGGAGGACGCGGTCGCGATCGCGCGCGCCACGAAGCGCCCGATCCTCGTCTGCATCAACATGGACGGCGAGATCGCGAGCGAGCACTACGCCGGCAAGCGCTATCGCGACCCGGCGATCTGCAAGCTCTACGAGCCCTACGTCTGCGTGATCGCATCGGTCTACCGGCACAACCCGAAGGACCACGACGAGCACGGCGTGCGCATCCCCTGCCCGCGCTTCGGCGGCGTGACCTGCGGCGAGCACATCGCGATCGAGCCCGTCCTCTACGAGAAGTTCATGGACGGCAAGCGCATCGCGCCGCGCCACATCATGGTCGAGCTCGACGAGAACGGCCGCGAGCGCAGCGAGACCTACGACGTCTTCTACACCTGGGACACCGAGTCGGTGTTCCGCGCGATCGACGAGGGCATCCGCAATCGGGGCATCGAGTCGCTCCCGCTCGTGCGCGGGGATCGACCGATCCTCGAGCGCGTCGCGAGCCGCGACAGCTTCGACCGCGTCGCCGTCGAACAGGCCTGGCGTGAGGGCGACTCCGGCCTGCGCAGCGCAATGCTCGAGGCCGCGCTGCGCGAGGGCGCCGCGGCGCCCGTCGAGCTGCTGCGCCTCGCGCTCGCGGGCTTCGACGTGGAGCTCGCGAAGGCGGCCCGTCGTGGACTCGCGGCCACGCGCGAACCCGGGGCGGTGGAGCTCATCGCCGACGCGATGGGCACGCCGCTCGCGCCACCCGAGCGCGAGGCCCTGATCGGGGCGCTCACGGCGCTCGGTGAGTCCTCACCGAAGGCGCGCACGCTCGCGACCGTGCACCGCGGGCTGTCGAGCGACGCGGGCGCCGTCGACCTGCGGAGCTGGACGAACGCGCTCGCGGGAGCATCGACCTACGCCCCGGCCCACCCCGAGCCCGGCGCGGCGGCCGAGGGTGTGGAGGCCCGCCTCGCACGTCTGCGGGCGGATCGGACGGACCCGTCACGCCAACTCGAACTCGCCGAGGCGCGGCTCGCGCTCGCGATGGCGGCGCGCGACGCACTCGGCCCGCGACCGAGCCGCGAGGCCTCGCGCCACGAGGCCCTGCTCTGGGAGGACGCGCGCAGCGCCGCCGAGGCCGCCGAGCGCGGCGGAGCACCGGCCTGGCGGGTCGCCGCCGTGCTCGCGCTCGCGGCGCAGCGCTTCGGCGATTGGGACGGCGCGTATGCGCGGGCCGAGGCCGCCGTCGCCGGCATGCCCGGTGACGCCCAGGGTCGCAGTGCGGCGGCCTTGCTGCAGCTCTTCGCCGAGGCGCGTCAGGATGCGATCAGCACCGCGGTGCGCGAGAAGCGCGACTGGCCCGCGCAGTGGGTCACGGACGTGAACTCGGCCTACGGTCTGCTCGCGCGTCATCCCTTCGGCACGGCGCTGCACGTCGCGAACCACTACGACTTCCTCGAGTACTTCGGCACGGCCCAGGCGCCGCGCGTGCTCGAGGCCGGTCTCGCGCGCTTCGCGCATTCGCCGCTGCTCTGGGAGCGCTGGCGGACCCGCGTGCTGCGCGAGAAGGGCGCGGCGGGTCTGCTCGCCGCAGCGAAGCAGCGCGTCGCGGCGGCGCAGGGCGATGCGCAGGTGCCGTGGTTCGCGGGCTACGCCGCGCTGGTCGCGGCCGAAGCCGAGCGTCGGGCCGCGCGTCCCGAGGCGGCCCTCGCCGCGTATGCGCAGGGGATCGCGTGGTTCACGGACGCGGCCGCGCTCGACCCCGAGGTCCGCGGCAGCGGCGACCACTACGTCGCGATGGCCCTCGCGGGACGGGCCCGCGTGCAGCTCGAGCTCGGTGCGCTGGAGCCCGCCGTGGACGCGCTGCTCGAGTCCTTCGCGCGGAGTCCGCGCTCCGCGGCGACCCTCGATGGCCTCGAGGTCAACGCGGTCGCGACGGCGCGCATGATCGCGGCGCGTGCTCGCGAGGCGAAGCGCGAGGAGCTCGCGGGCCGGATCGAGGCCGCGCTGGCGCAGCTCGATCCCGAGCTGTTGCTCGCGCCGGAGTACGAGCGGGAGGCGAGCGCGCCGCGCCGGCCGCGTCGGCGCGGCTGAGCGAGCATGCGCCGCGCGCCGCGCGCGTCAGCGGCGGAAGAACTCGACCATCGCGGCCACGCCCTGATAGCCGACCGCGCGCCGGATCTCGCGGCCCGCGTCGTCGAGCAGGATCAGCGTCGGGTAGCCGTGGACGCCGTAGGTCTTGACGAACTCGCGCGACTCGTCGCCGTCGATCTCGACGGCGATCACGCCCGCGGCGGCGTCCACGACCGGAGCTGCCGTGTAGACCAGGGCCGTCATCTCCTTGCAGGGTCCGCACCAGCTCGTGGTGAAGTCGAGGAAGACGCGGCGGCCATCGGTGCGGGCCGAGGCGAGCGCTGCGCCGAGGTCCTTGCCGAAGGCCAGCGGCCGCGCCGCGCGCGGAGCGGCGCGATCGGCCTTGCGGAGGTCGGCGCGGTCCTTCTCCTCGGCCTCGGTGATGCCCGGTTCGATGCGCGCGAGCGTGAGCCAGCGACCGTGGCGGTCGATCGCGAGCGGCCGATAGGCGCGGCCATCGAGCCAGGCGTGCTGCTCCATCGTCCGCGCATCGGCGCCGGCGAGCGCGGCGCGGTCGCGCGCCAGCGCGAACGAATCGCGTTGGTCGAAGACGCCGTCCAGGACGCGCTCGGTGACCATCACCCAGGCGGGTGCGCCGTCGATCTCGACGGTCCCGACATGCCAGCCGCGACGCGACCAGCGCAGCGCGGGTTCGGCCGTCGGCTCGCGCGGGTCGGCGACGAACCACAGCGCGACGGGATAGGGGCGCCGCGACAGGACGCGGCCGTCCTCGTCGAGCACCGGGATCTCGAGTTCGGTCGCGAAGCTCGACCACCACTTGCCGCGCTGCTCCGACGGCGTCGCGGTGAGGCGCTCGTCCTCGCCGAAGGTCCCGTCGCGGTCGCGATCGACGTGGAGCACGTCGAAGGCGACGGCGCCCTCGCTGCGCTCGAGGCGCACCGCGATCGCCTTCGCGCCGGCATCGCCCAGCGTGAAGCTGCCGTTCAGCACGCTCGTGCCCGTGAGGGGTACCGTCGCCGCCTTCGGGCTCCAGCGTGGCGCGCCCGGGTCTCCCGGCGCGGCCGGCGTGAGCGCGACGCGGAGTTCCTCCGGCCGTCCTGTGGGCGGGTCCTGCAGGCGAGGCGAGAGCGCGGCGAGGAGTTCGAGCAGCATGATCGGATCACCGTCCTGTCGCGTGGGCGCGCCGCGTGTCCGCGCGGGTGATCAGCGCAGCACGCCGAGCAGCAGGAGCGCGAGGAAGAAGAGCGTGGCACCGGTGAGGTCGGCGATCGCCGTCACCGCGGGCGTCGAGACCATCGCGGGGTCGCGGCGCAAGAGCTTCGCGATGATCGGCACGGCCGCGCCGATCGTCGCCGCGCTCATCACGTGCAGCGTCATCGCGATGCCCAGCGCGCCGCAGGCCAGCACCAGGTCCGGCACGGCGCCGACGTAGGTCTCGTCGAAGCTGCCGAGCAGCAGCCCCTCGATGAAGACGATTCCCGAGAGGATCGCGGCGATGCCCGCCGAGACGCGGAGCTCCTTCCAGAGCAGCTTGCCGGGGCGGCGGTTGTCGATCTCGCCGATCGTGATCGCGCGGATGATGAGCGAGCTCGACTGGATCCCGACCGAGCCGCCGCTGGCCATGATCATCGGCATCAGCGCGACGAGCATCGTGCCCGGGAGCAGCTCGGCGTGCGTCGCGATCACCGAGGCGGTCAGCACGTAGAAGCCGGCGAGGAACGCGATGATCGGCACGCGGCGGCGGATCAGCTCGATCGTCGACGCCTCCACGTAGCTCTCGGCCTCGCTCGTGCCCGAGAGACCGGCCATGCGTTCGATGTCCTCGGTCGACTCCTCCTCCTGGATGTCGGCCGCGTCGTCGTAGGTCACGATGCCCACGAGGCGTCCCGTGTCGTCGATCACGGGCAACGCGATGAGGTCGTATTCGCGGATCACGCGCGCGGCCTGCTCCTGGTCGGCGGCGACGTGGATCGAGACCGGCTCCGTCTTCATGAGCTTCTCGATCGTGTCGCGGTCGCGCGCGGTGATCAGGTCGCGCAGCGAGAGGAAGCCGATCAGCTTCTTCTCGCCGTCGACCACGTAGAGGTAGTAGATCGTCTCGCGGCTCGGCGCCTGGCGGCGCAGCTCGGCGAGCGCCTCGACCACGGTCAGGTGGGGCTCGAGGGCGCAGTACTCCGTGCTGAGGAACGAGCCGACCTGCGACTTGTCGAACTGCTCGCGGCGCAGGTAGTCGAGCCGCGCGGCCTGCTCCAGCAGCGGCACGACCGAGGCGCGCACCCGGTCGTCGAGGCGCTCGAGGAAGGCGTAGCGCTCGTCCGAGGGCATCGCCCGCAGCAGCCCCTTCACCCGCTCACGCCCCGCGCCGAGCAGGATCGAGTCCTGCACGTCGGGGTCGAGGTAGGAGAAGACCTCCCGCTCGAGCTGCGCCGGCATCGCGCTCAGCGCCTGCACGATCTCGTCCGGCTCCAGCGAGGCCAGGAAGGCCGCCGCGTCGTTCGGGTGCAGCTCCTCGACGAACTGGCGCAACTCCTCCGGCTTGCCGTCGCGGAGCAACTCGCGGAGCTCGGGGGCCAGCAGCGGATTGCGCATCTTGGGGTATCCGAGCTTGGTCCCTGGGACGGGGCAAGCGTGCAGGTCCGTCGGTCCCGAGACCTCGTCAGCGAACCGTTGACCGAGGGTGGGGGTGAAGCTACCCTGCCCCGCCCGCCGATGAGGCCGTCGAGCTCCGCAAGGGCTCGCCGCTCGAGGCGGTTGTCGGGGCGTGGCTCAGCCTGGTAGAGCGCTGCGTTCGGGACGCAGAGGTCGCAGGTTCAAATCCTGTCGCCCCGACCAACTTCACCGCGCGCACCGGGCGGCGCCGGATTCCGAGTCCTCGGGCACCGCACCGCGCTCAACGCCGCGGCGTGCGGCCGCGGCCGGGGCTCGCCGCGCGCGGCGCCCGTTTCGCACGCGACGCGCGCTGCGCCTGCTCCTCGACCTTGAGGACGATCGCGCCCTCCGTGCCGGCCACGGGGCATGCCTTCGCGAGGTCCAGCGCCGCGACCATCAGGGCCTCGATCTCCGGTCGGTCGAGCTCGCCGGCCTTCGCCATCTCGACGTAGCGGACCACCTTGCCGCTGCCCGTCAGCAGCCGCTGCGGGTCCGCGCCCGCGAGGAGCGGGCCGCGCGCGAAGAAGAGCTTCACCTGCTCCGGATACAGGCCCAGCGAGCACACCGCGTCGTAGCCGCGCTCGGTCGGCGAATACGCGAGCAGGAGCGAGCCCTGGCGCTCGTAGTGGTAGACGACCTCGAAGAAGCCGGGGAGTCGGGCGCGGAGCTTCTTGCGCAGCGCCTTGCCGAGCCTGGCGATCGCGGGTTCGAAGTTCGTGAACAGTGCCGCGAGCTGGGTCTCGGCGTTCGTCATGGGCGGACCGTCGTCGGTGTCGCCGAGGACTGTGCCCGCGCGGCGCGAACCGGTCCAGCCACCGGGAAGGGGCGCGTTCAGAGCTGCAGCGAGAGATCCAGGCCCGCGCTCGCGGCGCCGGGCACGCCGAAGACCAGCGCCTGCGCATAGACGTGGGCGCCCGCGAGCGCCTGGTCCAGCGGGATGCCGAGCGCGAGCGAAGCGCTGGGACCCACGCCGAGCACCGGGGCGCCGAGTCCGGGCAGGGTCTCGGCGAGGCAGCCTCGGCCAAAGAGGAAGGCGAGGTCGAGGGGCAGGTTGCCGGCGCGCACGTGGAGGCCGAGGAGCAGCGCGATCGGGGCACCGGGCTCGACGCCCGCCACGGTGATCCCGAAGGCCTGGTTGCCGAGTTTCGGACGGCCATGGGCGGAGCCGATCACGGGGACACCGGTCGAGCCGGGACAGCCGGGGCCGAAGGTCGAAGCCGCGGCCTGCTCCTTGACCATGCAGCCGAGGAGCTCCTGGGGACTGAGGGCGCGGCCGTAGACGCGGAAGTCGTCCAGCTCGAAGCGGCGCGTCCAGTGGAGGGTGCTCGCGTTCATCCAACCGCCCACGAGGAGCGCGCCCGCGCTGATCTGGAAGGTCCCTGCCGGGTAGATCCGCATCTCGCCATCGGGCACGCCGTCGACGAACCACTGGGCGGTGCCGAGCTGGTCGTCGACGACCAGCGCCCAATGGGTCCATTGCGACGTCGCGTCGGGGTCGGTCGCCGAATCGAGCGCGGTATTGCCGAGGGTCCCCCAGTTGCGCAGCGAGAGCACCGATCCGGTCACGAGCGCGCGGGCCGACGCGTCCTTAGCGCCGAAGGCGTAGACGCCGAGCGTCGACGGGGGCGCGACCGCGCGCGACCAGAAGGCGATCGTGTGGGAGCCCGAGAGGACCAGCGGCCAGGCGGTGTCGACGCGGTTCTCGAAGGGTGCGACGTCGTCGACCCCGAGGCAGCCGAAGCCCGGCTCGTTGCCGCGCCAGCCCGCCCGCGCCGGGTCCGCCTGCCAATGCGGATTGGGAACCGGTGCCACGCCGCCGTCGCTCACGGTGCCGAACGCGGGCGCGAACGGTCCCGTCGCGGTATTGGCGACGAGAGCCCCGCGGGCCTCGTTGAACTGGTATTGCAGGATCTCCGGCGGACCGGGGTCGACCGGCGGACCGCTGACGAAGACGAAGTTCAGCTTCGTCTCGCTGTCCGCCTGACCGGCATTGCCGGAGCGCAGGCGCACCGTGTAGCGGCCGGGGTTCACGTATTGCCAGCTCGGGTGCTGCTGGGTGGAGTCGGTGAGGCCGTCGCCGTCGAAGTCCCAGGCCCAGGTGTCGACGAAGCCCGCGGACGTATCCGTGAAGTGCACCGTCAGGGGCACCGCGCCGCTGCGGGGCGACGCCGTGAAGTTCGCATCGACCGGGTCGACGGAGACGAGGTCCGGCAGCGTCCGCGAGCGAGTGCCGTGCAGCGCGTCGGTCACCGTGAGGCGGACGCTGAAGACCCCCGGCCTGCGATAGACGTGGGTCGGGTTCCGGACGAACGCGTCGGGCGTGCCGTCGTCCTCGAAGTCCCAGCTCCAGCTCGTGATGCCCGCCGGGTCGGAGCTGTGGCTGCGGTCGGTGAACGTCACGCTCAACGGGGACGCGCCGACGCGGGGGGCGGCATCGAAGTCGGGATGGAGGCCCGGGGCGACCGTGTAGCAGAGCGTCCCGTTCCAGGTGCGCGGCGCGGGCGCATTGCCGATGAACGGAGTCGCCTGCGTCGCGCCGCTGTGCAGGGTGAGGACCGCGTCGGCGAAGCTGCCCGCACCCAGCGCGAAGCGCATCGTCACGCTGCGCTGCGTGGCGAAGCAGAGGCCGTGCTTGCCGGCGGCGAGCTGGATCGGGTTCTGGAGCGGAATCGTCGTCCCGAGGCCGGGACCCGCGCAGAGCGCGGTGCCGTCGTCGACCGCGAGCTGCGTCCACGCCGCGGCGTTGCGCGTGTTGGCGACATAGCTGTCGGGGCAGCCGTGGACGACCAGACCTGCGGGCAGCCCCGGGGCCTGGTCGAAGTTGAAGCGGATCGCGTGGAGGATCACCGGGACCCGCACGCTCAGGTCCACGTAGGCCGCAGCATCGAGCCCGGTCGAGAGGGTGCCGGCGTAGCTCGTGTCCAGGCATTGCTGGGACGGGGCGAGCCCGGCGAGGACGAGTGCCGCGGAGACGAGGTGCAGGAGCTTCGGAACGGACATGGCGGCGCTGTGGGGCGTGAGGGCGCGAGCGGCGGTGGGATGGACGGTCCGCACCGCCTGACCGTGCTGCTTGCCTCGCGGATCGCGAACGTCACGACAAATCGGGCCGCGGGAGATCCGCCGCCTCGAGCGGGAAGCCCTCGTCGAGCCAGCCGGTGATGCCGCCGATCATCTCGGCGGCACGCGGAGGGTGCCGGCGGCGATCACGGCGCCGGAGTCGGTCGCGAAAGTGCTGGGCGCGATGGGGCTGTCGGCAGAGGTGCCAGAGCGGGTGCCGGCGCGGGGGCCGCCGGGGGACGGGTTGGGCAGCTCTTACCAAAGATCAACTCTGCTCCGGCTCATCGGTGGGATCGGAAACACCATCCACTTCAGCGGAGGAGTCTTCGATGAAGCGTAGCCCCAAGGCCGCAATCTTCTTTGAGCGATCGCCCAATTGCAATTGCCACCTTCGTTCCGCGAATTCTAGTAGCCTCACTCCACGGTCAACAATGGCCTGGGGAGTCCACTCCTCGCAGTTCGATACTTCAATCTCTGAGTATGACCCAACACGGTACCCGCCCGATTCCGCAGAGCCGTCTCTCTTGGCTGGGAAAGGACGGTTTCCCAGGGCAGCGTTCTTTGGGCGCGACAGGGGCAAGAAATTGCCGAGCGAGTTCCGAAGCGCGTTTCGCTGCTTCACGGTGAGTGATCCGAATCGATCCTTCCAATACTGATCACGAGGCTTTTGCGGATAAATGTGCTCTATCGTTGAATAGTCGGTCTCGAAGTCCTCTCGACAGAACTCCTTCCAAACGATCTTGTCCCTATTCGACCGCGACCGCTTCTTGAGTTCCTGCTCGTACTCAAAAAGCAAGTACGCGAGGGGGCGCCAGCCATAATACTGTGTGCGCGAAAGAGTGACTGCGGTTTCAGCCATTTCCAGCTTCGCAACACGCTTCTCTGTAATGCTGTGGATCTTTTCCGCGGCCGCGCGCACCGATTCAGAGTTTTTTGCCACCTGCACGCCGAGAGCAATCGCGTCGAGATCTTCATCTTCGTACTGGAATCTTAACGACAGCACAAATAGGAACCGTTCAAGGTTCGCGAGTAGGAGTTCGATGTCAGAACTCTCCGGACGCTGATGAATCGAAGCGACGGCGAGCGGCAGAGTATCTCGCCAGCCGAGCCGACCGATTCTCGCCAGGTGAATCCGAACATCATCCGAGTATTCACTGTCCTCCGGATTGAACAATCTATAGTAGGTCTCCACACATCGTTTCAGGTCGTGCGCATATCCATAGAGAGACTTCGCTGTCAAGAGTTTCCCCGATCCGTCAGAGTGATCACCAGCCTCGAAAACGTTTCGCGAGGTGAAGTAGCTCTCTAGTAGATGAACGCGGAGATCGTCACGATGTCGTCTATAGCGCCACAAATCCCGAGGTGGCTTGTCTGGGGTGTTGGCGGCCTGTGGCTGGGTTCCAATATATAGAACAAACTGCACATCCAGGAAGTGGTCGTCATTAAGTGGACGCTCCCGATTGCGGCCAAGGAAGTGATATGCCGTCTTCCAGGACTCGTTGATCACGCGTCTCAACTTGGAACGTTCCACATCGTCGACGCCCAGGCGAGTTGAGAGAAAGATGAGCCGATTCTTGAGTAGTTCGAGATAGGAGAGGGGCTTGCCGCGATTGTTCATCGTTTCGAAGGCGACGAAGACGTCAATGTCTTTCGAGATGACGTAGATATTGAAAAGCAGATGTTGTGTTAGGGTCGTGTAGATGGATTCGAGCTGGTCAGCCTGGTACTGCGAGAGCTGGTCCTTGAAGAAAGACTTAGCGGCGATCAGATTGTGCGTATAGATCGTCTCTTCACCAGTCGAATGATCGTCCGAGCTATCGTTGAAGATCCGTGTTTTTAGGTATTCGTAGCTCGGGTTATCTCGCTCGTACCCAAATATATGGGACCTGCTTATTCCCTTATCGCGAGACTCGAAAATGTACTTCTTACGGATCTCTGCCACCGTTGAATAGTTTAGTTCCCCATTTTGCCCCGCCTTTTCAATAATGCATTGAAGGAGGATCAGTGAGGTCGTCAGGCGCTGCTGACCATCGACTACGTAGTAGGGTCTGTATCGTTTCGAAGTGATGATCCATAGGTCATCCGTCCACTTCGTTGTCGTTTCTGCGTCGACTTCTTCAAGCGTGAGGACGCCGGTGTAGTGATCTCGTCCTGAATCGAGCAGAACGATATCGGACCAGAAATGTTTGAGCTGGGTTGGCCCCCACGAGTATCCACGCTGGTAGTCGGGGATTCGGAAGAGGTTTTCGGTGAATATCTTCGACAAGGAATAGAGCTCAGTTTGCATGGCGCTCCGTCGGGGGTTTCGGCGTCGTTAGAGGTGAAGTATCATTCTTGCGAGGCGAGGATACGCGAGAGCGACGTCGGGTAGTATTCTTGCGCCGCTCGACGCACGCCACTCAGTGTGTTCGACTCGGCGGTTCCGCATTTTCGACGCTGAGGCAAGGCGGCCGGATCCTCAGTGGCGATGCTCTGGCGCCGCCAAGGGATTCGGACGACCCTTCGGCAAAGTTGGCTTTCAGCTTCCAAAACAGGTCAGGGGACCTTGCGGGTGTCGTCTGCCCAACGAGTAGGATCCTATCCAGATGAAGCCGCGCGAATGCTCCAGCTTCGCCGAGGACAAGTTCGCGGCTTCGTCCGGATGGGATCAGTTGAACGAAGCCGCGGCGCACACGCCTATGGGCATCCGATCCCGTCGACCGGGGGCGCGT
>JADLHO010000241.1 GCA_020848735.1 Planctomycetota bacterium | reverse complement strand
CTGGGAGAAGACGAACTGCGGCAGCTCGCGGCCGATCTGGCCGACGGCCCGACCGCGATCCTGGTCGGCTGGGGCATGCAGCGGCGGCGCAACGGCGGTGCCATCGTCCGCGCGCTCGACGCCCTCTCCGCGGTGACGGGCAACCTCTTCCGCGCCGGGGGCGGCTGCTCGTTCTACTTCCGGCGTCGGGCGGCCTTCGAGATCGGCCAGGTCTCGAGCGGCGCCGTCGCGCGCGTCCTGCGGGAACCGCTGCTCGGCCAGGACCTCCTCGACGCCGAGAGCCCGCGGATCCGCGCCGCGTGGATCACCGCCGCGAACCCGGTCTGCATGCTGCCGGATTCGGCGCGCGTCGCGGAGGCGCTCGACCGCACCGAGTTCGTGGTCAGCGTCGATCCCTTCCTCACCGACACCGGTCGCCGAGCGGACGTCGTGCTCCCGGTCCCGAGCTTCCTCGAGGACTCGGACCTGCTCGGCGCCTACGGCCATCACTGGCTGGGCGAATCGCGGCCCCTGCTCGAGGCGCCGCCGGGCGTGGTGCACGAGCTCGAGCTCTACCAGCGGCTCGCGGCCGAGGTCGGACTCGCCGAGGCCTTCGCCGGCTCGCTCGACGACTGGAAGCGCCGCCTCCTCTCCCGCGTCGCCGGACAGGGGGCTTCGCTCGAAGCGCTGCGGGCCGGCGCCGTCCGCAACCCCGAGGCGAAGCCGCTGCTCTTCGGCGAGGGTCGCGTGCGCACACCCGACGGCAAGGTCCAACTCCTCACCGCGATCGATGCCGATCAGCTCTCGCGCGCCGCACCGCGCGGGCGGCCGCTCTGGCTCTTCAGCAACTCGAGCGCCGAGTCCCAGGCCGCGGTCTGGTCGCGCGATCCGGGTCCGTGGCTCCCCATCACCGTGCATCCGTCGGCGGCACCCGCGGGCCTCGCCGATGGCGAGCTCGTCGTCGTCGAGAGCGCGCGCGGCAGCCTGACCGCTCGCCTGCGCCTGGACGCGGCGCAGCGTCCCGACGTCGCGATCGTGCCGAAGGGCGGTCACTTCGACCGCGGGATGTCGGCCAACGCCCTCATCGACGCCGTCCCGACCGACCTCGGCCTCGGGGCCGCCTACCTCGACTGCCACGTGGGGCTCCGCCGACCGTGAGCGACCGCGCCAGCCGGCCGATCACGGGCACGCATCTCTACTCCCTGGCGCGCTGCGCCCGCGCCGTGGCGTTGGAGTTCTGGGGCGAGCCCGCCGCGCGACGCCCGCTCCGCGAGGAAGAGGAGTTCCTGCTCGCGCGTGGCCGCGCCCACGAAGCCGCCTGGGTCGGACCCCTCGCCTGGCCGGAGCCCGAGTACCCGCGCGGCGACTTCGCGGCCGGAGCTGCCGCGACGCGGCGTCTGCTCCAGGCCGGCGTGCCGGGCATCGTGCAGGGCGTGCTCACGGCGGGCGAGGCGCCCGCCTTCGATCTGCTCGGCATCCCGGACCTTCTCCGCCGCGCGCCCGGCGCGTCGGCCCTCGGCGAGCATCACTACGTCGTCGGCGACGTGAAGTCGTCGTCGCGGCCGCGGGGTGATCAGATCCTCCAGCTCTCCCTCTACGCGCACCTGCTCGAGCGCGTGCAGGGGCGCTTCCCGGCGCGCGGCTTCCTCGTGATGAAGGACGGCCACGAGGAGGCCATCGACCTCGCCGCGTACCGGCCGGCCTTCGACGACGCGCTCGCCCGCGTCCGCACCCTGCGCGGCTCATCCGACTCGGCGCGTCCCTTCTTCTCCGCGGCCTGCGAGAACTGTCGCTGGTCGCCGGTCTGCCTGCCGGAACTCGAGGCGAAGGACGATCTCTCGCTCGTCGACGGGATGACCGAGGGCCTGCGCACGATGCTCGAGATCGCCGGTGTGGGCACGGCGCAGAAGCTGGCGCGCGCGCAGCTCGCACGGCTCGTGCGCGACACGCACGTGGAGACCGCGCTCATGCGCCGCCTCGTCGCCGCCGCGAAGGCCCGCGCTGCGGGTGCGCCGCAGCGCCAGCCCCGTAGCGCCGGTCCGGACGAGCTCGAGGGCATCCTCCTGCACGTCCTCACCGACGGCTTCGCGGATCGCCTCGTGGCCGTCGGCGCACGTTGGCTCGAGGCCGGGGTCCCGCGCTTCCTCGCGGCCTGCCCGGGCTCGCGCGACGAAGAGGCGCCCGCGTTCGCGGCGCTGATCGCGCAGCTCCCGCGCGAGCGCAAGCTCCTGCACCATGGGCGCGCGCTGCGGACCTGGCTCGGCCGGCAGTCCGAGCTGCGGGGCGGCCTGCTCGCGGTCGAGTGTCGGCTCGTCGATCTCGAGCGGCGCCTCCGCGCCTGCGCGGCCTGGCCCGCACCGGTCACGGGCCTGCCCGCACTGGTGCGCTCCGGACTCGGGCGCGACCCGCACCGCGCGGGTCGCAGCGAGGCGGTGGCCGCCTGGCTGGCGGGGTCGGATGCCGAGCAGCGACTCGTCGCCAAGCTGAGGACGGACCTCGAAGACCTTCACGACCTGGTCCTGGCCTGGCTCTGCACGCCCGGTGACCCGACGGCCGCGAGCCGCGGCGGAGAGGAGGTCTCGCATGCTGCCGACGGATCCGCGTGAGCCGATGGACCTCGCGGCGCGGCTGCTCCGCTTCCTCGAGCGCGAGGACGTCGACGAGCGGCGCACCAGCGACGAACTCCGCGCCTTGCCCGTGGGCGACCGCGTCGTCGACGGCGAGTGCATCGAGGGCGCCGTGCTCCTGCGTGCATCGCGCGACGGCGTCGTCCTGCGCGTGGAAGAGAACCACAGCAAGTTCCGCGAGGGCGATGCGATCGCGCTCGGCGATGGGCTCGACTTCGCGAACGCCGCGGCCTTCGTCTACGGCCGCTGGGATCCCAACACCCTCGAGCTGCGCCTCGATCGCGACCGCTACGCGCGCGGCGAGGAGCCGCTGCTCGAACCCGGACGCAGCTACGTCGTCGATCGGCGGCCGCTCGGCCTCCGGGGGCGGCTGCGCGACGCCGTGCGTGCGGGGCTCGCGGAGCCGAGCATCGCGGCGGTCTTCGCAGGTGCCGCGCCGCGGTCGCGCGACGAGGCGCGGCTCGCGCGGGCCCGTGTGGCCCTCGCGGCGGCGGGCCTCGATCAGGCCCAGGTCGAGGCGGGAGCGCTCGCGATCGCGACGAACGACCTCGCGTTGATCCAGGGGCCGCCGGGCACGGGCAAGACCCGCATGCTCGCGGAGGTGCTGCGCATCCTCGTGCGCGCGGGGTGCCGCATCGTGCTCTCCGCGTTCACGCACCGCGCCGTCGACAACGTGCTCTTCGCGCTCCGTCGACTCGACCCGACGGTTCCGCTCTTCAAGACCGGCAACGCGGGCGCGGGCGCCGAGGAGCTGCGACGCCAGCAGGTGCGCCTCGTCCAACCGAACCGCCTCGAGCTGCCGCAGGATCGCGGCGCCGTCGTCGCGGGGACGCCGTTCGCGCTCGAACGGCTGCCCGCGCGGGTGTCCTTCCACTACGCGGTCTTCGACGAGGCCGGTCAGCTCCCCATCCCCCATGCGATCGCGGGGATGCTCCTCGCGCGGCGCTGGGTCTTCGTGGGCGACCATCGCCAGCTCCCGCCGGTGGTCACGGCGGAGCACGGCGACGAACCCGCGACGCGCTCCGTCTTCGAACATCTGCACGAGCACTACGGTGCGACGATGCTCGACCGCAGCTACCGCATGAACGACGGCGTCTGCGCCGTCATCGGCAACGCGTTCTACGACGGCCGGCTCGGTTCCGCGCCGAGTGCGGCCTCGCGCCGCATGCGCTTCGTGCCGGGCGGCAGCTTCGACGCGGTGCTGGATCCCGATCTCGGTGTCGTGCTCGCTCGCGTCGACCATCTGCAACCGGGCAACCGCTCGAGCGAGGAGGCCGAGCTCGTCGGCGATCTCGTCGTCGAGTGCGTGCGGCGGCACGGCGTGCCGACCCACGAGATCTGCGTGATCGCGCCGTTCCGCGCGCAGGTGCGTCTGCTGCGCTCCGCGTTGGAGCGGCGCGGGATCACGGACGAGGCGCTCGTCGTCGACACGGTGGAGCGCGTGCAGGGGCAGGAGCGCGAGGTCGTCTTCGTCTCGCTCGCGGCCGGGGATCCCGCGACCCTCGATCGACGCGCGAGCTTCTTCTTCTCGCCCAATCGCCTCAACGTCGCGCTGTCGCGTGCCCGCACGAAGGCGGTGCTGGTCGCCTCGGCGGGGGCCTTCGCCGCGTTGCCGATGGATCCGATCGGTCTGCGCGCGGCGTCGGTCTACAAGGCGCTCGCGCGCAGCCTGCCGCAGGTCGATCTGAGCGCGGTCTACGGCCCGCGGGCGCGTCCGCGATGAGGGTCGAGGCGATCGACCTGCCCGGCGCCGTCGCCGGTCGTCGTGTGCAGGGGCGTCTGGTCCTGCCCGAGGGCCAAGGCCCCTTCCCGTTCGTCGTCTGCGTGCACGGCTACACGATCTCCTGCGAGTGGGGCTTCTGGCCGGAGCTCTCCGCGCGGCTCGCCGCGCGCGGGATCGCGAGCGTGCGGAGCAATGCGTCGGGCGACGGCTTCGCCGCCGATCTCCGCACGGTGGAGGCGCTCGATGCGGTGGCGGCGAACACCTACGGCAAGGAACTCGCCGACCTCGCGGGACTGCGCGTCGCCCTCTCGCGACATGTCGCGCTGGACCCGCGGCGCGCCGCGCTCGTCGGCCACAGCCGCGGCGGCGCGGTCGCGGTGTTGCACGCGCGCGAGTCCGGTGCCTTCCGCGCGGTGGCCCTCTGGGCCGCGTCCGACTCCGTGCTGCGCTTCAACCCCTCGCGCAAGGCGCTGTGGCGAGCGCGCGGCAGCATCGACGTGACCCACTTCACCCTCGGCACGCGCGTGCCCCTCGCCCGCGACGTCCTCGACGAGGTCGAACGCGAACCGGAGCGCTTCGACGTGCTCGCCGCGGTGCGCGCGTTGCCCGCGCCGTTGCTCGTCGTGCATGGCGCCCGCGATCGCGCCGTCGGCGTGCGGTGTGCCCACGCGCTCGCGCGTGCGTCGACGCACCCTCGCACGCGCCTGCTCGTCCTCGACGACGCCGGCCACTCGTTCGGCGCCCGCGAGCCCCTGCGTGACGTGCCGCCACGGCTCGCGACCCTGTTCGACGCGACGCTGGACTTCCTCGGCGACGAACTCGGCGTCGGCTGACGCGCCGCGCTTGCGCGCCGCGCACGCGACCGCCACGCTCCCGCGCCCTTCGCACCGCACGCGGCCACGCGTGCTGCCATGCCCGCTCCGCATCCGCTCCTCGTCCACGCCGCGCTCTTCGTCGTCTCGCTGCTGTTCGGCGTGAACTTCGTCGGGATGAAGATCATCCTGCACGAGCTCGATGCCGGGAGCTGGGCGATGTACCGCGTCGCCGGTGCGACGCTCGTGCTCGTGCCCTTGTCGTGGTTGATCGCGACGAAGCGCGCCTTGCCCCCGCGCCGCACGCTGCTCTGGCTGCTGCCCGCCGCGATCCTCGGCGTCGGGGGGAACCAGCTGCTCTTCGTGATGGGGCTGAAGCTCACGACGCCGGCGCACTCGTCGGTGATCACCGCGACGATTCCCATCCTCACCGTCGTCGCGGCCGTCGTGGCGCGGCAGGAGCGCATCCGCTGGGAGCGCGCGCTCGGGATCGCACTCGCGTGCAGCGGCGTCCTGACGCTCTTCCGCGTCGACGAGCTCGTCGCCGGCCGCGGCGGCTCGTTCGACCACAACGTCCTCATCGGCGACCTGCTGACCGTCGCCAACGCGAGCGGCTACGCCGTCTACCTCGTGATGATGCGGCGCATCGGCCGTGACGTGGAGGCGCCGATCGCGACCGCGATCTGCTTCGTCTACTCGACGCTCTTCGTCCTGCCCTTCGGTCTCGGCGCGTTCGATCGGTCGAACCTCGCGATCGTCGTCTCACCGCCGATCCTCGGCTGGGCGCTGTTCGCCATCCTCGGTTCGACGGCGATCACCTATCTCCTCAACGTCTGGGCGCTGCGGCACACGGGCAGCTCGCAGGTCGCGCTCTACATCTACATCCAGCCGGTGGTCGCCACGACGCTGTCGATCGCGATGGGCAGGGACGAGCCGGGGACGCGGTTCTTCGTCGCCGCCGGTCTCGTGCTGGCCGGTCTGCTGGCCAACACGGTGCCGCAGCTCGTGCGGGCGCGCCGCGCGCCGAGGGACCGGATCGCGACGGTTCCCGAATAGTCCCGCCCTGCCCTCGTTGCGCGGCGCCCCAGCGCGCCGAGGACCCGCATGTTCCACTTCTGTCTGTTCGCCGGCACCGAGGGCGAGATGCCACCGGCCGGGATGACCGCGATCACGATCTTCGGCGGCAGCGAGCTGCGCCGCCCTACGCTCGCGCGGGAGATCGGCGCCTGGCGCGCGAGACGGGGGATGCCGCGGAGTCGCTGGCGTTGGCTCTTCGGCTCCGACGAGAACCTGATCGTCACGATCTTCGGGGCGACCTGCGTCGTCGAGCCGACGCTCGTCGAGGAATACGCCGCGATGGCGAGTCTCGTGCGCTCCGGGCAGGTGACGGGTGAGGAGCTGCCGAGCCTGCTCGACGGTCTCGAGTCCCAGATCGGCGGCCGCGACAGCTACCGGACGCTGACCCTGTTCGGCGGCTGCGTCGTGCGGCGGCGCAGCCCGTCGCGCGAACGGAAGGCGCTCGATGCCGCGGTCGCGAACGGCGGCCTCGACCACCGCACGCGCTCCTGGCTCGAGACGCTCGTCGAGGCTCCGCGCGGCGTGCGTTGGCGCGCCCTCGGTGAGCTGGTGGCGAATCCGCTGCGTGCTCCGGCGGGGGCCTGAGCGAACGCACGGGTCACAGCATCCCGAGCGCGAGCCAGGTGAGCCAGAGCACGAAGCCCAGCAGCACCGAGAGCAGCGCGGTGCGGAGCAGCCAGCGCAGGGTGCGCATCAGGCGCTCGTCTCGCCGGGCCTGCCGCGACCGATGAGGTCGAGGAACTCCGACTCCTCGAGCACCGCGAGCCCGAGCCGTCGCGCCTTGTCGAGCTTGCTGCCGGCCTTGTCGCCGGCCACGACGTCGGTGACCTGCCTGGTCACGCTCGGCAGCGTCTTCGCGCCCAGGGCCTCGACGGCCTGGCGCGCCTCGTCGCGCGACATCGAGGTCAGGCCACCGGTGAAGCAGAACACCCGACCGAGGAGCGGGCCGTCGATCGACTCGTTGCGCTGCGGTTGCACGCCCGCCGCCGCGAGGGCGGCCAGGAAGCGGCGGTTCTCCTCGAGGGCGAAGAAGCGCCGCACGGACTTCGCGACCTCCTCGCCGATGCCGTGCACCTGGAGCAGCTCTTCCTCGCTCGCCGCGGCGAGCCGATCGAGATCGCCGAAGGCCGTGGCGAGATCGCGCGCGGTCTGCTCCCCGACCTGACGGATGCCGAGCGCGGCCAGGAAGCGCGCGAGGCTCGGTCGCTTCGCACCCTCGATCGCCGCGGCGAGCTTCTCGTGGCTGCGTTCGCCGAAGCCCTCCAGTTCGACGAAGGCCGCGCGCTTCGACGGCAGCGTGAACACGTCCTCGAGGCGTTCGATCAGACCGGCCGCCATCAGCCGATCCACGCGCTCCGGACCGAGTCCCTCGATGTCGAGCGCGCGGCGCGACGCGAGGTGCACGACGCGGCCGCGCAGCTGGTCCTTGCACTCGAGGTTCACGCAGTAGCGGAACGCGCCGGCGGTCTCGAGCGCGCTGTCGCAGGTCGGACAGCGCTGCGGCGGGATCACGGCCTGCGAACTCGCGTCGCGCCTGCCGACGTGCACTTCGACGACCTCGGGGATGACGTCACCGGCGCGTTGGACCTCGACGCTGTCGTTCACGCGGACGTCGCGGGCCGCGAGCAGCTCCCAGTTGTGCAGCGTGGCGCGGCGCACGGTGACGCCGGCGATCTCGACGGGCTCGAGTTCCGCGACCGGCGTGACCGCGCCGGTCCGGCCCACCTGCGCGGTGATCGAAAGGATGCGCGTCGTCGCCCGGCGCGGCGCGAACTTGTAGGCGAGCGCCCAGCGCGGCGTGCGCGCGGTGCGGCCGAGGCGGCGCTGGAGCTCCATGTCGTCGACCTTGGCGACGATGCCGTCGAGCTCGTAGGGGATCTCGTCGCGCCGGGCCTCGAGTTCGTCGTGGAAGCGGATCACACCTTCGATCCCGTCGACGAGTTCGAACCACCTCGAGACGGTGAAGCCGAACCGTTCGAGACCCTCGCGCAGGGCGGCGTAGCTCGTCGGCGCGAAGCCCTCGGCGTGTCCGATGCCCCAGGCGATGAACTCGAGCCCGCGCTTCGCGACGAGCCGCGGATCGAGCAGCTTCAACGTGCCCGCCGCCGTGTTCCGCGCGTTGCGGAACGGGGTGTCCGCGCTCGTCGCCGCGCGCGTGCGCAGGGCCTCGAACGCCTCGCGCGCGAAGATCACCTCGCCACGCACCTCGAGACGCGCGGGGAAGGGACCGTCGCCGTGCAGCCGCAGCGGCAGGCTCCTGATCGTGCGGAGATTGTGCGTGACGTCCTCGCCGCGGCTGCCATCGCCCCGCGACAGGCCGCGGGCCAGCACGCCGTCCTCGAAGAGCAGCGAGGCGCTCACGCCGTCGAACTTCGGCTCGACGGCCCAGCGCAGGGTGCCGCCTTCCTCCAGCTGCAGCGCCTTGCGGGCCCGCTCGTCGAACTCGCGCGCCTCGGCCGCGCTCATCTGCGAGTCGATCGAGAGCATCGGCATCAGGTGCTCGGCCTGCGCGAGCGTGCTGCCCTTCGGCAAGGGTGCGCCGATGCGCTGCGTCGGTGAGTCCGGCGAGCGGAGTTCGGGGTGCGCCTCTTCGAGCGCCACGAGCTCCTTCCAGAGGGCGTCGTACTCCGCGTCGCCGAGCGGCGAGTCCCCGCTCGTGTAGTACCGGCTCGCCGCGTCGTCGAGTTGACGGCGGAGCTGCTCGACTCGGTCGGCTACGCGTGTCCTGGCCATCGGGGGGCGCGCATTCGATCCGGACTCGCCTCGTGGCGCGAGGGACCGGTCGCATCCTCGGATCGACGGCTCAGAACGGCAGCTTCGCGAAGTCGGGCTCGTCGTCGTCGTCGTCGCTCGCGACGGGCTTCGACTCCTTCGCCGGGGCCGCGACCGGCGATTCGCAGGGCAGCCAGCCCTCGTACGGCACCTCGTTCCGACGCACGGTCCGGCCCGTGTTCGGGTCGCGGAACGAAGTCGGCTTCACCGTGACGAAGGCCTGGCGCCCGACGAGGTCCCCGGGCTCCACCCGCACCTTGCCCTGCGTCGGCAGGCCGAGCGCGGCGAGCACGCGACGCGCGCGCGCGGTCCCGCGGTCGGAGAAGACGAGTCCGTCCCAGGCCGCCTGGCGTCCGACGAACTCGCCCTCCGCCACGATCAGCCGGATGCCCCAGCGCTCATGACCATTGCGGGTGGTCCCCGGGATCACCTCTGCCAATCGGCAGAGATAGGTGCCTTCCGGCACGGTGACGTAATCGGACACGTTGTCCATCTGGTCGAAGTCGATCTCCACGGCTTGCCTCTCGTTGGTTGGGCCCCGATCCGGGTCGGAGCGGCGCCACGGTGTGGCAGCCTTTCGATCGGTGACACCCGCCTGCGTGGCGTTGCGGTGCGGGATTGCCTACCCTGCCGTCCGCCCCGCGCACGCCGTGATCCGTTCTGCACCGACCCCTGGGCTCGACGCCCCGTCCGGCGTCGTCGGCGGCAGCACCCGCTCGCCCGCGGAGGTCGCGCGGGCCTCGCGCAGCTCCTTCCTCACCGCGTTCGCGATGTTGCCGCGGGCGCGGCGAGCCGCGCTCGAGGCGGTCTACGCGTTCTGTCGCGTCGTCGACGACGCCGGCGACGACGCGCCGAGCCTCGCCGAGGCGCGCGCCGGTCTCGCGTTCTGGTCGCGGGAACTCGACGCGATCGAGCGGGGAGTCCCCGCCACGCCGATCGGCGCCGCCGTCGCGTCCGCCGTTGCCGGGTTCGGCGTCGATCCGGGCGATCTCCGCCTCGTGATCGCCGGCGTCGCGATGGACGTCGAGGGCACCCGCTACGCGACGCTGACCGAACTCGACGAATACTGCCGTCGCGTCGCCTCCGCGGTCGGCCTGGCCTGTCTCCCGGTCTTCGGTGCGCGGTCCGCGGCGGCGCGCGCCTATGCGGAGCTCCTCGGCCTCGCCCTGCAGTTGACGAACATCCTGCGCGATCTCCGCGACGACGCGCGCGCCGGCCGCGTCTATCTGCCGGGCGATCGCATCGCCGCGCACGGCGTCGATCCGCAATGGCTCCGTGGTGACGCGGCACCCGAGCTCTATGCGCCGGGATCGGCGCTCGATGGGTTGATCGCCGAGTTCGTCGGCATCGCGCGTGAGCGCTTCGTCCGGGCGGAGGCGATCCTGCCGCGTGCCGAGGCCGTGGCCCTCGCACCCGCACGCGTGATGGGCGAGGTCTACCGCGCGTTGCTCGAGCGCATCGGGCGGCGCGGTGCCGGGCTCTGTCGTGCCGCGCGCGTGCGTGTGCCGCGCGCGATCAAGCTCGCGATCCTCGCGCGCGCCGTGCTGCGCGCGAAGTTGCTCGGCCGATGACGATGCCCGTCGCCGGTCCGCGCGGTGCCCTCGTCCTGGGGGGCGGAGTCGCCGGCATCGCGGCGGCCTTCCGGCTGCGCGACGCCGGCTGGTCGGTCGAGCTGCACGAGGCGCACCCGTGGCTCGGCGGTCGGGCGTTCACGCTGCCGTCGCGCGCGGGCGAACCGCCGATCGACAACGGTCCACACGTCATCCTCGGCTGCTACGACGAGTTCCGCTGGCTCCTGCGACGCATCGGCAGCGAGGGTCGCTTCGCGCGCGCGACGCGTCTGACCCTCGCCTACCGCGAGCGCGATGGGCGTGCGTCCGCGCTGCGCCTCCTTCCCGGTCCGGTGCCGCTGACCTTCCCGATCGCGCTGCTCACGACGCGCGCCCTGCGGTGGCGCGATCGCCTGCGCGCCGCGCGTGGACTCGCGGCGTCGCTGTTCGTGCCGAAGGACGGTTGCAGTCTCGCGCAGTGGTTGACCCGTCACCGACAGGACGGCGCGCCCCGCGCGGTCCTTTGGGATCCGCTCTGTCGCGCGATCCTCAACGCGGAGGCCGAGGAGGTCGATGCGGCGCTGCTGCTCGCCACCCTGAAGCGCGCGTTCGGCGGTGCCGGTCGTCGCGGTGCGATCCTCGTCCCGGATGCGCCGTGGAGCGCGATCGTCGGCGAGCCCGCACTCGCGGGCCTGCGCGACGAAGGCGTGACCGTGCGGCTCGCCTCGCGCGTCGCGGCGCTCGAGATCGACGACGGTGCGGTGTGCGCCGTGCGGTTCGCCGACGGCACGCGGCGCACGGTCGCGCGCGACGAGCTCGTGCTCTCCGCACTGCCCTGGCACGCGTTCGCGCAGGTCGCGCCGGGAGTGACGGACGCCGCGCGACTCCAAGGCAAGCCGATGCTGTCGGTCGCGTTCTGGTGCGAACACGATCCCGGCCTGCCCGCGGACCCGCTGGTCGCGCTCGTCGACGGCGAGCCCTTCCACTTCGTGTGTCGGCGTGCCGGCGAGCCGCGCGAGCGCTTCGCCGTGATCTCGGGCGGCGCACGCGGCCTCGACGGAGTCGGGGTCGACGCGATCGTCACGCGCGCACTCGAACAACTGCGACGCGCCTTTCCTGCGGCGCGACTCGCGAGCGGTGTGCACGCCCGCGTGTGCAAGGAGTCGCGCGCGACCCTCTGGCCGCGCCCGGGCGAACGCGCGCTGCGGCCCCCGGCGGGTCCGGTGCCGGGCATCGACAATCTGCTGCTCTCCGGCGATTGGACCGACACCGGACTGCCCTCGACGCTCGAGGGCGCGGCGCGTTCGGCGCGCCTCGCGGTGGCGTGCGCATCTCGCGCGTGAGCGGGTTCCGCTCGGGCGCCGCCGGCTTGCCGTCCACCGCACGCGCGAGGTCCCGCTTCGGTACGCGCGCGCGGTTCCGTCTCGTCGCGAAGCTATCCTGGCCCTCTCCCGTGCCGGAGTGACGGCGCAGCCTGCCGCGCCCGCACGAGTCTTCTCCCACCAACTCGGAACGAGCCTCCATGTCCAAGCGACTCATCCTCCCGTTCACGCTCGCGCTCGGCGCTGCCGCTGCGGCGCAGGCCCCTCAAGTCCAGATCTCGATCGGCGTGCGCGAGACCGGCGCGGCCGGCGTGCCCTTCACCTTCGTCGGTGACAACGGCGGCATCACGGGCGGCATCGAGTGGGTCAACCGCGACGCTCAGACGCTCACACTCGACGGCACCTGGCAGTACTTCCAGTTCAACCTCGCGACGGACCCGATCGTCGCGTTCGCCGGGGCGACCGCGAACGGCGTGATCGACGGTCTCTCGGGCACGCTCGAGAACATCCGCGTGGTGAACTTCCAGGGCATCACGACGCCGATCTCGCTCTGGATCGACGACGTGCAGAACACCTACACGCCCGCGGGCGGCGGCCCCACGACGGTCGTGTTCGGCACCTTCGATCCCTACGCGCAGGGCACCGAGGTGATGATCCAGGAGCCGGGCTTCTCCGGTTCGACCTCGGCCAACGTCGTGCTCACGCCTCCGGGCACGAGCGGGGTCGACAACTTCGTCGCGGCGCGCACGCCGTCGTGCAAGACCTCGTTCCAGTTCGTCGATGGCACGACCACGCGCTGGGTGCGCCTGACCACCTTCAACACGATCAACCTGCGCAACCCGATGGTGAGCTTCGAGGGTGGCGCCACGATCGGCTTCTGGATGCGCGGTGGCGTCGGCCAGCCGAACCTCGGCTCGCAGGGCCCGGGCAGCGTCACGGCCGAGATCTGTGGCCAGGGCCTCGCCGCGAACCAGTCGAGCACCTACTACACCGCGGGCGCGGGCGCCGCGGTGCCGGGCGTGATGCTCATCTCGCTCTACGGCCTGCCGGACCTGCCGATCTTCGGCGGCAACCTCGTGTCCTTCGGCGGTCTGCTCGTGAGCATCGCGCTGCCCTCGGACGGCAACGGCCGCTCCAGCTTCGCCATCCCCGGGGACGCGGCGGTCTACGACCTGGTGTTCCAGTCGGCCTTCGTCGACTTCAACCAGCCCGAGTTCTTCGCGTTCTCGAACGCGGTGCAGGCGCAGTTCGGTCGCTGAGACGCCCTTTGCGCCGACCGAGGCTGGCTTCCGCGCGCCCTGCGCGGAGGCCGCCGCGCATCAGAGATTGCGGCGCGAGAACGCCCGCTTCACGTCCTTCCACTCCGCGCCGTCGATCTCGGCGTAGGGGTAGATGAAGAAGTTGAGCGCACCCTTCCTGGGGCTGGGCGTGAGGACGAGATCGCGGCCGCCGACGTAGGTCACCCGATCGGCGTCGAGCGTGCCGCAGAAGTACTCGGCCTTCGCGGGGGCCTTGTCGGCCTCGGAGATGTCGACCGGCACCCAGCCGAAGCTGTCGGACCAGAACCAGGCCCAGCAGTGGTAGCCGTTGACCTTCGCGACCTCATCCGCTCCTCCCGGGATCGAGAAGCCCATCTCGAAGCGCGCGGGGATGCCCTTGCTGCGCGCGAGTCCGATGAAGTAGCTGTGGAAGTCGGTGCAGTTGCCGACCTTGGCGTCGCAGGCCCATTCCGCATCGCCGCGACCCCAGGGCACGCCCTCGGGCTTGTCGTACTTCATCCGATCGAGCGTGTGCCAGTAGAGCTTGCGAGCGGTGTCGTCCGCGCTCGGACCGTTCTCCATCTCCGCCGCGACGCTCGCGACCTTGCCCGTGAGGGGGATCATCGTGTCGGGTTGGAGCGCGAGCTGGAGCTCTGCACCCGAGGCCTGACCGCCGCCGCGCGTCTCGTAGCGCGTGCACCGCACCGTCACCGCGACCTTGATCGGCTCGCCGGGTGAGGTCACGCAGAGACTGGAACCGTTGCCGTGCCGGATCGGGTGCTGCTCGTACGGGTGTGAGCTCGCGATCCGCACGTCCTCGATCCGCTGATCGAGGGTGCTGATCGGCACGGGGATCCAGAGCCGGACCTCCTTGCTGCCCGCCGGCACGGTGTCGATCGCGGCCTCGTACGTGAACTCGAAGCTGCGTGAGGACCGCTGGGTGTCGATCGGTTCGACGGGCGCGCCGGAGCCGCTCGATGCGCACGCGGCACAGAGGAGGACGGTGGACAAAGTCGCGGTCGTTCGCATGGTCTCGCCACTTGGGGAAACAGGTCGGGCCCCGGATGAAGGGTCCGCGAGGGGCGCGCATGATGGGCCCGCGTGCCGCTCTCTGCCACGGCGACGAGCCATGGAACCGTGCCCGTGGCTGCCGCGATCCTAGGACCCCCCGCGTCGTCGCCGCGCGCCCGGTCGCCGATCGGCGTGTCCGGCATGGGGGCGGTCCTGCTCGGGCACCCGCGCCGATAGCCGCCCGCGATCGGCCCCATCGTCGAAAGCGCTTGGGGTCGTTCCCGGGCCGCTCTACAAAGCCCCCCGTTTCCGCGCGTCCGGACCGCTTCGGTCTGCCGCGCCCGTTCCGCGCGCTCTCGTCAGCGCTGTCCAGAGAGAGAGAACCGAATCATGGCAGTCCTCGTCGGCAAGCAGGCTCCCGACTTCAAGGCCCAGGCAGTGATGCCCGACGGCAGCTTCAAGGAGCTCTCGCTGTCGGAGATGAAGGGCAAGTACGTCGTGCTCTTCTTCTACCCGCTCGACTTCACCTTCGTGTGTCCCTCCGAGATCATCGCCTTCCACAACAAGGTGAAGGACTTCAAGGAGCGCAACTGCGAGCTCGTCGGCGTCTCGGTCGACTCGCACTTCACGCACAACGCGTGGCGCAACACGCCGGTCGACAAGGGCGGCATCGGCAAGATCGACTATCCGCTCGTCGCGGACCTCACGAAGTCGATCGCGGCGAACTACGACGTCCTCACGGGCAACGGCGCGGTCGCCTACCGCGGGCTCTTCCTCATCGACAAGAACGGCGTCGTCCGCCACCAGATCGTCAACGACCTGCCGCTCGGCCGGAACGTCGACGAGGCGATCCGCATGGTCGACGCGCTCCAGTTCACCGAGACCAACGGCGAGGTCTGCCCGGCCAACTGGAAGAAGGGCAAGGACGGCATGAAGGCCAACGCGGAAGGCGTCGCGAAGTACCTCGCGGCGAACGCGTCGAAGCTCTGAGGGCACGCGCTCCGCGTTCCCGATGACGGCCCGTCCTGCGGTTCCGCAGCGCGGGCCGTCGGCGTTTCGGTGGGGTGGGCGCGCCGATCCGACGGACAAGCCGTCCGGTTTCGTGTGTGCGACGGCAACGCGACTTGGCGGCGGCCTGCGAGGGCCCCCGGGCGGCTCGCAGCCCGCGCCTCCGCCGCCGCGGTAATGTCCTCCGCGAACTCCGCCACCGATCGATGCTGCTCCGCTCCTGCCTCCCTCTCGCTCTCGCCACCGCGTTGGCCGCCCAGAACGCCTGCCCCGATGGTGGTCTCGGCAGCCCGATCTCGTCCTTTCCGCTCGACGCGCGGACGGGCAACAACGGGCACCTCGGCATCGAGCGGGTCGGCACCGAGTTCTTCGTCAGTTCGCGCGGTGTGGGTGCGCTGCCGCCGCACCTCGTCTACGTCCTCGATGCGGCGGGCAACGTGCTGCGGTCGTTCGCCCAACCCACGGCGACGAACGCGTCGTTCTGGGGGCTGCGCGATCTCACGAGCGACGGCACGAACCTCTTCGGCGGCGACGAGCTGCAGGTCTTCGGCTTCGACCCGCAGGGCGCTCCGGTGACCCAGGTGATCGCGGCCAATGGCCCGCGGCCGCTCGGCAGCTTCACGAACAGCCAGGCGCACGTGCTCGTCGGGACCTTCCGCGGCCTCGCGTTCGACCGCGGCGGCAACGGCGGCAACGGGTCGTTCTGGGTCGCGAGCTACGGCAGTCCGCTGGTCGAGATGAACCTCAGCGGCGGGGTCCTGCGGCAGTTCCCGAACACCTCGAACTGGTCGATCTACGGGCTCGCACTCGATCCCGTCGCGAACAGCCTCTGGATCTACTCGCAGCCGGCGGCGGGCGACGTGATCGAGATCGCCAAGACGAGCGGCCTTCCCACCGGTCGCCGTTTCGCCGCAGCCGGCGTGGAGGGCGGGCTCACGATCTGGAACGAGGGCCTTCGCACGGTGATCGCGCGCCTCGACCAGACCGGCCCCGACCGCGTCTTCGTCGCCTCGCTCCGCGCGGTCCACACGCTGCCCGACGGCTACGAGCTCTTGACCCAGGTCGACTCCGGTCCGCTCGACCGCAGCTTCAAGACGATGCGGCTCGGCGCGCAGAGCCTCGCCATCCGCGCCGCCGGCGCGCCGGCGAACGCGCCGATCGCGTGCTTCGCCAACTTCGGTCCCGATGCGCTCGCCTGCGGCAATCTCACCGTGTTCGGGGCGCCGTTCGCGTCGCTCGCCGACTTCGTTGCGACCTTCGCGGGTTCCGTGCCGAGCGGTTTCGCGATCGACGTGCCGCTGACGGCGAACACGACCTTCACGCTGCCCGCGGCGATCCTGCCGCCGAACGCGCCATTCCGCCTGCAGGCGATCTGGCTCGATGCCCGCGTGCCCGGTCCCTACCTGCCGCTGGTCGCGACGAACGAGGTCGAACTGGATCTCGACCTGCGGGCGCCGCTCGGCGTGCTGGTCGAGGCCAAGGGACCGAACAGCTTCAACTCCGTGACGAGTTCCGGCTTCTTCGCGGTGAGCAACCCGACGGCGATCGCGATCACGCGCGTCACGTTCACCGCGGTCGGCGGGATGCTCTTCGACCCCGATCAGCTCGCCATGGCCGATCGCTTCGACGGCGGCAACAGCACGGCGGTCGGCTGTCGCGGCACGTTCCGCAACGGCTCCGCGATCGCCGCGGGTCTCGACTTCGCCGGCAGCCCGGTCTCGCCCTGCGACCCCGCGGCAAATCAGGGCTTCGTCCTGCAGGGTGCCGACTCCGAGCTCGTCTTCGCCTTCACCGGCGGCGCGTTCCGCAACAACGTGAAGTTCGAATTCGACGTCGACACCGACTTCGGTGCCGGGATCGACGGTGCGGCGATGGCGGGGATGCGCGTCGTGATCGAGTTCGCGAACGGCGATCGGCGGAGCGGGACGCTCGCGGTGGATCCCACGCAGTCGCAGCGCGCGATGGTCACGCTCTGAGCCGCGTCGTCCAGCGGGTATTGGCTCAATCGCCGATGATTCCCTTGCCGCCGTTGCTGAGCACGAGCTGCAGGGCATTCGCACCGGGGTCGAGCACGAACCACTGATCGAAGAACGACGCACCGACCAGTGCGGGCTGCGCCGGAATGGGGAGCGTCAGATTCGATTCCCCGGTCGGGTCGATCGGGACGCCGACGACCATCTCCATCGAGGCGAGCACCCGGCATCCGGGCGCGCCGGCGGGACCGAGATCGATCGGCAGCGGAACGCCATTCATGAGCGTGTCGGAGATGCCGACCGAGACGAACGCGTTGCCGCCCCCCAGTCCATTGCGCAGCATCAGGACCATGTTCTGGCCGATCGTCGGGACGCCGAAGAAGCCGAGCACCGGGGTCCGACGCGTCGCGCCGGCGCAGCCTGTCCCGAAGACCTCGTAATGCCCGGGGCTCCCACCGCAGTGGATGCGGAACTTCCAGATCGGCCCGGTGAAGGGGCCGTTCCAGCTCTGACCGCCGTCGAAGCTGCCGCGATAGACGGTCGCCCCGCCGGTGTTCTGCTGGATCGAGGACTGTGCCGAATTCACCGGCGCCCAGACGATCCAGAAGTCCGTGTTCGCGGGAATGGCGACCGGCGCCGGGAGGTTGGCACCTTGCCAGCCATTGATCGCCGACATGCTCCACGCGGAGGAGCCGAGGTTCACGGCCGGACGGTTGTTCACCGCGTCGTGGGTCCACAGCCCGATCGTGTTCGTGCCCGTCCGCTCGCCGGTCCAGATCTCGACGCGGGTCGCGGAGAGCGCCACCGGCGATTGCGTGCGCATGGCCAGCCAGAGATTGGGGCCGCCCATCGAAGAACCGTTCTCGAAGACGGTGTTGTTCGAGACGGCATGGCAGATCGAGGACTGCGCCGGGAGCGAGGAGACGGCGAGCACGACGGCTGCCGAACAGAGGAAGCGGGAGGTCGTCATGGTGGTCGAGGAGCGGCGCGGGATCGTATGCGCAAGGACCGGGCACGGGGGTCGCTGCGGCACGACGGTCCCGGCCTTTGCCGTCCCGAGTTCGTCCCGCTTCGCCGCGTCGGCCACGTCCGCCGCGCGAGACAGATGCTGAGCTTTGCTGCGGCCACGTTTCGCTCCACCGGGAAGGCCCAGACCTCGCCGCGGGGTATCGTGCGGCGGTCATGGTGTGTCCTGAACGCCTACCCTCACCCGAGGTGAGGCGATGCTGTGTCGAACTTGCGGGTGCGAGTCCCGCCGCGGCAAGCGCCGTAGCGCCGCGTAGCAGGCTCCAGTCGCCGCGAGAGAT
>JADLHO010000240.1 GCA_020848735.1 Planctomycetota bacterium | reverse complement strand
TCGCCGCTCCCTACTGGCTCCAGCTCCATCCGCTCTATCCCTGAGCTCGGGGCCGATGCAGAGCAGCTCCTTCGCCGTGCGCGCGTAGAGACAGCCGTCCGCGAACGCGAGGCCGCCCATGGCGAAGGTCTCGCCGCGAGGGCCGAGATCGCCGACCGCGAGCAGCGCCCTGCCGTCGAGCGGCTCGGCGCAGGCGTCGACCACGTAGACGATCCCCGGCGTCGTCACGAAGTAGATCGTGTCGCCGACCACGATCGGACTGGCCCAGAACGCGGGGATCTCCCAACCGTCGGTGCGGGAGCGGTCCTCGGCGGCGATGTCGATCCCGCGCGCGTTCTCGGTGCGTGTGCGGCGGGCCTCACCCCAGAGGAGGCGATCCGCTGCGCCCGACTCCCGCAGCACCTCGACCGGCAACTCGAGGTACTCGACCTTGCCGCTCGCGATGTCGACCCGCCCCAGACAATGCGACGGACCCGCGACGCCGCGACGCCCGGGTCGCGAGGCGTTGGGCTCCGCATTGCGGCCGTGTGCGGTGCTGCAGAGGAACCAGTGCTTGCCGTGCGTGACGAGGTTCGAGTGCCAGGCGGGATGGACGACGATGACGTCCTTTGCCGGGTCGAAGCGCATGCGCGGCGACGGATCGCCCACGGTGCGGAGATCGATGCCGGATTGGAGGACCCAGTCCTCGCGCCCGGCGTCGAAGCGCCGCCAGTCGACCGGGGCGACGAGGGATTGGCGCGCGAGCTCGGCGCCGGTCGTGAGATCGATGACGAGATGGCTCTCGATCGGGTTGTGCACGAACCAATAGGCGTGGCGAGTGTCCCAGTGCATCACGTAGAGCGCCTGCCAGGTCGGCGCATGGACCGAGCCCGGTTGCGCGAGCGTCTCGCCGTCGCGCCCCGTCGTGGCGACGTAACGCATCCTCGTCGCGCCGGCATCCGGGCCGGCGACGCTCGTCAGCGAGAGGCCCACGGGCTGCTCGGGTACGCCGTGCCCACCACCGCGGCCGTGCAGGACGGCCGCGGTGCCGTCGGCGGTCCTGCCGAGGACCGGCGTGCAGTAGCTCGTGGTGCCGTCCTCGGCGATCCAGCGCGTCTGCCCGTCGGCGAGATCGAGGCCTCTCAGCCAATTCCACCCCGGCCGGGCCAGCGGATCGCCGGCATCGCGCGGCTCGAGGTTCACCAGTGCGCCGTCCGCGATGAAGGGCTCGAACTGCTTGTTGAACGGGAAGCCGTCCTCGATCGCCCAGGGGCGCCAACCGCGTCGCCAGAGCACGGTGCCGACGAGGTCGCAACACGCGACGCCACCCGCGGCATTGACGAAGCAGACGCGCTCGCCGTCGGAGCATGGCGTGGGCGACGAGGCGTCGGAGTACGCATAGAGGTTCGGACTCTCGATGACACCCGGGACCTCGACGGTCCAGAGCAAGGCGCCGCTCTGCGCGTCGAAGCAGCAGCCGAGGATGTCCTTGCTGAACGGCCGGGGCGTTGCGCCCGGCGCAGCATCGACCCTCGCGAGAGTGCTGAGGAACACGCGGTCCTCCACGACGCAGATGCCGCTCTGCCCCGCCTCGGGCAGGGGTACGCGCCAGCGGATGCCCTCACCGCGCGCCGCGCTGAAATCGCGGGGCGCGGGCCCGGCTCTCGTGCCGAAATCGCCGGCGGGTCCGCCGGCGGCCGGCCATCCGTCGTGGGTGACGGCGCAGGCACCGAGGGCGAGCAGAAGGGCGATCGATCGTCTGGTTGCGATTCGTTGGCTCATCGTGAGGTCATGCCTTGCGCCTTGCCCACGTGACCGACTGATCGGATGGGGCGTCGCGATGACACCCGCCGCACCCGGTCCGGATCAACCGGCGTGTGACCCAAACCCTCAGGCGTCGCGTCTCATGCTCGCACCGTGGAAGGGCGGTCATCCGCCTCCATCGGAGAGCCGCCCGTCGCCGCCCCCTTGCCTCCGGCTCTGGACGAATCGGGCGACAGGCGCGAAAACCTCCCTCGCTCGCTCTTCTCTCCATCCTCTTCGTCGGAGTCCCATGCTCGAGATACGCCTCATGCGGCGCGCCTCTTGGCTCGCCGCACTCGCGCTGCCGCTCGCCCTGCTCCTGCCCTCCTGCAACGATTCGAAGGGCGCCGTCACGGCGCAGAGCTTCGCCGGTTCGATCGCGTCGCGATGGTTCGCGTTGCAGCTCGAGCTCATCAAGTCGAGTCCCGGACTCTCCCCCCCCGTCGCATCGCGCGGGCTCGGGTATGCCGGCGTCGCACTCTACGAGGCGATCGTCGACGGCATGCCTTCGCACCAGTCGCTCGCGGGCAAGCTGAACGAACTCGTCTCGACGCCCCGCACCGACCCCACGCAGGCCTGGCATTGGGGCGCGGTCGCGAACGCCGCGCTCGCCGATACGCTGCGCTTCCTCTTCGCCCACGCCTCGAGCGGCTCGCTCGCGCAGATCGACACCCTCGAATCCACGATCGCGAACGAGTTCGCCGCCACGACGGCCGCGGCGACGCTCACGCGGTCGTCCGCGCACGGCAAGTCCGTGGCGGCCGCGATCAAGGCCTGGGCCGACATCGACGGTGGCAAGTTCGGCCATCTCACGAACCAATCGCCGGGATTCACGCCGCCGGTCGGTCCGGGGCTCTGGGTCCCGACGCCGCCGAACTTCGCTCCCGCCCTGCAGGCGACCTGGGGCAACAACCGCCCGTTCTGCCTCGCCAGCGGCGCGTCCTGCCAGCCAGGACCACATCCCGCGTACTCGACGGATCCCGCGTCGGCGTTCTTCGCCGAGGCCAACGAGGTCTACCAGACGACCGCGAACCTCAGCGCCGAGCAGACCGCCATCGCGAACTTCTGGGCGGACAACGCCGGCCAGACCGCGACCCCACCGGGTCACTGGGTCTCCATCGTCAACCAGATCGCCGCGCGTGACGGCATCAAGCTCGACCTCCTCGCCGAGGTCTACTGCAAGGTCGGCATCGCCGTGGCCGACTCCTTCATCTCGTGCTGGTACTCGAAGTTCGACCAGAACCTGATGCGGCCGATCACGTACATCCAGGCCAACATCGATGCGAACTGGGTCTCGCCGATCCCGACTCCGCCGTTCCCCGAATACACCTCGGGTCACTCGGTGCAGTCGGGTGCGGTCGCCGAGATCCTCACGCAGACCTTCGGCGACGGCTTCGCGTTCACCGACGACACGCACTCGTCGCTGGGCTATCCGGCCCGGAGCTTCCCGTCGTTCCACGCGGCGGCGCAGGAGGCCGCGATCAGCCGCCTCTACGGCGGCATCCACTACCGCGCGGCGATCGACAATGGCATCGAGCAGGGCAAGGCCATCGGCCGGGAGGTCGGCGCGCTGCCGTTCCGCAAGGCCGACGCCGCGAAGCCCACCGGGCCGGCCACCGCGACCTTCGACTCCTCGATCGCGCGGTCCTGGTTCGATCTCGCGCTCACGCTCGCTCGGACCACACCCGGGTTCTCGCCGCCGGTCGCCTCGCGCGCGTTCGCCTATCAGGGCGTCGCGTTGTGGGAGACGGTGCGCTTCGGCATCACGGGAGCCCGCTCGCTCGCCGGTCAGCTCGAGGAACTCACGGTCCTGCCGAGACCGCTCGCCGGCAAGGCATACCACTGGGGTGCTGCCGCCAATGCGGTGTTGGCGCGGATGCAACGTCTGCTCCACCCGAAGACCAGTGCGGGCAACAAGACCGCGATCGACGATCTCGAGACTCAACTCGCCAGCTCGTTCACGGGGCAGGCCAGCGCCGAGACGCTCGCGCGATCGGTGGCGTTCGGAGTCGAAGTCGCGAATGCCGTCTACTTCTGGTCGCGCAACGACCGCGGCCACGAGGGCTTCGACCGCAACTTCCCGAGCTCCTATTCGCCGCCGGTCGGTCCCGGTCTCTGGGTGCCGACGCCGCCCGGCAATCAGTCGGCCCTGCAACCCTACTGGGGCGAGAATCGGACCTTCGCGCTCGACACCAGCGACGTGTGCGATCCGGGTGCACCCCCGCCGTATTCGACGGTGAACACCTCGCTGTTCTGGCAGGAAGCGAACGAGGTCTTCGTGACCACGAACGCGCTGACCCAGGCGCAGACCGACATCGCGCTCTGGTGGGCCGACAACCCTGGCCAGACCGCAACGCCGCCGGGTCACTCCATTTCGCTGCTGACCCAGGTCCTCGCGGAGAAGGGTGCCAGGCTCGACGTCGCCGCCGATGCCTATGCGCGCGTCGGGATCGCCGTCGCCGATGCCTTCATCGCGTGCTGGAAGGCCAAGTTCACCTACAACCTGCTGCGCCCGATCACCTACATCCAGGCCAACCTGGATCCCAACTGGGTGAGCCCCATCACGACGCCGCCCTTCCCGGAATACACGTCGGGCCACTCGGTCCAGTCCGGCGCGTGGGCGGAGGTGATGACCGGACTCTTCGGGGATCGCTACGGCTTCACCGATTCGACCAACACGTTCCTCGGTTACAGCGCGCGCTCGTTCCAGTCGTTCTACGACGCCGCGAACGAGGCCGCGATCAGCCGGCTCTATGGCGGCATCCACTTCCGCTCGGCGATCGATCTCGGCGTGCTGCAGGGTCGCTGTGTCGGGCGCCAGGTGCTCGCGCTGAGACTGCGGGATTGAGCGCGGGCGGGCCGGGCGAGCCTCGCTGCTGTTCCACGACGGGAACAACGCAGGCTCGCCGGGCCGGGGCGGACAGGCCCGGGGAGGAGGCACGCGCCTTGCGTGGCGCGCGCGCCCTCGATCGCCCCCACGGTCCTGCGCCTTGAACTCCACCCTTCGTTCGTCCGTCGCGACCTTCGTCGTCGCGCTGGCCACCAGCGCCGCGCTGTCCGCACAGCTCCCGCCGGAGGATCCCGCCGCGGCGGCGGTCGCGGCGCTGCTCCGCGGCGAGACCGGGACGGCGCGGATCCTGCTCGCCGGAGTCCACGACCCGGCACGGCGCGCGCGCCTGCAGGCAGCGCTCCTGCCCGCGAGTCGACGGGCTGCGGCGATGCTCGCGGTCGCGCGCGCCTTCGAGCGCGATGCCGCGGCCGGCGAGGAGTGCGATCACGCGATCCACGCCGCCGCGGCGGCGGTCCTGATCGCGCTCGGCCGCGACGAGGTCTTCGACGGCGCGCAGGAGATCGAGGCGTTTCCCGATGTCGAGCGGGACAGGGTCGATGCGGGGGCACTGAACGTGGTGATCGAGGGCCTGCTCGCGGTGCTCGACGCCCGACGCGAGCGCGGGGGTGATCGCGCGCTGCTCGACAACGCCGAGCACTGGCTCGCCCTCGCCTGCACGACGCGCCACGAGTTCGCGCCGCTGCGGGTCGCGAGCGACGCCGCGTGGCGCGTGCCGCGTCCCCTGCGCGAGACGATCCTCCTGCGCGCCACGCGCGTCGCGCCCGGTCCACTCGACTGGCGCACGCTGCGCTGGCAGGGAGAGGCGACGCGGACCGTCGTGCTGCTCGGCGACGGCGAGGACACGGATCTTGCCCCGAGCGCATTGGCCGCGTTCGAGCCCGGTGCATGGCAGATCGAGCTGCGCTCCGCGAGCCGACCATGGCGCAGCGTGCGCTGCATCGAGGTCTCCGATCTCGAGGTCCTCGGCGTCGCCGAGCACGACACGCTCGCGATCGGAACCTGGCGCAACGGTCGGGACGCGACCGCGATGCTGCGGATCGAACGCGCCGAGGGCCCGCCGATCACGGGGGAGGTCGACGGCGCCGCGGTCGTGCAGATCCCGCGCGATGGCGGTCTCGAGCACGCGATCCTCCTGCGCGACGAGGCCCACGTGGCCTGGCTCCCGGCACCCCGCTCCTTCGAGCGGAGCGTGGACGACGCGACGCCCTATGTCGCCCACGTGATGGTTGATCGTCCCCTCCACCGCCGCGGTGAGACCATCCTCGGACGCGTGGTGCTGCGACATTGCGAGCACGACGGCAGCGGCCTCGACCGCCGCGTTTCGACATCGCCGGCACCGCATCGGCGGCTCGTCCTGCGCGCGTTCGCCGAGACACCGCAGGAGCGTCGTCTCGAGCTGCGCACCGATGAGGCCGGGGTCGCCAGCTTCGCCGTCGCGATCGCCGACGACGTGCCGTTCGACGACGCGCGTCTCCGGCTCGAGGTCGAAGAGGGCGAAGCCGTCACCTGCGTCTTCGACGCCGCCCCGAGCCTCGTCGCGGAGTTCAGGCGCCCGGCGCTCTTCGTCGACGTCGATGGACCGCGCGAGGTGCAGCGTGGGCAGCCGGTCGTGACCGTCACCGCCACGGCGCGCCACGCGTCGGGCGGTCCCGCCGCGGATCTTCCGGTGCACGCGACCGCACGGTCGGGCCGCATGCTCGGTTGGGACCCGCAACTCCGCGTCGAGTCGCGCACCCTGCGAACGGATGCGCAGGGGCGCGCGAGCCTGCCCATCGCCACCGCGGAGCTCGCGGCCGGGGAGCTCGCCGTCGAATTCGTGATCGAGGCGCCGGACGGTCGTCGCGAGACGGTCGCGCACGCGCTGCGGCTCGTCGACCCGTCGATGCCCGCGGCGGAGGTGCCGATCGCGAGTCCGAGCGAGCTGCGGCTCGAGGTCGACGAGTCCGTCGTCGTCGATGGGATCTGCCACGTCGCGGTCGTCACCGGTCCACACGAGGAGCTGCTCGTCGTCGCGGGCCGCGGCCGCGATGCGCGTTGTGAGAGGATCGAGAGCGACGGCGACGGGCGCGCACACGCGCGGTTCGACGTGCTCGCCGCCGACTGGCCCCGACTCGAGATCGCCGCCGCGACACGCAGCGCGCGCTTCGTCGCACAGGCCACGGTGCCGGTGTCACGCCGCGAGCGACCGACGCCGGCGATCGAACTCCAGGACCTCGTCCGCCCGGGCGAGGAGATCGAGGTCCGCGTGTCGTCGATCGGCGAAGGCGCGGTCGTCACGCTGTCGATCGTCGACGAGCGCGTCTTCTCGCTCGCCGCCGATCGCAACCGGGAGCCCGAGGCGAGTCTGGCACCTCCGACGCTGCAGCCGCGCTGGCGCCGCTTCGCCACAGCGGAGCCGACGGATCCGGGTCTCGCGCTCGCCGAACTGCTCGTGGATGGTCGCGTGCCTCAGCACGCGCGCGAACCCGGACGACCGGTCGCCGGTGCGGGAGGTCCGGCCATGGGCGGGATGAGCGGCGGAGCGACGCTGCGCGACGAGTTCCGCGCCACGGCGGCGTTCCGTGTCGCGGTCGCCGGGAGCGACGGCGTCGCGCGGTTCCGCGTCGCGATGCCCGACGACCTCACGACCTGGCGCGCCTCCTTCGTCGGCGTCGAGCGCGACGGCGTGACCTTCACCGCGCGGCGCGCGCTCACGACGCGCCTGCCGATCGCCGCCGAGCCGCTCCTCCCGCGCGGTCTCCGCGATGGCGACTCCATCGCTCTGCCGATCGTCGTCGATCGCGCCCGCGATGCGTTGGCCGATCGCGATCGCGCGCAGGTGCTCCTCGCGGCGAACTCACCCCTGCTCGCGGTCGCGTCGCAAGAGCTCGCGGCCGACCTGCTGCCCGGGACCACCGCGCAGTGCCTCGTCGATCTCGTCGCGCGCGGCGAAGGCGAGGTGGAGCTCGATCTCGCGGTGGCGCTCGGTGCGCACGTCGATCGTTCGCGCCGCATCCTCCGGCTGTGGCCCGATGCCATCCTGCGCAGCAGGACCAGCGTCGTGCAGGGCCGACTGGAGAACGGGACGGCGCTCGACGTGCCGTGGCCCGACGGCGCCGATCCACGCGAAGGCATCGAGATCGAGTGCTTCGGGAGCACGGCGGCGATCGCGGAGACGCTCGCCGACGCTCTCGCCCAGTACCCGTACGGCTGCGTCGAGCAGACGCTGTCCCGACTCCTGCCCTTCTTCGCCGCAGCCCGCGGCGCGCGCGTGCACGGGCGCGAGGCGCCGAATCGCGACGAGGCGTTCCGTGCGCGCCTCGTCGAAGGCCTGTCCCGCATGCGCGCGCTGCAGACGGCGCCGGGTGCCGCCTTCGCGTGGTGGCCGGGCGAGCCCGCAGATCTCGCGATGACCGCGCTCGTCCTGCACGGGCTCGTCGTGATGCGCGAAGGCGGCCTGGACCCGCGTTCGGTCGGACTCGATCTCGATCCATCGCGGGGCGACGCGCTGCAGGCGATCGCGCGCGTGAGCAGCGACCCGCATCACGCCTCGACGGGGGATGCGGAGTTCGCCGCGGCGGTGCTGCGCCTGCTGCCGGAGCACGCGCACGCGCGCGCGGCGGCCGTGGCCCTCGCCGACGCCGAGCGGTCGCTGCCGCATGGACTCCTCGCCCGGCTCGGCCTCGCACTGCATGCGGCGGACGATCACGCGCGTGCGCGCCGTTGCCTCGAGCGCATGCGCGAGGAACCCGCCGCGCGCGAGCATGCCGCGAGCTTCGCGGGAGAGGGCGACCTCGCGGTGGCGGCACTGCGCCTCGAGTTGGCCGTGCGGCTCGAACCGAAGGAGCCGTCGCTGTCCGCGGCAGGCGATGCGCTCGCCTTGCAGGTCCTCGACGGCCGCGGCTCGACCTACGGCGTGAGCTGCGCGCTCGCGACGCTCGCGTTGTTGCACGCGCCGCAGGGCACCGCCGTGCAGCGGCTGCGCGTGCGCTGCGGTGAGGTCGAACGCACGCTCGTGCTCGAGCCCGGGAAGGGTCGCCGCGCGAGCACGCGCTTCCCGATCGGCAACACCTGTCATGTGACGGGCGAGGGACAGCTCGTCGTGCGCGCGCGCGGTCGCGTGCGCGAGCGCGCCTCGACGCATGCCGGATGGTCGACGCCGATCGTCGTCGAACGCGCGCTCCTGCGCCGCACCCGCGATCCGCGGACCACGCAGGTCAGCGAGGTGCCGATCGCGGACGGCCAGGTCGTCGAGGGCGAGACCCTCGTGATGCGCATCGCCGTGCGCAGTCCCCTCGCCGTGGGCCCGACCGTCGTCGTCTGCCCCTTGCCCGCCGGTTTCGAGCTCGGCTCCGATGCGCCTGGCATCGAACGCCACGCGGATCGCATCGTGACCGCGCGGCCGGGCCTGCACGCCCACGTCCCCTTCGAGTGGCGCGTGCTCGTGGTGCCGACGCTGCGCGGGCGCGTGCTCTGGCCGCCGGCGACGGCGGAGTCGATGTACGTCGCGGACGTCCACGGCGGGTCCCGCGGCGACTGGCTCGCGGTCGGGCCGCGCGTCCCCCGCGAGTCGACCGCGATCGAGCCCTGCTTCCAGGCCGCGCCGGTCGTGCGCCGGAGCGCGTCGATCGTCATCGAGGACACCGTGGTTCCGGGCGCTGCCGAGAACCTGCGCGCGCGGGTCGATCGCGTGATCGAGCTCTGGCAGGAGCATCTCGTCGACGGCGAAGCGGGTCCCTGCCTCGGACTGGTCGAGGCACCGTCACCCTCGCGCCGGCTCGAGCTGGAGGGCGATTGGCGCGCGATCCACACGGATCTGTCCGAGGCTCCCCGGGCGGCGTTCGCGGCGCTCACGGACCTGCTCGGCGAGCTCGAGCCCGCGCCGCGAGGTCGAGTGAGGTACGGCGCCGCGCTCTCGCGCTGGCAGTCCGCGCTCGTCGAGCGCGCGCGCAGCCTGCACACGCTCGCCCTGCGCGCGGCTCTGGCGGGCGTCGAAGCGCACACCGACGCGGAACCGATCGAGGAGATCGGGATGCTCGCACTGACCGCGCTCCACCTGCGCGCGGGCGACCTTCCGTTCGAGGCCGAGCTCGCCCGCTGCCTGGGCATCGCGAGTCGCGCCTCGGCCGACTGGCTCGACGGCTGGCACGACGAGCTCCGCCTCCTGGCGCGGGGTGCCGAGCTGCGCGAGGCCCTGCGACGCCTCGCACCGCCCGATCGTCTCGGTGGGCTCGCCGAAGACGAGCTGCCGCCGGCGCTCCTGATCCCGCGCGAGGACGGGCCGGAGATCCGAGACTGGGTGCGGCGCCTGTCGGTCACCGAGCCTGGACGTCTCGAGCTGCTCACGCGCCTGCGCGAGCCGGACTTCGTCGAAGGCCATTCGTCGGAGCTCGTCGATGGCCTGCCGGAGTCGCTTTGGTCCGAGCTCGAGCTGCGAACGCATGCGCTGTTCGTCGACCAGGTCGAGGATCGGGTGCTCTGCGAGCGCATCGCAGGCGGCCGACGGACCGACGACGAGCTCGTCGCGGCGCTGCGGGCGGGCGGCACGGGTGCCTGGCGACGCATCCTCGCGGAGGCGCTCCGCGTGCGGCGCGTCCAACCGACCGTCTCGACGGCGCACGACGACGACCCGGCGCTGTCTTCCTGGGAGCGCGCGCTCGGCCAGGCGGTCCGCGGCGACGCCGACGGCGCCGCGACCCTGCTCCTCGAGCTCGCCGCGCAGCGCGGCAGGTTGCCCGTGCAGATCGACGATCTCGAGCGCTTCGCGGTCGACGTGGTCGCGCGCGCGCCGGCGGCACTCTCACCCGAGCGCTGTCGGGCGCTGTTCGCGACACTCGAGACGAGCGATGCCGAGCGCCTGCTCGAGCGCGCCGCAGCCCCGTTCGCCGAGCTGCCGGCAGCTCCGGGCGAGGCGCTGTGGCCCGCGCTCTGGGACTACGCGTGCCGCTGCCGGGACAGCGACCGGGTCACGGCGCTCCTGCGCGCGAGCGCGGCCGGCGAGGAGTTCCTGGCGGACCGCGAGCCCGAGTCCTCCGACGAGGAGCCCGTCAGCGAGCGGACGCTCTTGCTGCGTGGCCTCGCGACGCGGCGCGCGCGTTGACTCGGGAATCGGGCGGCGGCGTGCTGGACCCCGAGCGCGTTATCCTCCCGCCCCCCGTCGCGACTGCGACGCGCTCCGCATGAAACTCCGCACCGTGCCCCCTCTCCTCCTCGCGATCGCCGCGCTGCTGCTCTGCACCGCGTGTGCGACGGATGTGAATTACTCCACGATCCGCGCGCCGACGGCGCTCGCCGGCCAGCGCGTCGCGAACCTGAAACGGGGCACGCTCGATCGTCCCTTCCGGGTGGCGATCGCGCCGCCGCTGCGCGGTTCGGGCAGCTATCGGAACGAGGATCGCGCCGCCTGGTCGAAGGACGAGCGCGTCGTGATCGATCGCTGGGTCGAGACGGCGAAGAGCGCGGGAATCCTGCTCGACGCCGTCTATCTCCCGCGCTTCCTCGTGAGCCTCGGCGAAGAGCAGACCGACCCGCTCGGCGATTCCGTGCGCGCGGCTCAGCTCGCCGGTGCCGATGCGGTCCTGTTGCTCCAGACCGCCGCGGGCTCGAACGCCGGCGGCAACGTGTTGAGCCTGCTGTACCTGACGATCGTCGGCATGTGGATCGTGCCGGGGACCTCGGTGCGCGCGTCGGCGATCGTCGAGGGCGTGCTCGTCGGAGCCGACGGTGCGACGCTCTATGCCTTCGGCGAAGGGCTGAGCAAGCGCAGCACGGTCATCCCGCAGGCCTATCACGACCCCGTCGTCGAGGAGGAGCGCACGCTCTGCCTCGCGCTCGACGAGCTCGGCAAGCGCCTGCTCGAGATGGCGAAGCCGAACTGATCCGCGACTCCCGGGAGAGCGCGCGCAGCGCGCAAGACTCTGCGGGTACCGGATCCGGCGCCGTGGGCGCCGTCGCCGCCCATCAGGCGGCGGAGAGGGGGAGGCCGCGAGTCGCGGCCGGTGCGGGGGAGGCTTGACCTCCCCCGCGAGCAAGAACGAGCGCGGGCCTTGGACTGTCGCTTGGGTTGCGGGCTGATGCCCGCGCCAGGAGCCCGGACGAATCAGCCGGCCGCCGCCTGCTTCGCCTCGAGCGCTGCCGACTTGCAGAACTCATCGAGGCCGGCGACCGTGCGCGGCAGATCGGCGTGGCGGACGAGCTGCGCCAGGAGGACGTCGAGCGTGGCCTCGGCGTCCTTCACCGCCGAGTGGCGCTTCTGCTGATCGACGCTCTTCGCGAGTCCTTCGCCGGCCTCGTCGCGCTGGGCGAAGCTCGCGGCCTGGGCGCGACCGCAGTAGTGCAGCACGGCGTTGTTGAGGTTGCGGGGGCCGAGGATGAAGCGGTCCCAGGACTTCTCCTTCGTCACGAAGATCGTGCGCGCGTCGACGACGCGACGACCGGCCATCGGGAACTCGAGTCGGTGCCGACGACATTCCGCGAGCCAGAGCGGGAGGTCGTAGGAGGCGATGTTGAAGCCACAGAGATCGGCATCGCCGATGAAGGCGCAGAGCTCCTGGCCGAGCTTGCCGAGCGTGGGTTCACCGAAGAGGCCGCGGACGTCTTCGTTGCGGATGCCGTGGATGCGCGTCGAGGCCTCGGGGATCTCGATGCCCGGATCGACGCGGCGCTGCACGGACTGACGCTTGCCGTCGAGGCCGAGCCTGACGAGGCCGATCTCGACGATGCGGTCCTTGTCGACGTCCAGTCCGGTGGTCTCGAGGTCGATGCAGACGAGGGGACGGTCTAGCGCGAGGATCATGCGGCGAGGGACCAGGAGAGATGGGACGAGCGATCCGGCCCCCCCTCCAAGTCCGACGAGGCCGCGCCCGTGGCTGGTCTGCCGCGGGGAGCGCGAGGAGCGAGTCGGTACCGCCCACCCGGTTCCTCGAGGTTCCTCGACGAGACTTGGTCGCGTGACAGCTCGCCGCCGGCGCGAGTGGCTCGCGACGACAGCGGGGTCCGGTGCCGCGGGACCTTATAGCCCCGCCGCGCGCGCAACTCGACGGCGGCAGCGCGGGCGCCACCAGTCTGAAGTGATCCAGTCTCAGGCGATCCAGCGCTCTTCGAGTTCGGCGACGACCGACGACCAGGACGCGAGGTCGGTGAGTCCGGGTTCCTTCCGCTCCAGCTCGGCCGCGATCTCCGCGCGGCGCTGGTCGTCGACGACGAGGACCGCGGGGAAGAGCGAGAGCTCCTCGACCACCATGTGGCGGCGGAGCCGCTCGATGTAGGCCTTCGCGAAGCGGACGAACACCGCGACCTCGTCGCTGCGCAGGGGTCCCGGCTCCCAGAAGAGCCACAGCGACTGCAGCAGTTCTTGCGTCTGGTCGTGATCCGCGAGGAGTTGGCCGACCTCCTCGGCGATCCGATCGTCGGCGAGCTCCATCACGAGCGGGTAGATCGTGCGGCTCTCCCGTCGCTGGTGGACGAGCTCGACGAACTCGCGCAGGTAGCCCAGGACCGAGGCGACGTCGTTCGACGGAAAGGCCGCGCCACCCTCGACGACCCGCACGATGCGCTCGAACACCGCCAGCATCCGGCGGTGCAGCGCGTGCTCGGCGAGCAACACGTCGACGGGGGTCTTCACTTCGAGGGCCGTGTCAGACTGTCGCCTGGACATGTGGACAGGTTGGGGAAGGACCACCCGGCAGCGCCAATTTCGAGGCAGGAAGAGGGTGCCGGCTCAGGGCACCGCGGCTGCAGGTCCGGCGCGATGGGGATGGGTCAGGGTCGAAGCGGCAGCCGCTCGACGAGACCCCTGAACTTTTGTTAGGTTTTCTCCAGGGGCAGACTTGCTTTCGACGAACAGATCCCTAACTTGAGCGCAGTCCCGAACGAGGCACGAACATGGCTGTCACTCGATCCCCCCGTCCAGTCCAGGGTTGCCTGTCCTTCGCGAGCGCGCCGCTGCGCGAGCCCTCCCTCGAGCGCGGCGAGCTGCGCCGCGAGACCCTGGTCCTCGACACCCGCGCCGCCAACCCGCTCCGGCAGGAAGCGCTCGCCGCGGAGCGCCAGCCGGCGCGGCGGCAGCAGAAGCCTCGCGCGCCCCGCGGTCGGAAGCCCGCGATGCCCGGTGTCTGCGCGGTGCAGGCAGCTCCGACCCTGGTCGTACTCGGCCGCTGGAACGAGACGCCGACGCCGAACGCGGCGAGCACGAGGAGCGGCGCACGGCGAACGGACCTCGGACCGCTCGTCTTCGAAGCGCTCGGCACCGTCCTGGCCGTCGGCTCGATGCTCCTGGCCGCCGCCTATCTCTGAGCGCCGAACTTTCTCCGAACTCCTTGTCGCGACTGCCGCCGTCACGGCGCAGGGTGTCTGCCCGGACCCGAACCTGGGCCCCCGAGTCTCCCCCCCGAGTCTCCCCGAACCCGAGGAACCCGCACCTTGGTACCCGACGCCGAACGCCCCACGCACATGATGCTCACGGAGAAGCAGCTTCGCGTGCTGCGCTTCTTCCGCGACTACCGCCAGCAGCGCGGCATCTCGCCGACCCTCGAAGAGGCGGCGCAGGCGCTGGGGGTCAGCAAGATCACGATCCACGAGCACCTGCGACACCTCGAGGAGAAGAAGGCGATCCAGCGGGACCGCGCCCGGGCGCGCGCCGTGGCGGTGCTCTTCGATCCCGATGAGGAGCGCAACCACGGGCGACGGCCGGTCTCGGAGCTGCCGATCCTCGGCGTCGTGGCGGCCGGGCGACCGATCGAGGCGGTCGAGCATGCCGAGGTCGTTCCACTCACCGATCTCGTGCCCACCGGCGACGACCACTACGTCTTGCGGGTGCAGGGCAAGTCGATGATCGAGGACCACATCGACGACGGCGACTACGTGGTGATCAAGCGCCAGGCGACCGCGCGCAACGGCGACATCGTGGTGGCGGTGGTCGACGGCGAAGAGGCGACCCTCAAGCGCTACTACTACGAGAATGGCCGCGTGCGGCTCCAGCCCGCGAACTCCGCTCTCTCTCCGATCTTCCCCGAGCGCTGCGAGATCCGCGGGGTCCTGAAGGGCGTCGTCCGGAAGATGCGATGAGCGGCGAGCACGAAGACCCTGCGCGTCCCGCGCGACTCGCGCCCGGCAACCCGCCCGGACGCCCTCAGAACTGCCCCTTCGTCGTGAGGTGCCCGCCGGGGAAGTACGCGCTCTGCCAGTGTCAGCTCAGCGCGCGCTTCCCGTACTGCGATGGTTCGCACCGCGATGCCGCCGCGACGGCGGAAGGGAATCCCATGCAACCCAGGAAGGTGCTGCTCGACGTCGAACGCAGCGTTGCCTGGTGTTGCTGCGGCCGTTCGGCGAATCCGCCGTTCTGTGACGGATCGCACGCGAGGAGCTGAATCGCCGCTCGCTGATTCAGCGCGGGCATCAGCCCGCAACCCATGCGACGGTCCGAGGCCCGCGCTGGTTCTCGCTCCCGGGGGAGCTCGAGCCTCCCCCGCATCGGCCGCGATGTGCGGCCTCCCCCTCTCCGCCGCCTGATGGGCGGCGACGGATCCAGTACCCGCAGAAGCGTGCGCGCTGCGCGCGAGCTCTCGGGAGTCGTCGATCAGTCGGCGGTGCCGCCACCGAGCGAGGATGCTCCGAGCCAGGCGCGCCGCTGGGCGAGCTGCGCCTGGTCCGCGACTGCCGCGGCCACGATCCGCGCCTTGCCCCCGCGCTTGCCGCGCTCGGGAACGACCTCGAAGTCGCGGAGCGCGCCTTCGCGGGCGACGAGCACGCGGACCGGTTGACCCTCCACCGCGCGGAAGGACCAGATCGCGTCGAAGTTCTCGGCCTGCACGCGCAGTCGATCGAGGGCGAGGATCTCGTCGCCGGGAGCGAGCCCGGCGCGCTCAGCGAGACTCCCATCCTGGACCGAGGCGATGGTGCTGCGCTGCGCGTCGAGGCGGACGCCGAGTCGCAGTCCGGCCTCGTCCTCGAACTCGAGGCGGAGTCCGAAGAGCGCGAGTGCGCCGTCGAGATCGGGTTCGAAGCTGCGCAGGGTCAGGCTGTCGACGAGGGCCTCGAGCGGTTCACCGGCGGCGACGCTGATCGCGCGGCACACATCGGCGTGGTCGTAACCGCGACCCTGCACGTAGGTGGTCCGCCAGAGTTCGCGCAGGGCATCATCGAGGCAGCGCTGGCCGGCGCTCGCACGACGGATGGCCGCGTCGATGACGAACGCGGCGAGCGCGCCGTTCGTGTAGTAGTTCTGCGTCGCGTTGCGGGTGCTCTCGTCGGGGCGGTAGAGCAGGAGCCACGCATCGAAACTCGCTTCCGCGAGCGACTGACGGAAGCGCCCGGGATTGGCGTGCATCGCGTCGACATGCGAGGCGAGGCGGCCGAGGTAGCGGCGCGGAGTCATCGAGCCGGCGCGCAGGCAGAGGAGATCGTCCAGGTAGGCGGTGAATCCCTCGGCGACCCAGAGCAACGACGTGTGGTTCTCGCGCTCGAGGTCGTAGCTCCAGAACTCGCGCGGACGCATGCGCTTCACGTTCCACGCATGGAGGTACTCATGCGCGATCAGCGCGAGGTAGTCCTCGTAGGCCGCACGCGGCGCGAAGGTGGTGCGGGGCGCGAGCAAGGTCGACGAGTCGCGGTGCTCGAGACCACCGCGACCGCGCTCGGCGAAGAGCGAAAGGAAGGTGTAGCGCTCGAAAGGCAGCGCACCGCCGAAGACGGCCGCACTCGCCCGCAGGACCGCGAGGACGTCGCCCCGGAAGGACTCCGGCATCGGGATCCCCTCGCGTCCGACCTCGACGAAGCGATGTGGACAGCCATCGAGCTCGAGTTCGAAGGTCGCCAGGCGCCCCGCGAGGCATGGCTGATCAACGGCTTCGTCCTGGTCTTGGACCGAGAAGCGCGCGAGGGGGCCCGTCTCGTCGGCGACCGGCAGGCTGCCGGCGGCGAGGCTCCAGCCAGGCGGCAGCCGAACCGCGATCTCGGCGGGCAAGGCCTCGGCACCCACCGGCCAGAGGTAGGTGCATGCCCCGTTCCAGAAGGCGAACTCACCGTTGGTGTAGGCCGTGCGGACCGAGAGGTCGCGCGCGTAGATCTGCCAGTGCAGGATCAGCCGCCCGTCCAAAGGGCGGGCGACCCGCCAGCGGTTCTTGGCGGACTTGTGGCAGGCGAGCGGATTGCCGGCGCCATCTTCGGCGCGGAGCGAGCGCAGGTGCCGCGAGTACTCCCTGACGAGATAGCTTCCCGGAGTCCACACCGGCATGGAGAACTCCACGCTGTCACGGTCCCCGCCGAGGGGACCCGGAGCAGCGTCGAGCTCGTCGACGAGCAGCCTGAGCGCCAGCAGTCGGCGATCGACTCCGGCGAGATCGACGTCGAAGCGGAGTCGCACCACGGCTTCGGACCGGCAGGTGGCGGGAAAGTGCCCTGCGATCGGGGAATCGGCGATCGGGGAATCGGCGATCGGGGAATCGGCGATCGGGGAATCTGCGACCGGGGAATC
>JADLHO010000239.1 GCA_020848735.1 Planctomycetota bacterium | reverse complement strand
GCTGGCTCTTCGTCGCAGCGAAACGGAAGCTCGCCGATCGCGCACGACGTCACGGTGCCGAGAAGCGGGGGGGCGGTGCAGCGCTCGTGCCCCTCGATTCCTGGTCGGACGCGGACCCGATCGTCTGTGGGATCTACGCGCGCATCCTCGGCCCGATGGACCACGCGATCGCTGCCGAGACCCAAGCGAAGCTGGAGGCGGCACTCGCCAGGCTGAACGAGGAGGAACGTCAGATCATCTGGCTGGCACGGATCGAGGGCCTGCCCCGTGCCGAGGTGGCGCAGGCCATGGGAAAGACCGAAGGCGCGGCCCGAACGGCCCTCTCGAGAGCGCTCGCGCGGCTCGCGAAGCTCATGGACGGCGATTGACCGCCGCGTCCCGCGGCCTGACAGGCGGCTGCGGATCGTCGCGAGGCCCTGGGAGGATTCGGCGTGCGATCGAGCCATGATGGCCGGGCACGGTCCTGCTATCGTCCCGGCGCTCTCGCCGCTCTCTCCGTCGCGCTCATGCTCGCTCTTCGTCCGATCCTGGCCCTGGGCCTCCTCGCCGGCCTGCTCTCGGCGCAGGAACTCAGCGTGTTCCGCCCGCGCGGCGCCGCGCCGGGACAGGAACTAGAGGTGCTCTGCCTCGGCCGTGGCCTGAGCGACCTCGTCGGTGCGATCAGCTTCGGGCCGGGCATCGAGGTGCTCGCGGCGACGGCGGAGCGCGACGACCGGGCGACGCTGAAGCTGCGGATCGCCGCGGATTGTCCGCTGGGCACGCATCTGCTGCAGCTCCGCACGCGGCGTGGGCTGGCGCGCGCCAAGGCCTTCGCGATCGGGCCCCTGCCCACGCACAAGGAGGGGCGCGAACCGCACGCGAGCTTCGAGTCCGCGCAGCTCGTACCCTTCGACGCGACGATCGACGGGCGCATCCTGCCGGAGGATCAGGATTGGTATGCGTTCGACGCCGTCGCCGGCCAGCGCGTCGCGCTCGAGCTCGAGGGCGTGCGGCTCGGCGACGGGGATTGGGACCCGTGCCTCGAGGTGTTCGCGCCGGACGGCACGAGCGTCCTGCAGGCCGACGACTCGGACTTCGGTGGGCTCGATCCGCTCGCGCAGTTCGTGGCGCAGGGCGACGGCCGCCATCGCGTGCTCGTGCGTGACCTCGCCGGGCGCGGTGCGCAGAACGCCTCGTATCGCCTCCATCTCGGCGCTTTCCCGCGGCCGACCCTTGCCTATCCCCCTGCACTCGCGTGTGGGGCGAGCCAGGAGTCGACCTGGCTCCAGGAGGGCGAGCCGCGGCGCGCGAGCATCACCGCACCGCGCTCTCCGGGCCTCTTCTGGGCCTTTCCCGTGATCGAGGGCCGCGTCCCGCCCACGGGGATCGCGATGCTCGCCGACGACCGGCCGAGTTTCGTGGAAGGTGCCGTGCCGGCCGCCGCGCCTTCGCCGGGTTGTGCGTTCCACGGCGTGATCGCCGCCGAGGGCGAGAGCGATCGCTTCGCGTTCCGGGCGAGCCGCGGCGATCGTTTCGAACTGCGCGTGTTCGCCCGCGCCTTGCGCTCACCGCTCGACCCGGTGCTCGTCGTGCGCGATGCCGCCGGCAAGGAGCTGGTCGCCAACGACGACGCGAACGGGCTCGATGCGCGGGTGCGTTTCAGCGCGCCCGCGGACGGCGAGTTCAGCGTCACCGTCTCGGACCAACTCGGTCGCGGCGGCGCCGGGTTCCTGTACCGCGTGGAGCTCGATGCCCCGGGGGACGGCGCGAACCGCGTGCTGCGCACGAGCGAGTCGATCCCCGGCGTGCGCGCCGAGGACTTCGGCGTCGCGGTGCCGCAGGGTGGGCGCAATGCGACCCTCCTCGCGCTCGAGGGCGCCGACGCGAAGGACGCATTGCAGCTCGCACTGGTGAACCTGCCCGCCGGCGTGCGCGCGACGGTCGCGGGATGGCGCGATGGACTCAGCGGATTGCCGCTCGTCCTCGAGGCCGATCCGGGCTCGCCGCTCGCGGCGTCGCTCGCCACGCCGACCGCACGATCCGGAACCGAAGGGAGCGAACGGTCCATCGCGCACCGTCATGCGTTCCCGCTGCTGCGCGTGCGCAACGACCAGGTCCTGATCCAGCACCGCATCGATGCCCTGCCCGTCGCCGTGGTCGAGAGCTGTCCCTTCGGCCTCGACGTGGTGGCCCCGGGCGTGCCGATGGTGCAGGGCGGGAGCGCCGCGCTGGCGCTGCGCGTGACCCGCGTCGACGGGTTCGGCGCGGCCATCGAGGTCCGGGTCCTCGGTGCGCCGCCGGGGCTCTCGTTCGGGACCGCCACCCTGCGCGACGCGCAGCTCGAGGCGACGATCCCGATCAGCGCGCGCGGCAATGCGGCGGTCGGGCGATTCCCGCTCGTCCTCGTGGCGCGTGCCACGGTCGACGGCGTCGAGCGCACGGTGTCGTCCGCGCTCTTCGAACTCGAGGTGCAGGAACCCTGGCTGGACGCGAAGCTCGCGCGCGCGCGCATCGAGCAGGGCGGAGAGGGCCACCTGCAGGTCGAGCTCGAGATGCGGCGCGCGTTCGAGGGCACGCTCGTCGCCGAGCTCGGGCGACTGCCGCATGGCGTCGAGGCGAACGTGCCGCCGATCACCGCGACGAGCGGCCGCATCGAGATCCCGCTGCGCGCGACGCAGGACGCGGCGGCGGGCCGCCATCGCTCGATCAGCCTGCGGATCCGCGTGCAGACGCAGAGCGGCGAGGTCGTGCACGCCTTCGGTGGGGGGGAGCTGCGCGTCGACAAGCCGATCCCGAAGCGGGCCGCGGGAGGTCAGCACGAATGAGCAGCACGTCGTTCCGCGTCGCCCTCTTCGCCGTCGCTGTCACGGCCGCGCCGCTCGGGCTCGCGCGCGCGCAGGCCCCTCGGCTCGAGGCCTTTCCCGCGCGCGTGACGCTCGACTCCGCGCAGGATCGTCACCGCGTCGTCGTGTTGGAGACGGACGCCGACGGCATCACGCGCGAACCCGGAGCCGCCCTCCAAGCGCGGGTCTCGCCGCCCGACGTCGCCGAGCTCGTGGACGGGGTGCTGCGCCCGCTGCGCGACGGCGAGGCGGAGCTCGTCGTCGAGACCGCGGACCGGACGGCGCGCGTCGCGATCACCGTGCGCGACGCGGCGACGGCCGCCACGGCGAGCTTCCGCAATGACGTGATCCCGGTGCTCACGCGGGCGGGCTGCAATGCGGGCGCCTGTCATGGCGCCGCGAGCGGCAAGAACGGCTTCGGCCTTTCGCTCTTCGGCTTCGATCCGGCGCGCGATCACCTCGCGCTGAGCCGCGACGCACGCGGGCGCCGGATCGACTGCGCGGATCCGGAGAGCAGCCTCGTGCTGGCGAAGCCCAGCGGCGAGTTGCGTCACGCCGGCGGTCGCAGGCTCAGCGTCGACGACGCGTCGTGGCGCACGCTGCGCGCATGGATCGCCGACGGCGCTCCGGACGACGGGGAGCGTGCGCCGGCACTGCGTGCGCTGCGGGTCGAACCGCGCGAGTTCGTCCTCGCGGGCGCGGGGCAGCGGGCGCGCTTCGTCGTGACGGCCGAATACGCCGACGGCGAGCTGCGGGACGTCACCGACCTGGCGCTCCTCTCGAGCAGCAATCCGACGAGTGCCACGCTCGAGGGCGACGTCATCGTGTCGGGCTCGCGCGGCGAGGCGGTGATCCTCGCCCGCTTCGGCCACCTCGCCGAGGTCGCGCAGGTGATCGCGCACGACGCCGCGGCACCCCCGCCCGCGTCCGACGCCGGCGCGCCCCCCTGGGTCGAACTCAACGAGCTCGACCGCTTCGTGCATGCCAGGCTGCGCAAGCTCCGCATCGCGCCGGCCCCGCTCTGCGACGACGGGACCTTCGTGCGCCGCATCCATCTCGATCTCGCGGGGCGCCTGCCCACGGTGGAGGAGACGCGCGCCTTCCTCGCCGACGGGTCGGCCGACAAGCGATCCCGCCTGGTCGACGCGCTGCTCGCGAGACCCGAGTTCGCACTCGTCATGGCGAATGCGTGGGCCGAGCTGCTGCGCATCGAGAGCAACCAGCTGGAGAGCAAGGGTGCCCACGTCTGGACCGCCTGGCTGCGCGACGCGTTCCAACGCGGCGAGCCCTTCGATCGGATCGTGCGCGCGATGCTCACCGCGCGCGGCTCGGCGTTCACGAATCCGCCGGCGAACTTCTGGGTCGTCTCGCAGGATCCGAAGGTGATCGCCGAGGGTGCGGCGCAGACCTTCCTCGGCGTGCGCCTGCAATGCGCCCAGTGCCACAACCATCCGTTCGAACGCTGGACGATGGACGACTACTACGGCTTCGCGGCCTTCTTCGGGCAGGTCGGACGCAAGCGCGGCGACGATCCGCGGGACACGATCGTCTTCGACGCCGGGCGCGGCGAGGTGCAGAACGCGCGCAACGGGCGGACCAGCCGGCCGCGCCCGTTGGGCGGCGAGGAGCTGCAGCTCGCGGCCGGCGTCGATCGCCGCGTCGCGCTCGCCGAGTGGCTGGTCGCTCCCGGCAACACCGCGTTCGCGGAGAACGTCGCCAATCGGGTCTTCGCGCGTCTGATGGGACGCGGACTGGTCGAGCCGGTCGACGACGTGCGCGTGAGCAATCCGCCCTCCAATGCGGCCCTGCACCGCTGGCTCGGTGAGCAGCTCGTGGCGTCGGGTTTCGACCTGCGTGCGATCGCACGTCTCCTCTGCAACTCGGCGACGTACCAGTCCGCGGCGGCGCCCGCGCAGATCCCGGCGAGCAGCTTCGCCGGAGCGGTGTCGCGCCGGCTCGCCGCCGAACCCCTGCTCGACGCGATCGCCGCGGTGACGGGCGTGCCCTCGAAGTTCCGCGGCCTGCCACTCGGCTCGAGTGCCGCGAAGCTCGTCGACGCCGATGCGGGGAATCGCTTCCTCGCGCTCTTCGGGCGGCCGCGGCGCGAGAGCGTCTGCGCGTGCGAGCGACGTGAGGAGCCGACGCTCGACCAGGTCCTGCACCTGATCAACGGCGAGACGATCGAGGCGAAGCTGGCCGCGAAGGAGGGGCGGCTCGCGCGGCTGCTCGCGGCGGGCGCGAGTTCCGAGGCGATCCTCGACGAGCTGTTCGTCGCCGCCTATGCGCGTTCGCCGCGCGACGACGAGCGCGCGCGCCTGCTCGGCGCGATCGCGGCTGCGGGTGATCCCGCGGCAGCGTGGGAGGACGTCCTCTGGGCGATCCTCAACAGCAAGGAGTTCCTGTTCCGGCACTGAGCATGGCCTTCCTCCCATTCAGCCCGGGTTTCCCGCTGCGCTCCGGCCGCGCGCTCCTCGGCGTCACGTGGCTCGCGTGTCTCGCGATTCCGGCACCGTCGCAGGAGCCGGCCCAGGCCGTCGAGGCGAGTGCGAGTCCCGCGGCCCGGCTCGAGGTCCTGCTGCGCGAGCTCGCCGCCACGCCGGCGGCGGCGTGGGATGCACGCGTGCTCGCGATGCAGCTCGCGGCCAAGCAGTCGCGCGAGGCGGCGGTGCGCGCGCGCCCCGAGGCCGCCGCGGCGCTCGCGGGGGCCGAGTCCAAGGACGCCGCGGCGAAGGCGAGCGATCTCAGGCTCGGTTCGCTCACCGCCGTGCGCGAGACGCTGGCGTCGTTGCGCTTCCGGACCGAGGGCGCGACGGAGGCCGGCGCACGCCTCGAGGGACTGCTCGGCGAGCTCGGCAAGCTCGGTGCCGAGGCGTGGGACGCCCGCGCCGCGGCGCTGCGCGACCAGGCCGCGGCCGAGCGTGCCGGGGCGAGCGCTTTGCGCGAGGCCGCCGCCAAGGCGCTCGCCCTGGCAGACGAGAAGGAGGCCGCGGGCAAGGCGATCGACGAGGAACACCTGCGCCTCGGCAAGCTGCGCGAGCTGCTCCTCGCGCTCGGCGACGGCGCGGCGGCGATGCCGGCCGGCGCGATGGCGGTGCCAGCAATGGCGGGACCCGCAATGGCGGGACCCGCAATGGCGGGACCCGCAATGGCGACACCCGCCATCGCCTCACCCGCGATGGCGGCGCCCGCGGAGGCACCGCGGGTGAGCGAGCGCCTCGTGACCTTCAACGACCACGTCGTCCCCATCCTCGAGGACAACTGCATCACGTGCCATGAGCGGGGCGATGCGTCGGGTGGCCTCGATCTCTCGTCGTATTCCGCGGCGATGATCGGCGGCGGCTCGGGCCGCACGATCAAGGCCGGACAACCCGAGGCGAGTCGCCTCTATCTGCTGGTCTCGCATCAGGAGAAGCCGACGATGCCGCCCGACGAGCCGCGCATCGCGGCCGAGTCGATCGAGACCCTGCGGCTCTGGATCGCGCAGGGTGCACCCAAGGACCAGGCCCACGCGGAGAAGCTGGCGGCGGAGCGCCGGGCACGGGCGGGCCAGGTTGCGGAGCAGGCGGCCGCGGCGCAGCGCGCGCGGGAGTCGGTGACGCTCGTGATGCCGGAGCCAGGCCGGCTCGTGCAGAAGGCCGTCGCGGCCCGCGCGCCGGCGATCCGCGCGATCGCGGTCGCGCCCCACGCGCCGCTCGTCGCGATCGCGGGCGTCGGGCAGGTCCTCCTCTTGCGCAGTGACGATCGCTCCGAGCTGGGTGCCCTGCCCTTCCCACTCGGCGCGGTCGGCAAGCTCGCGTTCTCCGCCGATGGCGCGCGCCTGCTCGCGGCGGGTGGTCGTCCCGGCCGCGAGGGCACAGCGATCGTCTTCGACGTCGCGACGGGTGGCGTGCTCGGCACCCATGCGGAGCGGCAGGACGCGCTCCTGGCGGCCGACCTCTCCCCCGACGGCACGCGCTTCGCGATCGGCGGTGCGCGCAAGCGCGTCGCGGTGATCGAGGTCGCGGATGGTCACGTGGTCTGGGATGCGTCCCACGACGATTGGATCACCGAGCTCCGCTTCTCTCCCGACGGGCTCGCGCTGGCCGCCGCGGACCGGAGCGGGCGGATCGTCGTGCGCGAGGCGCCGACGGGTCGTGAACTCCACACCCTCGACGGCTTCAACGGCAGCGTCGATGCGCTGGCCTTCTCGCCCGATTCGGAACTGCTCGCGGCCGGGGGCGCCGATCGCACGGTGCGCGCGTTCAGGATGAGCGACGGCAATGCGGCGTGGAACCAACGCGTGCACGCGGAGCCGGTGACCGCGCTGAGCTGGACGTCGGCGACGCGGTTGCTCTCGAGCGGCGCCGACGGTCGCATCGTCCATTGGCGGCAGGACGGCACGCGTGCCGGCGAGCTGCCGCGCATCGACGAATGGGTGTACGGCGTCGCCGCGTCGGAGGATGGCGCGCACGCCTTCGCCGCGGATTGGCGGGGGCGCGTCACCGTGATCGAGATCGCCGGACGCAAGGTCCTGGCTCAGCTCGCACCCCTCAGCGCTGCGCAGTGACGCGCGCCCTCGGAGGTCGAGAGACGATCTGTTGCCCCGAGGATCGCGCGCGGCGCGCGCAATCTCGAGAGTCGTCGATCAGTCCCGCTTCTTCCACTTCGCGAGCAGCTCCTGCTCGCGCTCCGCGGTCATGCCCGCGCGCCACGGCGCATCGCCGCGGCCCTGCTTCACCCATTCGGCCGTGTCGCGGATCGTCTCGGCGATCGGCCGGAAGCGGGCGCCCGCGTCGATCGCGCGCTGGTTGCTCGTGTGGCCGTTCATCGACTTGGGCGTCCAGCAGCCCATCTCGCCCCACGACGAGACCTGGTTCTCGAGCAGGAAGGCATCGCTCACCCAGGTGAACGAGCACCGGTGGTTCACCGTGCCCTTGCCCGTGTGGAGGAACTCGGCCGTATTGAGCGGGCCGTCGAAGCCGACCGCATTGAATGCGCCACCGATGCGCTCCTCGACCAGATGGACGATCCACTCGCCGAGGTCGCGCACGTCGACGAACTGCAGGTCGTTGTCGGGCTCGCCGGGGGCCAGGCACTCGCCGCCGCGCGTGAAGCGGGCGGGCCAGTAGCTGAAGCGATCGGTCGGGTCGGTGGGGCCCACGATGTAGCCCGGGCGCACGAGCGTGGCGCCGTTGCCGAAGGCCTTCGCGGCGGCGTCCTCGCAGTGGCGCTTCAGGCCGCCGTAGTTCTCGTACTCCTTGCCCAGGTCCTGCACGTAGGGATCCGCGCAGGAGGCGAGCCGACTCGATTCGTCGATCGGCTTGTCGTTCGAGCCGAGGTCGGGATAGACGCTCAACGAGCTGATGAAGACGTACTGGCTGGCATTGCCGGCGAGGATCTTGCAGACGTCCTCGACCTCCCCGGTGAAGTACGCGCTCGTGTCGATCACGGCGTCCCACTTGCGGCCTTCGAGCGCCTTCAGGTCCTGCGGCGGTGAGTTCGGTCGGTCGGCGCGCGGCCGGCGGCGCTGGCCCTGCAGCTTCTCCACCTCGGGAAAGAGGCCCGGGTTGGTACGCCCACGGTTGAAGAGCGTGATCTCGTGGCCGCGCGCGAGGGCGGGGGTGACGATCGCGGGGCCGAGGAAGCTCGTTCCACCGAGGACGAGGATCTTCTGCTTCGCGCGGAAGCCCGCGGCCCGCTCCACGCGGGGTCGCGGCACGGGTGCCGCGGCGGCGAGCGGTGCGGAGGCGAGTGCGGCAGCGGTGCCGAGGAACGAACGACGGGTGGACTTGGTCATGGTCGCGGGAGCGGATGCGCGAGGGGCGCTGCTACGGGGCCAGCGCAGGACCTGCGAGCGGCACGCCGTTCCCTTCGGTGACGTGCGCGCCGCAGGGCGCGCTAAGCTCGCGCGCATGATCGCACGAACGACCATCGCGAGCGCATTGCTGCTCCTCGCCGTTCCCGCCCAGGACGGCCCGGGGAAAAGTGAGTCCTGGTTCCAGCCGCCGTTCCGGATCGAGGCCGCGGGGCGGCCGATCGAGGTCGACGTGGGGCACGCCGCGCCTTTCGTCGTGGACGTCGACGGCGACGGCAAGCGGGACCTCCTGGTCGGACAGTTCGGCCCCGGCGGGCTCGAGCCCGAGGGAAGGGGCGGCCGCTGCCGCATCTACCGGAACCTGGGCACGGACGAGGCGCCGCGCTTCGACGGCTTCACGTGGCTCCTGGTCCGCAGCGGCGAGGGCGCGGGCGAGCCGGCGTCGATGGAGTCGTCTTGATGCATCGGTTTCGATCCGCAGTTGGCGGATCTCGACGGTGACGGACGGCTCGACTTCGTGAACGGCCGCTACTCCCCGGCCAACGTGTACTGGTTCCGCGGGGTCGACGGTGGGGTCGCCGAGCGGCAGGTCCTCCTCGAGGCCAGGGACGGCGAGAAGAACTCCATGGCGACCACCAATGCGGCGGATCTCGACGGCGATGGCCTGATCGATCTCGTGATCGGAGACACGAGCGGGCGCGTCGAGTGGAGCCGCAACGAGGGCACGCGGCACGCGCCGCGTTTCGCGCGCCGCGAAGCCCTGCGCTGCGACGGCGCGCCGCTGAAGGTCTCGCACAAATCCGATCCGCTGCCCGTCGATTGGGACGGCGATGGCCGACTCGACCTGCTGGTCGGCGACGAGGTCGGCGACGTCGCCTTCTTCCGCGGCAGGGACGACGGCAGCTTCGCGACCGGCGTCTCGCTGTTCAGCGGCGCGACGGTGGATCCCGCGGACACCTACGCCAAGGCCAAGGCGAAGCTCGGCGATCGGCGGGTCGTGCCCGGCTATCGGATCCGCCTCGCGACCGCGGATTGGAACGCCGACGGCAAGCTCGACCTCCTCATCGGCAACTGCATCGAAGCCGAGGCCGAGGTCTACGACGAGGCGAGCGGCGAGGCGCAGCGTGGCCGGACCGTCGGACACGTCTGGGTCCTGCTCCGGCGCTGATCGACGACCACCGCGAGCGCGCGCGCAGTGCGGGCGGCGTTCAGCGGAAGCCGCCGATGTGCGTGTCGATGCCGTTGCTGAACTGGAGCTGCGCGAAGGCATTGAGGACGATGCACTGCGAATAGAGGTGCGCGTCCACGAGGCGGCGGTCGAAGGGGATGATCACGTCGGCGCCGCCGACGCCGGAGGCATCGGTCGTGAAGTTGGCGAGGAGGACCATGTCCGTGTGGATCCAGCACCCGGGTTGGCCGGGCATGGGCAACGGCAGAGGGGCGCCGTTCCAGACGGCATTCGAGATGCCGAGGGCCAGGACGCCGATGGCGGTCGTCGATGCGCCCTGCACGCCATAGCGCACGCTCTCGTTGTAGAAGGGGCCGCACGGGTTGCGGGCCGTCGTCGCGACGTGCGTGAGCCCGCCGCAGGATTGACCGTAGGGCGTGAAGCTGCCGCAGACCGGAATGCGGTAGGCGGCGGTCAGGGTCCGATTGCCGGTGGCGACGTGGTCGAGGCTGAGCGCGCCCAGGGTCTGCGGGACACCGTCGACGTACCAACGGTCGAAGAGCGCGCCGTTGAGGACGATGTTCGCCGTGATGCGGAACGCGACCTGGTCCTCGTAGACGATGCTCGTCGGCGTGAAGCCGCCCTGGGCACCGTTCGCGTCGAACGGAGCGAGGGTGAAGCTCGTGCCCTGGGTCGGCGTCGAACCGACGCTCAGCACATGGCGCACGCGGACGAACGACGCCCGGGCGAGTACCGGTGCGGACCCCAGCGCCGGGACCTCGAGGATGCGGTTGCCCTGCGGCATCGCATTGCCGTCGAGGTACCAGCGGTCGAACGCGTAACGCACCCCGGCCGAGCTGACCTCGGCGGGCGCCGTCCAGACCATGCCCTGCGGCGGGCGGTAGCTGCGCGCGAACGGCGTGACCCCGGCACCGGCGCCGAAGACGTCCGGGGTGTCGACGGTGATGGGGACTCCGCCGACCGGGATCGAGTCGACGGTGACCGTCACCGGCGCGGGGAGGTCGTTCTGGCGCCCGAACCAGGCGAGGCGCGGTACGGCATTGCCGGCGGCGTCGAGGGTCCAGCCCGTGCCGACGTACGTATTGGGGTAGGTCGGATGGCGTTGCGCGGAGAAGCTGCGACCCCAGGCATTGGTGCTCGGGCCCCGCGCGCCCGCTGCGACGAGCACGTTGTTGAGCGGTCCCCAGCCGGAGAGCCCGTCGACGACCCAGGCGAGGAGACCCGGGTGGTTGCCACCGCCGCCGAACGCCATCGTGCCGCCGACGTTGCCGTTCTGGTTGCCCGAGACGCTCGGATAGGCGAAGGCGATCGTCGGGTTCCAGACCGAGGCCTCGCCGACGAGGGGGAACCCGGCGCTGGGGGCGAAGCCGGCGATGCGGACGAAGGGGCGTGCGAAGCCGCCACCGGCACTGCTGCCCCACAGGAAGCTCAGGGCGCCGCCGGCGAAGTACGCACCGAGGATCCGATGGTCATCGCCGCCGAGCCAGTCGCGTCCATCCGGTCCGGGCGCCGACGAGGTTCCCGCATACCAGGCGGAGATGGCCTTGTCGGTCGTGAAGGGAGCCGTGGCGGCGGGATTGTCGTCCCACGCGAAGATGCGGATCACCGGGGCCCCGCCGCTGCTCACGTGTGCGCCGTAGTACATCCAGGTCGTGCAGCCTTCGCAGAAGCGCAGGCTCGCCGGCTGCGAGGCGCCGGTGGTCGCGACCTGATAGCGCGCGGGGCTGGCGTTCCGCATGTCGCTGAGGTTGAGACGCATCGTGAGGGTGCCCTGGAACGCGCCGAGCGCGTCGTGCACGTTCGCCGACAGGAAGAACCAGGTGTTGCTCCGACCGATGCTCACGAGGTCCAGCCAGGTACCGCTCGGGAAGCTGCCGTAGTACGGCGTGATGTCGTAGTAGTGGAAGGTCCGCGAACGCAGGTTGTCGCGGCCTCGTGCCGCCGCGATCCGGATGGAGTTCCCGCCGGTGAAGGGGCTGTACGAGTACTGCAGCGCCCAGATCGCGAGGCAGTTCGTGTCGTCCCCGGGCACGTACAGGGTCTGCTGATTGCCCGCGAGGCCGCCGTGCGCGTGGGGGAAATGCGTGGCCGGATCGAAACCCGTGAACGTCCGGCCGTGGTCCGGCGAGAGTGCCGCGAAGCGATTGCCCGCATAGAGCACGGTGTCGGCGTGCATCAAGGCGGTGGTCGTGGTGGGGGAGTCGACCGTCGCACCGCTCGGGCTGACCGCGTCGTTCCGCGCGATCAGCAGGGAGCCGCCCTGGATCTGCAAGGGGTCACCGCCGGGGAAGCTCGGCGGACCGGGGGGGAGATCCGGCGCGGCGCCCGGCGCGAAGACGAGTCGTGGTGTCCGCGGGAGCGGTGAGACGGATCCCGCGCCGCCGGGAACGCCGGTGGCAGCGCCGGAACGCGAGGGGCCCGCCGCGACGGGCAGGCTCCCCTGACCGGTGACGATCTGCGCCGCGCCGGGTGACAGGAGCGCGACGACGGCCAATACGAAGACGAGACCGGCGTGCAATCGGGCCGCGCCGGGCGGAGTGTCGGATCGGTGCGCGAAACGGGTCATGGACCGCGCAGCGGGACTCGCGCCGAAACCACACAGCGCGGCCCCGAGCGCGGGCCGCTCAGGAGCGGAGGACGAGGGCCTCGATCCCGGCCGCGATCTCGAGCACGGCGCGGTCCCCGCCGCGCGGTCCACAGCATTGGATCCCGATCGGCAGCCCTCGCGGCGGGACGGGGAGAGGGAGCGCGCAGGCCGGACCGCCGCCGACGTTGAACGGCACGCAGAACGCGGATTGCGCCAGGGAATACGGCACGCGCACGCCGTCGACGGCGATCGGCGTGGGCCATCGCCGATGGGTGAAGGCCGGGGTCGCGGCGATGGGGAACAGGGCCGCGTCGTAGCGAGAGAACCACGCGTCGAGCCGGGCCGCGAAGACCTCGCGCGCGCGGAGTGCCGCCGCGTGATGCGACCGCGTCGAGGCCATGCCCACGGCGAGCGCGCGCGAGAAGACGCTGCGGCCGATCGCGAGCGCGGCGGGTCCGCAGCGGAAGAGCTGGCGCAGGGGCCAGGTCCGCAGCGGCCAGGGCCAACACCGGGCGAACTCGTAGCCGTCGATCGCTCCCCAGAGTCTCAGCGGATCCTCGCCCTCGCAGCCCGGCGGGATCGCGTGCTCGATCACGCAACCGGTGGCCTCGAGCGCGGCGACGCAATCCGCGAGCGCGCGGCGGGTGTCTGCGTCCGCGCGCACGCCGCAGAGCGTGTCGCTGACGGCGATGCGTCGCGGCAGCCGCGGCGCAAAGCCATCCCCGATGGAGCCCGGCGCGAGGACTTCGAGTTCCAATGCGAGGTCGTCGACGAAGCGCCCCATCGGACCGACGACCACCATGTGCTCGAGCACGCCCTGCGAACTCTCCGGGCCATGCCCGGCGAGCGGCACGAGGCCCTCGCTCGGCTTGAGCCCGCAGATCCCACAGAACGCGCTCGGCACGCGGATGGAGCCGGCGAGATCGGCGCCGAGCTCGAGCGCGGCATAGCGGAGAGCGAGCGAGACCGCGGCACCTCCCGAACTGCCGCCGCAGGTGCGTGCCGGATCATGTGGATTGCGGGTCACGCCGTGGCGTGGTTGGCGCGTCTGCCAGTCGTAGCCCGCGAGCGGCAGGCTCGTCTTGCCGACGAGGACCGCACCCGCGGCGCGCAGCCGCGCGACGGCGGAGCTGTCCTGTCGCGGCACGCGATGCATGCACCAGGGCAGGCCGTGCGTCGTGCGCAGGCCCGCCGTGTCGTGCATGTCCTTGATCGTGATCGGCAGACCGGCGAGCGGGCCGGGGTCGCGACCGCGCGCGACCTCGTCATCGATGCGATCCGCGGCGCGACGCGCGGCGACCGCGTCGAGCGTCACGATCGCGCGCACGTGCGCGTCGCGCTCGGCGATACGGTCGAGGGCAGCGTCGACCAGGGCCCGACTGCTCAGCTCGCCGCTGCGGACGCGCCCGGCGAGGACGCGCGCGCGCTCGCTGCGCAGCGCCTCGGCGGCGCGGTCACGGTGCTCGGCTGCCCTCATGACATCGGGAAATGGCCGCGCGTGCCGCGGGCCGGATCGTTACCTTGGGGAGGTCGAAGGCTACCCACCCGGTCCGGTAGGAACCCGCTCGGGAGCGAAGCGCCCGGGAGGGACCGACCCGGGAGAGATCTTGGGACCATGCCCACACGCTCGTCGCTGAGGACCTTTCTCGTCGCAATGCTCGGCACGGCAGCCGGCGCGCAGAGCCAATGGGAGCGCACCCATTTCGGTGTCTCGGCGCCGCCGGCGCGCTCCGAACACGCGATGGCCGAGGACTTCGCGCGGCGACAGATCGTCCTCTTCGGGGGGCGCATGGGGACGGGGCAGCTTCTCGACGACACCTGGCTCTGGAGCGGAACCTCGTGGCAACGAGCCCTGCCGGCCAATCGTCCGTCGGCGCGCCGCGATGCGATGCTCGCCTGGCACAGCGGACGCTCGCGCGTGGTGCTCTTCGGCGGATTCGATGCGCAAGGCGTCGCCCTCGACGATCTCTGGGAATGGAACGGCGTCGACTGGGTGAGGGCGCCGGCCGTCATGCCCCGCCCCGCGGCGCGCGCGGCGGCGGGTCTGGCGTCCGGGACGAGCGACGGCGCGCTCTGGCTCTTCGGCGGCATCGATGCCCTCGGTGCGGTGCACGGGGACACCTGGCGTTGGGACGGGGCGAACTGGCAGGCCGTCCCGCTCGGCATTGCCCCGGACGCGCGCTTCGGCCACCGGCTCGTGGGCGACCTCGCGCGCGCGCGTCTCGTCCTGCACGGCGGCTCGAGCGGTGGCTCCGCCACCTGGTCCTTCGATGGACTCGCCTGGACGCGCGTCGTCGCGGTTGCCGCGCCGGGGGCGCGCCAGCGCCACGCGATGTCCTGGGACGGCGCGCGTGGCCGCGTCGTGTTGCACGGCGGCACCGACGGCGTCGCCTACGCGCTGAACGACACCTGGGAGTTCGACGGCGCGCACTGGACGCTGCGCTCGAGTTCGGCCTCGCCCTCGACGGGGGTCGACGCCGCGATGGCCTACGACACGCAGCGTGAGCGCTCGGTGCTCTTCGGCGGTTACGACGGCTTCAGCGCGAGCGATGCGACCTGGAGCTTCGGCGCGATCCAGCCCGCGCTCGCCATCGTCTTCGGTTCCGGCTGTAGCGGCAGCGCGGGGGTGCCGCGGCTCGCGATCCGCGACTGGGACCGCCCCTGGCTCGGCGAGACCTTCTTCCAGCAGGTCGATCAGGTCCCGACCGCCGCGCCGATGGCGCTCCACGTCGGCTTCTCCCGCGCGAGCTTCGGTGGTCGTTCGCTGCCGCTCGCGCTCGATTTCATCGGCATGAACGGCTGCGAGCTCTTGGTTTCGATCGACGCGATCGGCATCGTCCAGGCGGTCGCCGGTGTGGCGTCGCTACCCTTGTCGGTCCCTCGCTCGTCGGCGCTCGTCGGCGCGCGCTTCTTCTCGCAGGCGCTCGTGATCGATCCATCTGCCAATGCCGCCGGAGTCACCGCGACGAATGCGCTCGAGTTCGTGATCGGCACGCGATGAACCTGGATCGTCCCCGGATCGGCGTCGCGCTCCTGTGCGCGGCGCTCGTGTTCGCATCCGGCTCGTGCGCGAGCGTGGACGGCCAGCCGTCCTACGCGCAGGCGCGGCTGAACGACCTCCTCGACTCCGCGCCATTCAGCGTCTCCGCCGGCCCCGGCTTCATGCTCTCGGCGCACGCGACGGTGCTCGGCACCGGCCTCGGCGTCGCGCCCGGTCTGCATCACTTCGGCTGGCCCGCGCACCGCGAGGCCTTCGTGCGCGCCGGGGATTGGCACGAGTTCGAGGCCGGCATCCTGATCGGTTCGGCGCGCTCGAGCGCCGCGGTCGGCTACGACGTCCTCTACTTCTTCGGCTTCGGCCCGATCTGCGGCGAGCACGGCCCGGGCGGGATGGAGACCTCGGCCATGCTCGATCTCGAGGCGAGTGCGCACGTCGGCATCCTCGGCGCGCGCGTCGGGGTCTCGCCGATCCAGTTCGCCGATCTGATCGCGGGCGTCTTCGGCATCGACTTCCTCGACGACGACCGCAACGTGAAGCCGCAGCCGGGGCGCTATCTGCAGGACGTGCAGTCCAGTCCCTCGCCGCGTCCGAAGACGGGCACCGCGCGCTGATCGGGCGTGCGACGGCCGGCGCTCAACGCGCCGCGACGCGGAGCTCGAGCATGTCCTCGGCGATGCGTCGCACGGCGGCGATCGCATCCGAGCGCAACGCGGCGTGGGCGACGCCGCTGATCCAGAGCACGCCGGGACGACCTTCGGCGGCCTGCCGCAGGGTCCAGGTCGCCGCGCGCAGGCAGCGACCGCGACGGCCCAACACGGCGGCCGCGACCGCGGCCCCGGCGCGGTCCTCGATGCGCGGCAGGCTGCGCAGCTCGTCGGCGGCGCGGCGCTCCTCGAGGCGATCGAGCAGGAGCGGGGCGAGGAAGCGCGCGACCGCGTCCGCGGCGATCCATGCGCGACGCGCGCCGAGCGCGTCGTCGCCTCGGCTGTGCACCAGCCGCGGCGCGAGCGGTCGCAGCACCCGCTCACGCGTCGCGTGATCGAGGATCAGGTCGTTCGTCGTGCGCACGAGCGCGCCGAGCACCGGGCAGGCACAGGCGGGCTCGTCGCTGTGTTTCTCGCCGGCCAACCAGGCCACGAGCTCCATCGTGCAGAGCGCGCCTTCGCGCGAGGCGTGGCGACCCCTGCGGAGAGGGAAGCGCGCGCGGAGGGACTCGGGCTGCGGGGTCACGGCGAGGGGCGGCGCAGGCTGCCGCATGGACAGTGTGCGCCGGATCGCCGCCGCTGCGCGCTCGGCGGTGCTGCGCCTCACCGCATGCGATCCCGTCTGCGCGCTCGCTTCGGCGATCCGTCGCGCCCCGATCCTGGATTGCGTGTGAGGAGCGGCTGGTCGATCGCGGGACGATGAGGTTGGATCTGCCGTCGTCCTGCTCGCCGATGAACCGCCGCGCCCATCTCGTCCTCGCCCTCGTCGCGATGTCCGCCTCCGGGCCCGCGCTCGCGCAGTGGCCGCTGGGCCTGCACCCCGACGTCACGACGCTCGTCTCGCGCGGATCGCTCGGCAACGCCGCGGGCGAACTCCTGCAGGCCTTCCCCACTTCGATCCTGCGCGGGCTCGGTGAGGGGGCCGCGGGTGCGTCGCTCAGCGGTCTGCGCGCGCGCGTTCAGGACACGAACGGCGCGAGCGCCGAGTCCTTCGTCGTGATCGTGCGCGGCGGCGACGACCTGCTCGGTCCGAGCGCGGGTCCGGCCGGCAGGCTGGCCGCCATCGGCCCGATCGCGACCCCGACCGCTCCGGCCATCGGCCCGATCGCGTGGCAGATGAGCGTCGTCTTCGCGACGCCGCTCGCGATCCCCCGCGATGGCTTCCTCGCCGCAGGCCTCGAGCTCAGCGCCCGTCAGGCGCCGGTCGACTCGCTCTTCGTGCACGCGGTCAGCGCAGGGGTCGCGGGCGAGCACCCCTCGGCCCCCGATCTCGGCTGGCAGGTACCGCTCGCGAGCGGCGCGCCGAGCCATCCGAACGGCAAGCTCGCGTTCCGCATCGATCTGCTCCTGCCGGCGAGCTCGTTCCGCGTCGCCAACGTGCCCGGCACGGGGCAGCCCGCGCTCTTCGGTCTCGGCGGAGCGTTCCCCGACACAACGGCGATGGGGCCCGCGACCCAGGGCATCGCCTTCTCGTGCGCGCATGCCGCCGGGGCACTGGGGACGGCCTTCGTCTTCGCGGCGTTCGCGTTCGATCCCGTGCCGGGTCCGGTGCCCGGCATCGCGCATCGCTCCCTGCTCGAGCCGTCGACCTTGATCCACGCCGCACTCGTCGTCGGACCGGCGGACGGTCGCGTGATCCCGTACATCACCCCGGGGCTCGGCCTGCTGCCGCTCGGCCTCAACGCGCGCGTCGTGTTCCAGGCGCTCGTCGTCGACGGCACCGCGGCCGAGTTCACGAACGCGTTCGCGACGACCTTGCTCTGATCGCGCGCGGTCCATCGCTCGCATCGCCGCGCGCTGGCCGCTCCTCTCGAGCGGCCTATGATCCCGCGGCCCAGCCGGCTCGGAGCGCGGTCGCTCCGGGTCCGGCATCGCGGCAAGAGACGTCTTCGATGGCTGGACTCCCGCTCGGTTCCCCGTCCCGTCCCCTGCGCGTCGCGATCGTCGGCTCGGGCCCGTCCGCGTTCTACGCGGCCGAGGCGCTCTTCAAGGTCGGCGGCCTGAGCTGCCGCTGCGACGTCTTCGATCGCCTGCCCACGCCCTACGGACTGGTGCGCGGCGGCGTCGCTCCCGACCACCAGAAGATCAAGGCGGTCGTGAAGGTCTACGAGAAGATCGCCGCAGACGCGGGCTTTCGCTTCTTCGGCAACGTGCGCGTGGGGCGTGACCTCTCGGTCGCCGAACTCGAACGCCTCTACGACCGCGTGATCTGGGCCGTCGGCAACGAGAGCGACCGCAAGCTCGGCATCCCCGGCGAGGAACTCGCGGGCGTGCACTCCGCGACGGCGTTCGTCGGCTGGTACAACGGCCACCCCGACCATCAGTCGCACCGCTTCGATCTCGAGCGCACGCGACGGGCGGTGGTGGTGGGCAACGGCAACGTCGCGATGGACGTCACGCGCGTGCTGCTGCAGGACCCCGACGTCCTCGCGACGACCGACATCACCGAGGAGGCCGTCGCCCTCCTGCGGCGCAGCGGCGTGCAGGAGGTCGTGCTGCTCGGCCGGCGCGGTGCGGCGCAGGCGGCGTTCTCGACGAAGGAGATCGAGGAGATCGCGGAGCTCGGCAGCGCCGCGCTCGAGGTGCCTGCCGCGGAGATCGCGAACGACCCGGTGAGCGAGGCCTGGCTGGCGTCCGGCGCGCCGCGTGCCGCCCTGCGCAACCTCGAGTTCCTCCGCGAGCACGCCGCGAAGCCGCTGCGGGCGGCGAAGCGCCGGGCCAGGACGCTCTTCTGCGCCTCGCCGGTCGAGGTCCTGGGCGAGGCCGGGCGCGTGCGTGGCATCCGCGTGGAGCGCAACGCGCTCGTCCCCGAGGCCGACGGCACCCCGCGCGCGAAGGGCACGAAGACCTTCTTCGAGATCGACTGCGAGCTGGTACTGGCGGCGGTCGGCTACCGCGGCGTGCCGGTGCCCGGCCTGCCCTTCGACGAGCGCAGCGGCACGATCCCGAACTCCGAGGGTCGCGTGCTCGTCGCGGCCGGGGGCGGCGTGTTGCCGCGCCACTACGTCGTCGGCTGGGCGAAGCGGGGGCCGAGCGGCCTGATCGGGACGAACAGCCCCGATTCGAAGGCGACCGTGGAGGCACTCGTCGCGGATCTGGCCACGGCGAACGCCGAGGCGCTGCCCGCCGAGGAGCTCGAGGCGATGCCGCGGCTCCTGGGTGCACGCGGCGTGGACTTCGTGAGCTTCGCCGACTGGAAGCTCTACGACGCCTGGGAGCAGCTCGAGGGCAAGCGGCGGAACAAGGTCCGTCACAAGCTCAGCGATCCCGCGGCGATCCTGGCGGTGATCCGGGAGATCCGTGGCGCAGGCGCCTGACGGATAGGATCGAAGGACGACTCGGTCGTGTGATGCGGGCGCGGGTTCCGTGCCCTCGTGGGGAGCTCCCGGGGCCAGGATCCGCTGCTATTCGCTTCGGAATCGCCTTTCGGAGGCGATCGGCTTGCCGCGGCCGGAGGCCCGGAGGCGGCGGCAAACTGCGTTGTGGCTGACGCGCGGAGAAATACCGGATCCATCGGTCCATTCATCCGGCTGTGAACCGCGCCATGAATTGCCGACCGAGAATCCGTGCGAGCCTCCTCGCGTCCTGCCTCGTCCTGACCGTTTCGAGCGCCTGTGGCGGCGGCGAAGCGCCGCATTCCGCGGCGGTCGGAGGCAGTCCGGCCGCCGTAGTGGTCGCGATCTCCGACGCCGACCGGGCGGCGGCGAAGCAGACCTTCGAGACGGTCTGTTTCACCTGCCACGGCGTCTCCGGGAAGGGCGACGGTCCGGGCTCCGCGGGGCTCGACCCGAAGCCCCGCGACCTCAGCGACAAGACCTGGCAGGCGAGCATCGGCGACGAGCACCTCCGCAACGTGATCACGATGGGCGGGGCGGCCGTCGGCAAGAGCCCGGCGATGCCCCCTCAGCCGCAGCTCAAGGGCAACCCGAAGCAGCTCGAGGCGCTCATCCAGCACGTGCGCGGACTCGCGCGCTGAGTGCTCGATCGGCCGCGCCGTGCGCGGCGGGGACGCGCTCCACCCGCCTCGCGCGCGATCGGCCCGATCCACCGTGACCGCGACCGCGGAGCGACAGGACCAGGACCCCAGCGAATCGACCATGACCACGCCTCGCCCACGACCCTCGTTCCCTCTTCCGATCGGCCTCCTCGCCGTGGCGCTCGCTGCCTGCGGCGGGGGCACGAACCCCAGCTCCGGCGGCGGGGGCGCCGACGTCCTCAGCCTGATGCGCGCCCGCGGCCTCTCGGAAGCCGACGTCACCGCCGCGCTCAAGACCTACACGCCGAGCGGCAAGCACGACGAGTACCTGACCTTCGCGTCGGGCGGTCACGGTGGCAACCTCATCGTCATCGGCGTGCCGAGCATGCGGATCGTGAAGTACATCGGCGTCTTCACGCCCGAGCCCTGGCAGGGCTATGCGTACGGCGACGACGCGACCGAGCGCGTGCTCGACGGCGGCAACCGCTTCGGCAAGCGCGTCGAGTGGGGTGACATGCACCACCCCGCGCTGAGCGAGACGAAGGGCGACTACGACGGCCAGTACATCTTCGTCGGCGACAAGGCCAACGCGCGCGTCGCGGTCGTGAGCCTGAAGGACTTCATGACGCGCCAGCTCGTGACGAGCTCGCTGATCCAATCGGACCACGGTGCGGCCTTCGTCACGCCGGACACGGACTACGTCATCGAGACCTCGCAGTACCCGGCACCGCTCGGCGGTGGCTATGCACCGATCGAGGAGTTCAACGAGAAGTACCGCGGCGCGGCGATCTTCTGGCGCTTCGATCGCCAGCGCGGCCTGATCGACACGGCGAAGTCCTTCGCGATCGAGCTCCCGCCCTACATGCAGGACCTGGCCGACGCCGGCAAGCTCGTCAGCGACGGCTGGGCCTTCATGAACTCGGTGAACGCCGAGCGCTCGTACGGTGGCAACCTGGAAGGGCGACCCGCGCTGGAGGCCGGTGCCTCGCAGGGTGACATGGACTACCTGCACTGCATCAACTGGCGCCTCGCCGAGTCGCTCGTGAAGGCCGGCAAGACCAGGACCATCGGAGACATGACCGTGCTCCCGCTCGAGGTGGCAGCGTCCGAAGGTGTGCTCTTCTTCGTGCCGGAGCCCAAGAGCCCGCACGGCGTCGACATCACGCCGGACGGCAAGGACATCGTCGTCGGCGGCAAGCTCGACACGCACGCCACGGTCTACTCGTTCGAGAAGATCAAGGCGCTCGCCGAGGCGAAGCAGTTCGCCGGCAAGGACCCGTACGGGGTGCCGATCCTCGACTTCAAGGCTTCGATCCGCGGCCAGTGCGAGATCGGTCTCGGCCCGCTCCACACGCAGTTCGACGACCAGGGCTTCGCCTACACCTCGGTGTTCATCGAATCGGTGATCGCGAAGTGGTCGCTGAAGGACCTGAAGGTCGTGCACAAGCTGCCGATGCACTACAACGTCGGCCACATCTGCGCGGCGGAAGGCGACACGGTCAGCCCGGACGGCGGGTATCTGCTCGGGATGAACAAGTGGGCGATGGACCGCTTCACGCCGGTCGGGCCGCTGCTCCCGCAGAACTTCCAGCTCATCGACGTGAACGGCGCCGGTGAGATGCAGCTGCTCTACGACATGCCGATCCCGCTGGGCGAGCCGCACTACGCCCAGATGATCAAGGCCGACAAGCTCAAGACGATCGAGTACTACAGCCCGGTCGGCTCGAACCCCATCACGCACGAGAAGGACCCGGAGGCGACGCTCGCGAAGCAGGAGCGGGTCGAGCGGCGCGCCGACGGCGTGCACGTGTGGATGACCGCGGTGCGCAGCCACTTCACCCCGGACACGATCCGCGTGAAGGAGGGCGAGACCGTCCATCTGCACATCACGAGCGTCGAGCAGGCGCACGACGCGACGCACGGCTTCGCGCTCGGCTCCTATGACATCAACCTGAGCCTCGAGCCGGGGCGCCACAGCAACGTCCGCTTCGTCGCGGATCGCGCGGGGGTGTTCCCCTTCTACTGCACCGAGTTCTGCTCGGCGCTGCACCTCGAGATGGCGGGCTACCTGCTCGTCGAGCCGAAGTCCTGAGCGTGTCCCTGCTCTGCCCCACGCGCGACTGCCATGTTCCTGCGGACGAAGCTCTGTCTGACTCTGCTCGCCGCCGCCGGCGCCTGCGGCGTGCGCGACGTCGACCCGCGCGCTCCGTCGCTCGGCTCGCCGTCGCGGCCGGACGGAGCGATCGACGTCGCGGTGGGTGAGGACCTCCAGGCCCGTCTCGACGCCGCGCCGAAGGGCGCGACGCTCGCGCTCGCGGCCGGGCGTCATGCGGGTCCGATCGTCCTGCGCAAGCCCCTGACCCTCTGGGGTCCGCGCGACGCCGTGATCGTCGGCGCCGATGCCGGATGCACCATCGCCGTCGATGCGCCGCACGTCCGGCTGCTTGGGTTCACGGTCGATGGCAGCGGCAGCCGCTACGACCTGCTCGACGCCGCGGTCCGCGTGCAGGGCGACGACGGGCTCGTCGACGGCCTCACCGTGCGGCATGCGCTCTTCGGGATCCTCGTCGAGAAGGCCTCCCGCGTGATCGTGCGGGGCAATCTGGTCGAAGGCACCGGTGAGGAGGCGCTGGGCCTGCGCGGCGACACGATCCGACTCTGGGAGACCAGGGACTGCGTCGTCGAGGCGAATCATGTGCGCAACGGGCGCGACATGGTCGTGTGGTACTCGAAGCGCACGCGCGTGCTGCGCAATCAGGTCGAGGGCGGGCGCTATGGCACGCACTTCATGTACAGCGACGACCAGCTCGTCGAGGGCAACCGCTACGACGCGAACGTCGTCGGCGTGTTCGTGATGTACAGCCATCGCGTCGAGCTGCGCTCGAACACGATGTCGCGCTGCAGCGGCGCGGCCGGCATGGGCATCGGACTCAAGGAGTCGGGAGAGATCCAGCTCCTCGGCAACCGGCTCGTGGCGAACACCATCGGACTCTTCGTCGACACCTCGCCGCTCGACGTCGCGGAGCACAACCGCATCGAGGGCAACCTCATCGCGTTGAGCCGCGTGGCGATCGCGTTCCACGGCGGCGCCGCCCGCAACCTGATCCGCGGCAACGTGCTCCGCGACAACCAGCAGCAGGTACGCGTCGACGGCGGCGGCGATGCACTCGCCGCGACCTGGGAAGGGAACCGCTGGGACGACTACGCGGGCTACGACCTCGACGGGGACGGCTACGGCGATCTGCCGTACGAGTCCGCGAGCCTCGTCGGGCAGCTCACGAGCAAGCAGCCGACACTCGAGTTCTTCCGGGGAACCCCGGCGCTGTTCCTCGTGGACCTCACGGGCCACGTGATGCCGATCTTCCAACCTCAGGTGCTGGTGCGCGACCCGCGCCCGGCGCTTGCCCTCGCGGAGGTGAGCGATGCGCGTTGAGCTGACCGGTGTCTCGAAGTCGTTCGGTGCCGTCCGGGCGTTGCGCGACATCGGGTTCTCGCTCGCATCCGGCGAGCGCGTCGCGCTGCTCGGGCCGAACGGCTCCGGCAAGTCGACGCTCACGCGGGCGTTGATGGGCATGCTCGCGGTCGAGGGCAAGATCACCCTCGACGGGGTGTCTCCCCTCGCGGATCGGGCGAGCGTGGCTCCGCGGATCGCCTACGTGCCGCAGATCGCGCCGCGGCTCGCCGCCACGGTGCGCGAGATCATCGGTGCGGTGGCGCGGCTGCGCGGCACCGGGCACGACGTCGTGGCCGACCTCGCCGCGGCCCTCGAGCTCGACCTCGCCGCGTGCGGGAACCGGCCGTTCCGCAGCCTCTCCGGAGGCATGCGCCAGAAGCTGCTCATCGCGTTGGCACTCGCGAGTCGACCGGCGTTGCTGCTGATGGACGAGCCGACGGCGAGTCTCGACCCGCGCGCGCGCCAGCGCTTCTTCGAGCTCATGGAGTCGGTCGCGCATGCGCCGACGATCGTGCTCTGCTCGCACCGGCTCGAGGAGATCCGACACCTGGTCGATCGCGTGCTCGTGCTCGAGGACGGCCGACTGGCCTACGACGGCACCGCGTCGGCGTATCTCGGCGGCCACGCCCAGGGCGTGATCGAGGTGCTCGTCGACGACGAGCTCGTCGCCCGCCGGCTCGCCGTGCTCGGCTTCCACGGCACGGGCGGCGGCTGGTGGATGCGCACGGTGTGCAACGGCCAACGGTTGGACCTCGTGCAGGACCTGACGACCACGCACCGCCACGCGATCCGCGACATCGTCGTGCGCGACGTCGAGGCGATCCGCTTCCAGCGCACGGAGGACCCGCAATGACGGCGAGTTCGAAGGCCGTTCCCGTGCTGGTCGCGGGGGTCGCGCTCGCGGCGATCGTCACGGTGATCGTGGCGGTCGTCGCATCGCAGCGACTTCCCGACGGTCCGATCGAGCCGGTCTGGGATCAGCAGATCTGTGCCTTCTGCCGCATGCACGTCGGCGAGCCCCGCTTCGCCGCGCAGCTCCAGACGCGTGGCGGAGAGGTCCATTGGTACGACGACCCGGGTTGTCTCGCGGAACACGAGACCGCCTCGCGGTCCGCGGGCCGAGCGCTCGACGTGCACGCGATCTGGTTGCGGCATCTCCACGAGCCGCGCTGGGTCGCTGCGTCGGCGGCGCGGTTCGTCCCGGTCATGCCTACGCCGATGGGCTTCGGCTTCGGGGTGGTCGATGGCGCGGGTGCCGAGGGGCTCGACTACGCGGACTTCGTCGCGCGCATCGCCGCGCGGAAGGGGGAGGCACGATGAACACCCGCGATCAGATCGTCGCCATGGGCCGCATCGAGCTCGCCGAGGTGCTCCGCTCGCGCTGGCTCTGGTTCTGCGTCGGCACCTACCTCGCCCTGAGCGGTGTCTTCGTGCTGGTCGGGTTGCGTGAGTCCAGCGTGCTCGGCTTCACCGGCATGGGGCGCGTGCTGATGTCGTTCAGCCACGCGCTCGTGCTCCTGCTGCCGCTGCTCGGGCTCTCGGCCTCGGGACAGGTGATCAACCGGATGCGCGACGAGGGCAGCCTCGAGCTCTGGTTCAGCCATCCCGTGACCCGCGGCTCGTTCTTCGTCGCCGTCTCGCTCGTGCGCTTCGCGGTGCTCGTGGCGCCGCTGGTCGTGATCCTGCCCCTGCTCGGGTTGATCGGTCAGCTCGCGTTCGGCCAGGCGGTGCCCTGGGGCTTCGTCCTGCGCACGGTGCTCGTCAGCGCGGCGTTGCTCGCGGTCGCGGTGGCGTTGGGGTTGCTGGTCAGCACCTTCGTCCGCAACCAGAGCAAGGCGCTCATGCTGCTGCTGCTGATCTGGGCGCTCGGGGTCGCGTTGCTCGACTTCGCGCTCGTGGGCCTGATGCTGCAGGGGCACGTGCAGCCGCTGCTCGTGTTTGTGCTCGCCGCGTTGAACCCGGTCCAGGATGCGCGGCTCGCGTTGATCTCCGGCGCCGACGCGGAGCTCGGCCAGCTCGGTCCCGTCGGCTTCTTCCTCGCGCAGCGCCTCGGTCCGGCGGGGCTGCTCGCGATCGGCATCGCGTGGCCGCTCACGCTCGCCGCGAGCGCCTGGCTCGTCACCCTTCAGCGCTTCCGCCGCGCCGACCTCGTCTGAACCGCGTTCCACTCCCATGAAGCTCCAGAACAATCCCGGCGCGCGCACTTTCTTCGAGTTCCTCGACGTCCCGCTCACGTCCCGCGTGCGCTGGGCCCTGGTCGCGCTCGCCGTGCTGATCGGGCTCTCGTACCTCTTCCCGCTGTGGCGCATCAGCATGGTCGCGCCGCAGTACCCGAAGGGGCTCTGGCTCGACATCTTCAGCTGGAAGCTGGTCGGTGGTCACGAGGGCCGCGACCTCGACGAGATCAACATCCTCAACCACTACATCGGCATGAAGCGGATCGACCGCTACGAGCTGGTCGATCTCAACTGGTTGCCGATCGCCTACGGGGGCCTGGCCTTGCTCCTCCTGCGGGCGGCGCTGCTCGGCAGCGTCCGGACCCTCGTCGACATGACGGTGCTCTCGGCCTACGTCTGCACCTTCGCCTTCGGGCGCTTCGTCTGGATGCTCTACAAGTTCGGGCACGAGCTCGATCCGACGGCGCCGATGGACGTCGAGCCTTTCACGCCGGCGCTGATCGGCAGCAAGCAGATCGCGAACTTCACGACCAGCAGTTGGCCCCTGCCCGGCGCCTGGTTGCTCGGCGTCTTCTTCGGGGGCCTGGTCCTGGTCACGCTCCTCGCCCTGCGCGACGGTCGCCGGAGTGCCCAGACGCGGGCGCTGGCGGCTCAGTCGTCCTGAGGGGGTGCCTCGGCGTCGCGCCGCGCCCGCGCGGCCTCGAGCTCCGGCGAGATCGAGGGCGCGTCGTAGCCGCGGAGGAGCAGCTTCACCGCGGCGATCGTGCTGCGCGGCGTGGCGCGGTAGTCGCTGAGCGCCATGAACCAGAAGCCGATGCCCGTGAGCACGAGGAGCACACCGACGAGCAGGCCGGGACCACCGGTGGCGGTCGCCGCCCAGAGGAGCGCGGTGCTCGCCGCGATCAGCACGATGAGCGTCACGAAGATGGTCGCCGACTCGTACTGCGTCGTCTTGCGGTCGCGGTACACGTCGCTGTGCTTGCCGATGCCCGGGGTGTAGTGGTCGATGATCCGCAGCGGGGCCGTCACGCTGCGCGCCGCGAGCGGCGACCAGAACACGAAGACGACGGCGACGAGGAGGAGATAGCGGTAGGGGAAGCCCTCGCTGAAGCGGCCGCCGCTCGCATCCTCACGGATCGCCTGTTCGATCAGGCCCGACGCGGCGAGCATCGCGACGGTGGTGGAGATCAGGAGCAGCAGCGCCTTGCTGTACCGGAGGACCGCCGTGCGCACGAAGATGACGTGACGCGCGAGCAGCGCTTCGGTGCGGGCGACGTCCTTCGCGAGCGTGCGGTCGCGGCCGAGCCCGGCCAGGCGGAACTGCTGCCGCAGGCGCTCCGGGTCGCCCGCCGCGCCCTTCGGCATGACCTCGCCCCAGATCTCGAACATGCGCGTGTCGAAGCGATCGCGCCAGCCGGCGTCGTCGAGGCTGCGCGGCACGAGGAGCGCACGCGTCCACTCGTCGTCGCGGCCATCCTGCAGGAGCTTCTTCGTGCGGGCACTGAGTTCGTCGTTGTTGAACCCGAGCCCCGGGATGATGAAGCGCGGGTTGAAGATGACCCGCTTCTGGCCCTCGGGTCCGCTCACGTGAGCGCCGAAGGTGTTGCTCGTGAAGTAGAAGCCGAGCAGGTCGCCGACGAGCAGGAAGATGGACGGAATGGGAAGCAGGATGACGAGACCCGAGGCGACACCGATCGCGGCGATGGGCAGCAGCGGTTGACCCGCATCGAACCAGGCGATCAGCAGGGTCAACATCCTCGGGACGACGTCGCGGAGGAAGAGCGGCAGGAGCAGGATGAGGGCGGATCCACCGAGCAGGGCCTGACCGATGCGGTGGAGCGTCGAGAGGCGCACTTCGCTGCGCTGGAGATACGCGCGCATCGCGGCGCGCGACTCTTCGTCGGTGGCGAGCAGTTGCTCGTCGCGGGGGCTGTCGGAGTTCACGGGCGCTGGTCCGGGCGTCGGGTGGCGGTCGCGAGGGGGACCCGTCACGCCGCATGGGATCGCTGCTCGAGCGGATCGCGCGGGTCCTGCCACCGCCGGCTCGACACTCGCTCGGACTCTAGCGAGCCGGCCCTCGCCGGAAAAAGAGGAGGCCGCGCTCTCCCCTCGAAGAGCGCGGCCTCTATGGCACGGACCTCACGTCCCTCTCTGCTGCAGCGCCTCACTACCGTGCCGTGGGACTGGCGATCCCTCGCAAGGCGCTCGGTTCTCTCTGTTGCCGATCCAACGCGCGAACCTTCGCGGTTGGTCCTGGCTCGGGGAAAGTTTCCGTTCAAGCCGCTCGCGGCGAACCGCAAGCGACCGGGCGGGCCCCGAGGGGACCGTGCATCGGTCGCGCCGTCACGACGCCGGATCGGCCGGGCCGGAGCCCGGCGCAAGTCCGACGTCCTGCACGAGAGAGATGTCCGTGGGTGCCGTGAACTTCCGCGCAAGAGCGATCGCGGGTGCCACGTGACGAACTCGTTGCGACGCGCGCGCGCGCGCCGCTCAGCGTGCGGTCGTGTCGTGAAGGCGCGCGTCGACGAGCCGTGGCTCGGAGCACGCGGCGCGGGCTGCCTCGAGTCGCCGGGCCTGGTCGGCACTCCGCAGCGCTTCGAACTGCGCGGCGTCGACCTCGATCCGTGCCGCCGGCGGGACGTGGATGGCGGGCATCAACGTCGCGAACGGGGTCATCGCGGCGAGCCAGCCGAGCGGGCCGGCCTCGACCGAGCTCTGCGACGAGAAGAGCGCATCGGTCGCGATCGCGGTGCTCAGCAGGATGTCGAAGGGCTCGGCGATCAGGCCGAGGACCGCCGTCCGGATCGGCGACTCGTCGTCCTGCAGGATGCCGTCGGGTTCCCGCAGCTCGACGGTCGCCGCGTGCTGCACGCCATCCTGGGTCACGAAGCTGAGCTCCCTCCGCTCGACGAGGAGGTTGGTGCCGCAGGCCGGGAGCCCGAGGCAGGCGAGCACGACGGAGATCGGGAGCAGCGCGGGCCGACCGGACGGGGGCATGGGCGGGGGAGGATCGCCGGACGCGGGCCGCGTCGCCAGTCCATCGGGCGCGTCGCGGCCGGCGCTCCCTGCCGTCCTGGTCCGTGGCGCACGAGTCGATCGGCCTTGCGTCGGTGGCGGCGGATCGCGAAACGGTGGGCATGCGCTTCGGACTCTTCGCGGCCGTGCTCGTGTCGGCGTCCGTCCTCCCGCTGCCGTCCGCGCCGGCGCAGCAGGCGGCGCCGTGGCGGATCGGCGTGTTGCTCTGGCATCGCTCGCCCAATGACCTGCAGGCGCTCGAGGGCATCCGCGTCGCCCTGCGTCGCTCCGGCCGTGCGCACGAGCTCGAGGTCGTCGAGGCCGATTCGGACGAGGCGCGGGCGGTCGAGTTGATCGCCCAGCTCCGCGCTCGGCCGGTGGCGCTGATCGTCGCGATGGGCACGCAGGCGGCGCTCCTCTGCAAGCGACACGTGACGGACCTTCCGGTCGTCTTCACCGCGGTCACGAACCCCGTCGAGTCGAAGCTCGTACCGGATTGGAGCGGCTCGGGCTCGAACCTCGCGGGCAACAGCAACTGGATCGAACCGGGGACGGTGCTCGACGTCTTCCGCCTCGCCGTGCCCGGTCTCGCTCGCCTCGGCGTCCTGCGTTCGTCGAGCACCGGTGTCGTGAGCGCGGCCGAACTGGCATCGATGCGCGCCCTGCTCGCGGGCGACCGCGCGCCGGCGGTCACCTTGCACGAGGAGCTCGCCGACGACGTCGATGGGCTCGACGCCGCGGTGGCGCGACTCGCACAGGCGAAGGTCCAGGCGATCTGGATCCCGATCGACTTCCTCGTCTACGAGAACATCAGCCGGGTCGCGGCGGCGGCGCGACGCCACGGCGTGCCGCTCGTGTCCTCCTCGTTGCGGGGCGTGACCGAGGGCGCGGTCGCCGGACTCGTCGTCGACTACGAAACCCTCGGCGAGCGCGCCGTGCTGATCGTGCTCGACGTGCTCGAAGGGCGTCGTGAGCCGGGTGCGATCCAGGTCGGGCGCATGGCCGGCTACCAGGTCGTCGTGAATCTCGCGGCGGCGCGCCGCGCGGGCTACGAGGTGCCGTTGCCGATGCTCGCCGTCGCGGACCTCATCCTCGACGACGAGTCGGAGGCGAAGCGATGAGCCCGGCAACGCGGCCCGACGGCCTGCGACTCGGTGTGAAGCTCGCGCTCGCGCTCGCGGGAGTCGCGGCACTCATCGCGATGCTCCTCCTGGTCTGGGTCGGTCCGGCGACGGGCGAGGCGCT
>JADLHO010000238.1 GCA_020848735.1 Planctomycetota bacterium | reverse complement strand
TCCGCCTGATGGAGCACGGCTCCGTGCCGATGTGTCCGTTCCACCGCGAACGCGAGGAGTTCGCGCGCCTCGTGCAACTTGCCGCTGAGCGTGCAGGCGACGCCGGCGAGTCGCATCGCCTCGGCCTCTCGCACCAGCTCCCCGGCGGCCGCGAACTCGCGGGCCGCCCGACGCGCCTTCGCCTCGGCGAACGACGTGTCGCCGCGCCGGAGGGCGAGCTCGGCGCGTCCCATGCTCGCGATCGAGGCGAGCAGCGGCTGCTTGGCGTCACGGGCGTACTCGGCACTGCGCTGCTCCAGCTCGTCGGCTTCGCCGAGTCGGCCCAGGTCGCGGATGGTGATCGCCATGTTGTGGAACGTCTCGGCGAGTCCGCGCGTGTTGCCGAGCCGCTGATGCGCCGAGATCGCGAGGTGATAGAGCGCGAGCGCGCCGGTGCGGTCGCCCTCGATGTTCGCGATGGCACCGAGATTGCTCATCGCGCGGGCGACGAGTGCGTCGTCGCCGTCCACGCGCGCGAGCTCGAGCGTCTCCTGGAAGCTGCGACGCGCAGCCTCGAGTTCGCCGAGCATGAAATGCGCGGCGCCCGCGAGCACGTTCGCACGCCGCAGGCTGGCGCGGTCGTCACTCGCCTCGATGGTCGGCAGCGCGCCGGCGAGCCAGTCGCGCGCTTCGCGGGCGCGGCCGGTGCGCACCAACGCCTCGGCGAGCAGGGCAGCGGTCTCGGGGTGCGCGCGGAGCCGCGGCGCGTGCGCGAGCAGCAAGGCACTCGCGTCCGACCACTCGCCCGCCGCCGCGAGGCGCGACGCCTGGTTTCGCAGTTCGGGGATGCCGCGTGATTCACTCATCGCGTCGCCGCCTCATCAGAGGCCCCCGTGCCAGCGTCATCGCGGTCATCGCGGTCATCGCCGCCGTCGAGCAGGCGCAGGAGGCGCGGCCGCGAGATCCCCAGCCGGCGCGCGGCCTCGCTCTTGTTGCCGTTGCACGCATCGAGCGCGCGTCTCACGGCCGACCGGATGATGTCGGCGAGCAGCACCGGCGCGTTCTCCGACGTAGGGTGCCCGTCGGCATCGAGCGCGACGAACTCGAAGTCCGATGCCTCGAGCACGGGCTTGCCGGCGAGGAGGATGGTGCGCTCGATGACGTTGCGCAGCTCGCGGATGTTGCCGGGCCAGGCGCGGTCGCGCAGCGCGCGCTCGGCCCCGCGACCGAGGCTCGGGCGCGGCACGGCGTACTCGGCGGCGAAGCGCGCCAGGAAGTGCTGCGCGAGCGGGACGACGTCCTCGCGACGGTTGCGGAGCGGTGGCAGCTGCACCGGTAGCACGTTGAGCCGGTAGTAGAGATCCTCGCGGAACGTGCCCGCGCGGATCGCCTCCTCGAGGTTCACATGCGTCGCGGCGATCACGCGCACGTCGATCGCGATGGTCCGGACCCCGCCCACGCGCCGGATGCTCCGCTCCTGCAGCGCGCGCAGCAACTTGCCCTGGAGCGGGAGGGCGAGATGGCCGATCTCGTCGAGGACGATCGAGCCGCCCTGCGCCATCTCGAAGAGCCCCGGCTTGGTCGCCGTCGCGTCGGTGAAGGCCCCCTTCTCATGGCCGAACAGGTCGCTCTCGAGCAGGTGCTCCGGGAGTGCCGCGCAGTTGATGTCGACGAACGGCGACTCCCGCCGCGGGCCGTTGTAGTGGATCGCGCGCGCGATGAGTTCCTTGCCCGTGCCGGTCTCACCCGTGATGAGCACCGTGACGTTGCCGTGCGGGATGACGCGCGCGACACGCTCGAGCGCGGTGGCGAGCGAGCCGCTCGCGCCGAGGATCCCGTCGAACGTGTACTTGCCGGCCTCGCCTGCGGCGAAGTGCCGGCGGTCCTCGCGTGCGCCGATGCGCTCCGCCGCTTCGCGGAGCCACGAGCGCAGGAGGTCGAGGTCCTCCGGCAGCACGAAGCACTGGTCCGCTCCCGCGCGCACGACGGCGCTGGCGAGGCGATGCCCCGCCTCGGCCGCGATCACGGCGAACGTGGCGTCGCTCGCGGCGCGCAACTCGCGCGAGGCGCGGGTCAGCTGTGCCTCCTCGCCTCCAGCGGCGAGGAGTACCACGGCGCGGGTGGGATCCAGGTCGTTCGGCACTCTTGGCGCGCGCACGAGCGTCAGGCCGACCTCCGTCGCGAGCGCGGAGAAGCTCTCGGAGAACGAGTCGCTGAGCGCGACGACGACGAGCACGCCCGGAGTCACCAGGCGATGATGTAGTCGGTGAAGCCGAGGACGTCGGTCTCGATCTCGTCCGTCGCGACGATCAGCTGGCTCGACTGGCGCAACCACGGCGCCGACGGGGTCTCGCGGCGCCAGACCGTGAGCAACGTCCGGAACAGGGCATCGTCGCCATCGACGGAGCCATCATCGTCGAGGTCGTCGTCGGTCTCGTGGAAGCTGAACTTCAGGTCCGCCGGATGAGCGGGATCGAAGAGGAGCCCCGACGGTTCGAAGCGCACGATGAGGCGCGCCGGGTCGACCAGCGTGATGGTGATCTGCACCGAATCACCATCGGCGAACCCCGCGCCGCCGGGACGGGTGAGCAGCGCCTGCTGCGGGACCCGGAAGCGCACGAACTCGACCGAGTCCGCCCGGCCGGGGCGCGATCGGTAGTACATGTTCGCCTCGCGGAACTCGCCCTTCACGGCCCAGAACGTCACGACCGGATTCGCGATCGCCGGCGCGTCCGCCGCCGGCTCGAGCATGTTCACGGTGAGACTCGTGTCGCCGACCGTCGGCGTGAGCGCGGGCGGCTCCGTCGGATCGGAATTCGTGCACGCGACGAGGACAGCGGAGAGCAGCGAGAAGGCGAGCGAGGCGGCTCGTCGAGCCGAGCGGGGGAACGTCACGATTCGTCCAAGAGGGATGATGGTCCGGGGGAGATGCCTAAGTGTACCGTACCATGGGAACAGTCGCATTCGGGCATCTCCCCGCGGTGAGAGGGCGTTACGCGCTCGGGAAGCTGCCCGACGCGATCAGGGCGCCACTCGCGTCCCTGACCTCGACCAGGAGGCCGGTGATCGAAGTGGGCACGGCATGGCCGCGCTCGGTGCTGAACTCGAGTTCGGCTTCGCCGAGTGCACTCGTGGTCGCCGTGCCCACGCTCTCTCCGCCGATGAAGAACTCGACGGCCAGGCCGCTGGGCAGGTGTTCGACCTCCACCTCGAGCTCGCGCTTGCTGTTGCTGAATCGCGAGTCCCAGTGCGCCTTGCCCTTCGCGCTCGGAAAGCGCGCACCGGACGGAGCGGTGAGAAAGGCGAAGATGCGGATGCGGGCCGTGCTCGAGGTCGTCGTCGGGTTGGAGCTCCCCCGCGCCTCGGCGAGGGTGGATGCGGAGGTCGGGGCGACGGGGCTGTCCGCGCAGGCCGCGAGAGCGACGGCGAGGATCGAGGCGGGAGCGATGAGGCGGAGGCGCATGGTCGTGGGGTCTATGAGTGAGAGGGTCCTTCGGGATCGCGTGGCCACGAGCACTCCCAGAGCAAGAGTGGCACCGCGCCGCACGAACCGCACAATCTCTTGTCACACAAAGACTTAGCCGGAATCATCGTTCCGCCTGACTATAACAGAATGTTCCAGAGGACTATCGGAACGAGACTCTGGACGGCGGAGCGTCGTCGGCGTCGAATCGCCAGGCCGACGCGTCGCCCCACCCCACTCAATCCGGACGATGGGCCGCCTTGACGTGCACCGCCACGTAGGTCGAACCCCAGTGCAGCCGGAGCTCCGCTTCGTCGCGCAGCACCTGCGAGAAGTAGATCGCCAATGACTCCATGTGCGATGCGGCCTGTGGCATGACCTCGAGACGGAGCGCGTCGTGCTCCGCGCCCGGATACGGCGTGTGGAACACGCGTGCCTCACGCGAGAGGATGAGCGTCCACGATCCCTGCGCGCGCGGAAGGAGCCAGAGCGAGTAGTCACCCGCGCGAAGCGGCTTCCCGTCCAGGAGCACATCCTCGTTCACCTGCAGCACGCTGGCGGAGTCCGCGCCGGGGTGCCAGACCGCGTCCCACGGCACCAGCGCGCCGAAGAGCGCGCGGCCGCGCGCGACCGGACGGCCGTACTCCACCCTGAACTCGGTGAAGGCGACCATCTGGGTGACGCTCCCCCGCTGGCTGAACGGATACCCCTGCGAGCGGAGGGGCGCTGGAGAGAGCCCTGCGCCGAGGAGCAGGCCACCCAGCACGGCGATGAGTGTTCGAGTGTGATCCATCCGGAGCTCCAGGTTCGGTCGGCGAGCGCGGTCAGGTCCCGGGAAAGG
>JADLHO010000237.1 GCA_020848735.1 Planctomycetota bacterium | reverse complement strand
CTATCTGCGCCCCGGCCAGCTCGGCCCCTACGTGGCGGGCCAGCGGATCGCGGACGCCGCCTTCGAGCTCTTCGCGCCCTTGGGCGATCCGCCTGCCAATCGCCTCATCGCGGTGCTCGGCGTCTGGGCGACGACCAGCAAACCCGCGCTCGTGGCCGACCCCTTGCTGCCGCCCGGCGGCCGTTTCGCGTATCCCGGGCGACGGCTCGATGGCCTCGTGCCCCCGGGCAAGGGCGACGATCTCTCGCTCACCCTCGAGCCCTACCGCGCCGGCGGCCCCGAGTTCGTCGCCAAGGCCCCCGCGGGCTACACGGTGATCGCCGGCTACATCGTCACCCGCGTCTTCGGGCGCCCCGAGGTCTTCGCCTTGCAGCGCACGCGCGAGCTGCGGCAGGCGATCGAGCGGATCCTCGCCGCTCCGACGAGCGACCCGCGCCACCCGAGCGGCATGCGCGTCCTTCCCGAGGAGTCCTTCGCCTGCCTCGTGGGCGGGGGTTCCTTCGGCTCGCTCACGAGCCAGACGCTCGTGATCCGCTATCCGGAGGAGTTCCACGGCGCGTTCGCGAACGTCTTCGGCTCGGGTCCACGCCGCACGCTCGCCGACCAGTTCAACTTCACCTTCGCGGCGCAGCGCACGGGCTTCGGCGTCGTCGGCGGCGCCTATTACCTCGAGGACACGCTCGAATGGGGCGTCGCGGGTCGCTGGCTCGACCCCGATCCCGCCGGGCCCGGCTGGGGCTACCACGATCTCGCTCCGCTCACGCGGCGCCGCCTCGCGCAGCTCCAGAGGCCGATCGCGATGTACCTGCCCGACGAGGACACGATCGGCCACGGCACCGACTTCCTGCCGATCCTGAGCGGGGTGCGCGGCCACGTCGCGAGCCGCAATGCGCCGAGTGATCTGTCCTTCGTCTCCGTCGATCGGCGCTGCCACGACGCGGGCTTCTACACCACGCCGATCGGCGGCCAGCCTGCCTACCACCCGCTCGACACGATGATGGAGATGGTGCCGCACGCCTGGAACGCGTGGAGCACCAATCCTGCGCCGGCGCTGGCGCCGAGCCTCGTCGACGATGGCCGCGAGGACGCCTATGCCTGGGCGCTCGACCGCGTGCTGATGCCGGCCTATCAAGCACAGCCGAGCGACGTCTTGCAGCTCGAGACCGGCTTCGGCAATGGCGGCCATACGGCCGGTCAGGGCATGGCGCTCGGCTTCGACGAGACGCTGAAGGTGGCGAACGTGACGGGCCTGGGTACCGCGATCTTCGCCGGCAGCTCTGACGGCACCGTCAGCCGCTGGGTCCTCAACCCGACGAGCCTCGAACTCGATCTCAGCGGGCAGAGCGCGCCGCTGGGCTCCTCGGTGAGCGCCCTGGCCGTCGGCGACTGCGACCAGGCGCATGCGGGCGACGAGCTGGTCGTGGGCACCAGGAACCATCTCTTCGTCCTCGACGCCGTCTCGCTGCAGGTCCTACGCCACACCGCCCTCGGCTACGAGCACACGTCCCCGCGGCGGATCCAGATCTGCGAGGTCTTCGACGGCTGGGAGTACACGGGCCGCGAGATCGCGTTCACGACCACGCTGGGCCATCTCGTCGTGATGTCGGGCGACGACTTCGGCACGCGCGGCGATCTCGGCGAGCCGGGGATCGAGGACTTCGCGGTGCCGTTCGATGGTGGGGGCGACTACGCGGGCTTCGCGGAGACGGACTCGGAGATCCCGATCACCCTGCTCTCGCACCGCGGCCACCTCGCCAACGTGACGCTCGGCAAGGGCGAAGACCCGCTGCAGCAGGACGCGCGCCTGCATTGCTGGACCGAGGGCCAGGAGGGGACCCCGGCCGACCTCGAGTACCTGAAGTCACCCAGCGGCGTGCCGGTCGTCGTCGCGGCGTATTACACGGAGACGCGGGTCGGTGCCGCCGGGCTTCCCGACGTCCTGCAGCTCCGCGCCTTCGACGCGCTGACGCTGCAGCCGGCGAGCATGGGGGTGCACGGCATGCCCACGCAGTTGGGGCGAACGGAGTTCAGCACGAGCGGCGGCCACCGCGTGCTCGACATCGCACCGATCCACGGCAGCGGCGTGAGTGGGCCGCTGCGCGGCTTCGTCGTGCTCCTGAGCGATCGCCTCGTCTGGGTGCCGATCGGGGCGAACCCGCCAACGGGCAGGGCGGGAGGCTATCTGCTCGACGGCTTCGCCCCCGCGACCCGCGCCCTGGCCGTCACGAGCGCTGATCTCCGCGCCTACACGGGCTCGGCGCCCGGCGGCGAGCAGTTCCACGAGGAGATCATCCTCTCCACGCTCAGCGGCCACGTCGTCTGGTTCCATCTGGAGGACATGATCGACGATGCCACCGATGCGTACTTGTCGCTCCCCAACACCAACCGCCCACCGGCACCCGGCACGACGCACACGCCCTACACGAACCGCACGCTCGCCGGCACCTGGGGCATGCTCCTCCACGACGAGGGCAACGGCCAGAAGCTCTTCGCGGGCGATCAGGCCGGCAGCCTTTGGGAGATCGACCTCGTGACGGGGGCGGGGAAGCTCAGGGCGGATATGCGGCATGCGTATGACCTGGGTCCCGGCAATTCGCCGTATCTGCGTTACGTGGCGGCGCCCTGTCGCGATCTCCTCCACGTCGGATCGCTTGACGTGCCTGCCGGCGGACCGATTCCCAACGATCCGGCGCGCCATCGATTTCCGTCGAAGCCCTCGAGTGGTCCAGATCTACCCGCATGGTGGGTGCAGACCGAACCGTGGCAGGACGCGGCGAACAATGTCCTTGCCCCACACTGGGTGAAGGAGACTCAACCAGAGCCGTTCAACAAGGCACCGACCTTGCCGGTCGCCGATGGGTTCGTGCCGTTGCTCTG
>JADLHO010000236.1 GCA_020848735.1 Planctomycetota bacterium | reverse complement strand
TGCATCCAGCTCCACGACCGGGACTGGTCGAAGCCCGCCTTCATCGAGGCTGCGAGCCAGCAAGGGGAGCTGGTCGTGATCGACGGCCCGCGGGGCGAGGACCTGATCGACGCGTCGACCCGCGCGCGCAGCGGGGCCTTGCGGACGCGCTTCGCGGTGAACTCCAGGCCCACGTCTTCCTGGCCGACGCCGAAGGCCGACCCGGTGCGCGCACGAAGGACCATCGGGCCGGCGCTCTCGCGGCCTGGCTCGAGCAGCTCCGCGCGCTGCAGGCGAGTAGGGCGCTGCAGGCGAGCAGGCTCTGCGTGCCTGCGGCGAGCTCCCGCCGCTCGAGCTGTAGGCGGCGTGGATCGACGAGCTGATCCGATCCGATCCGCAGGATGAGGGCGGTTTGGCGTGCGCCGGCGCACGCAGCGCGCGGCCGACGCGCTCCACAACGAACCGCCGACGCTCGCGAAGGCCGGCGAGTGGCGGCACTTGGTCGCGAAGATCGACAACTCTCCGGCCGATCACGGCCAGGCCGATCACAGCCCGACCGGCGTGGTCCGCCAGAAGGCCCTCTCCGGGCGTGGCGTCGGCCTGCTGCGCATCGACGCGGCCGTCAAGGCGGTCGAGAGCCTCGAAGAGGCGGACTCGCTCGGCGCCGACGGCGAGTACGGCGCCCGCAGCCGTCAGCTGCTCGAGCGCGCGAAGAAGGGCGGCTGATCCGCGGCGTCAGGGCTGGATGGCCGAAGCCGATCCGCCGCGCGCGCGGCGGCCACTCACTTCTTCTTCTCGGTGTGCAGCGTGTGCTTGCGCAGACGCGGGCAGTACTTCTTCAGCTCGAGCTTCGCGGCGCCCGGCTTCTTGAGGATCGTGTAGTTCCGATCGCCCGTCTCCGAGCAGACCAGATGGACGATCTCCTTTTTCTTCTTCGGCTTGGCCATGACGAGTAGGGTCCCGGTGGGGGGCGCAGCACGTTAGCGACGCGCCCGCGCCTTGCAAGCTCGCGGATGGTCGGCGCGACGGCGCGCGATCGGGCTGCGCGCTGCGGGACCGGGACCCCTGGCCCGCCGACCAAGCGGCGGGCCGAGCGGGGCCCGACTTTCCCAGGTCGGGCCCCGAGGCGACTCTCGGATGAGCGGTCGGGCGGTTGCACGACCAAGGGGCACTTGACTCTCGTGCACTTCCCGCGGGGCTTGTCGGATCGCGCCGACGAAACTCTTGAGCGTTCAAACTCGACGCCGCGACTCACGAAATCCCGAGGAAGAGCGACTTTTCTGACGTCCGCACCATGCGGATCGCCGCAAGCATGGGACGGCGAGCCCCTCCCGCTCCGGCGGCAAAGCCCTTCGACCAGACGAGTTGTGACGCTCCGCGCGCAGATCGCCCGCCGGCCCGCCACCGGGCGCGGGCCGGCCCGGACGCGAGATCGGCGCCCGGCGCCCGCGACCACCGGCGAGTTGAAATCGCTCGCGCCGCTCGTGACTGTGGGGCCATGCAGCTCGTGGCGCTGGTGACCGGCGGCAGCCGGGGGATCGGTCGAGCCATCGCCGAGGCACTCGCCGGGCGCGGCGCGGCCGTCGCCGTGGTCGCACGGGGGGAGGAGGCCGTGAAGCGCGCCGCGGCCGAGCTCGCCGATCGCTTCGGGGTCCGGAGCCTGGGCATCCGGGCCGACCTCGCCCTCGCGGCCGACTGCGCCGCGGCCGTCGCCCGCTGCAGCGCCGAACTCGGTCCGCCGTCGGTCCTCGTGCACAACGCCGGCACCGCACCCTCGGCCCGGCTGGAGGACAGCGACGACGCCATGCTCGACGAGGTCCTCGACCTTCACGTCCGGGCCGCGTTCCGGCTCGTCCGCGCCGCGCTGCCGGGACTGCGTGCCGCGAAGGCCGGCACCGTCGTGCTCCTCGGATCCACCGCGGGCCTGCGGGGCTACCCCTTCACCGCGGCCTACACGGCCGCCAAGCACGGCATGGTCGGCTTCGCCAGGGCGCTCGCCGCCGAGTGGGCGCGCGAGCCGGCGTTGCGCGCCTTCGTGGTCTGCCCGGGCTTCGTCGACACCGACATCACGCGCGACGCCGCGCGCGCCGTCGCCGCCCGCGGGCGGAAGAGCGCCGAGGAGCTGCTTTCCGCCTTCGCCGCCCAGAACCGCATCGGCAGACTGCACCGGCCCGACGAAGTCGCCGACGCGGTCGTCCGGCTCGTGTTCGACCGGCCACCGGGCACCGTGCTCGACCTCGATTCCCCGCACCCGACCCTCTCGCCATGACCTTCCTGCCATGACCGTGTCCGGCACGCGCGGCCCCTTCGACTTCCGCTGCGACGTCCGCGACGACGGCGTCGCGATCCTCACGCTCGACCGCCCCGACTCGCTGAACTCGCTGACGTTCGCGATCTACGGTCAGCTCGAGCGGCTCTTCCTCGACCTCGAGCACGACAGCGCCGTGAAGGCGATCGTGCTGACCGGTGCGGGCAAGGGCTTCTGCAGCGGCGGCAACGTCGACGACATCATCGGCGCGCTCTTCGCCGCCGACACCGCCGACACGCTCCGGTTCACGCGGATGACGGGCGCCGTCGTGAGGAACATGCTGCGCCTCTCCAAGCCGATCGTCGCGGCGATCAACGGCACGGCGGCAGGGGCCGGCACGGTGCTCGCGCTCGCGTGTGACCTCCGCGTGCTCTCGACGGCCGCGAGCTTCGCCTTCCTCTTCACGAAGGTCGGCCTCACCGGCGCCGACATGGGAGCCGCCTGGCTCCTGCCGCGCATCGTGGGCATGGGCCGCGCGAGCGAACTCCTCCTGCTCGGCGACAAGCTCCACGCGGAGGACTGCGCGCGCATCGGCCTCGCGAACCGCGTGGTCGCGCCCGAGCGACTCCTGGACGAGGCCCTGGCACTCGCCGCGCGCCTCGCCGCCGGCCCGGCGCTCGCCCAGGCGATGACGAAGCGATTGCTCGTCAACGAAGCGGCGATGGACCTCGAGGCCGCGATCGAACACGAGGCCCAGGCGCAAGCGCTGCTGCTGCGCTGCGCCGACCACCGCGAGTTCTTCGCGGCCTGGCAGGAGAAGCGCCCGCCGCGCTTTGCGGGGCGATGAGCGCCGCCGACGACGGCCGCGTGGATCCCGTCCTCCCGGACGCCGACCTCGAGCCGGCCGAGCTCGCGTTCGCGCTTGGGATCCGCAGCTTCGCACGCACGCGGCTCGCGCCCCACGCGCGGCGCATCGACGAAGAGGAGTGTTTCCGCCGGGACGCGGTCGGCGAACTCGCGGCCGCCGGGATCCTCGGCGGCCCGCTGCGCACCGAGCACGGCGGCGCGGGCTGGAGTGCCGCGCAGCTCGCGATCGCTCACGAGGAGATCGGCGCGGTCTGCGGCAACACGCGGGGCTTCCTCGCGGTGCACACGGGGCTCGTCTCGCAGTGTCTCGAGCGCCACGGCGATGCGAACCAACGCGCCACCTGGCTGCCGCGCCTCGTGCGTGGCGACGCGATCGGCTGCTTCGCGCTCACCGAGGAGGACGCCGGTTCGGACATCGGCGCGATGCAGACCCGCGCCGACCCGGCACCCGGCGGCCACCACCTGAGCGGGCGCAAGATCTGGATCACGAACGGCGGGATCGCCGACGTCGCGCTCGTCTTCGCCAATGCCGATCCCGCGCAGGGCAAGGCCGGGATCACGGCCTTCCTGGTCCCCACCGACTCACCGGGACTCCGGCGCGAACGCATGCCCGGCCGCGAACTCGGTCACCGCGGGTCGGACCACGCGCAGCTGATCTTCGACCGCGTCTTCGTGCCCGCGCACGCGGTCGTCGGCGGGAAGGGGAACGGCTTCTCGGTCGCGCTCGACGGACTCCACGCGGGGCGACTCTCCGTCGCCGCCGGCGCCGTCGGCATCCATCGCGCCGCGCTCGCGGCCACGCTCGACTTCGTGACGACGCGCGCGCAGTTCGGCCGCACGATCGATCGGTTCCAGATGGTGCAGGAGCGCCTCGCCGACATGACGGTCGAGCTCTTCGCGTCGCGTGCACTCGTGCGCCGCTGCGCGCTACGCCGCGATCGCGGCGTCGAGACCGACGGCGATCTCGCGATGGCGAAGCTCTACTCGACGGAAGCCGCCGCACGCGCGTGCGACCACGCCGTGATGCTGCACGGCGGTCGCGGCTACTCGTCGGCGTATCCGGTCGAACGGCTGTTGCGCGACATCATGGGTCTGCGCATCTACGAGGGCACCACGTTGATCCAGAAGGGTCTGGTGGCGCGCGCGATCACGGCGTCGCGAACGCGAAGGTGATCGTCGCCTCGTCCTCCCACTTCCCCGGCACCGGGCCGCGCGGGCGGAACTCGGTGATGATCGTGCGGCTCTCGACCTGCGGGAGCACGCGGAGCAAGGCGCGGAGGCGCGCGAGGCGTCGCGTGCACAGCTCCTCGCTGCGGATCGCCCTGCCGTCGGCATCGCGTGCGACGACGACGTCCGGCGCCTCGATCCGGATGCGCGTCTCGGACCCGTAGGTGCCGATCCCCTCGAACACGTCGAGCAACCAGACCTGGAAGTCCTCGCGAGGGGTCACGGCTCCCTCGTCCCACATCGCCGCGATCGGCGCCTCGAACGCCACGGTGTCGTCGGTCACGACGATCTCGAGCGAACGGCCCGCGATCTCCTCGAAGCGCTTGGGCAAGGTCTCGAGCAGGAACTGACGCATCGGGCCCGACTGCGCATTGATGAGCTCGAGCCCATCGACGAGGTCGCCGCCCTCCGTGTCGTCGAGTTCGTCGGACGCATCGCGTCCGCTCGGCACGCCATCGCCCCCGAGCGCGAGCGCGAAGGAGCGCCGCAGTTCGGAGAGCTTGCGCAGCCTCACCTCGCCGATCGAGTAGAGCACCACGAACAGCGCGAAGAGCAGCGTGACCATGTCGGCGTAGGGCACGACCCAGAAGTCGTGCTTCGGCGCCGTCGCCTCGCCGCCCGGACGGAGCGCCCGCTCACCCATCCGCGGCCTCGGCGGCGTAGACGGAGAGCCGCGTGCGCAGCGCGCCCGGCGCCACACCCGACTGGATGCCGACGATGCCCTCGAGGACCATGCTCTTGCGGACGCGCTCGCGCTGGCCGAGGCGCTTCAGCTTGAAGGCCAGCGGCAGGCAGACGAGGTTGGAGAAGCCGACGCCGTAGACGGTCGCGACGAACGCCACCGCGACGCCCGTGCCGACGTCGACGGGGGTCGCGATCTTCTGCATCGCGTGGATCAGTCCGAGCACCGCGCCGAGCACGCCGATCGTCGGACAGATCGAACCCCAGGTCTCCCAGAAGCGCGCGCCGGCCTGCGTGTGTTGCTCGTCGATCGCGATGTCGGTCTCGACGATCTCGCGCAGCAGCGACGCATTCGTCCCGTCGATCGCCTGCACGAGGCAGCGTGAGAGGAAGGGGTCGGTGTCCGAACGTCCCGCGACGTCCTCGAGCGCGAGCAGGCCCTCGCGCCGCGCGAGCGTCGCGAGCTCGAGCAGGCGGTCGCGCGTCTCCACGAGGTCGCGACGCGGCGGGAAGAGCGCGACGCGGATCCCCTGGAGTCCACGCAGGACGTCGGCGCGCGGGGTCGCGACGAGCACGGCGCCGAACGAGCCCAGCACGACGATCATGAAGGCCGTGCCGGAGAACAGGGATCGCATCGAGCTCTTGGCCAGGTGGTGACCACCCAGCACGGCGCCGATGCCGATGAGGATCCCGAGGATCGTCATCCAGTCCGGTCGATTCCGCATCCCCGTTGCCTCGCCAGTCCTTTGCCTCGCCGATCCGCCCCCGGGTGACCGCGCACGGGAGATGAACCCCACCGCGCGCTGACGAGGCATCCTCCGGCAGGGGACACGCGCGCTTGAGGTCCCAACCCGTCCGATTCCTGGACCTCCCGTGTCGCGGCGGCCGGCGCGATTCCTGGGCCGCCCGTCAACGGCTATGTTCCCGCCGCAATCCGAGGCGCCTCGAGGCTCGACCGTGGCAGGAACCGACAGCAGCCCCTACTGGAATCCCAAGACCGAGACGCTGTCGAAGGCGGAGCTGCGCGCGCTGCAGACCGAGAAGTTGCGCCGCCTGGTGCAACGGGCCTGGAACGAGAGCCCCTTCCACCGCCGGCTCTACGAGCAGGCGGGCGTCACCCCGGACCGGATCCGCTCGCTCGACGACCTCCGGCGCCTCCCGTTCATGACGCGCGAGGACTGGATGGCGTGCCAGGCGGAGCAGCCGCTGTTCGGCGACCTGCTCACGCGGCCCCGCGAGGAGGCGATCCGCTACCACCTCACGTCGGGCACGAGCGGGCGACAGCCGCTGCGGGTGCTCGACTCGCGGAAGGACTGGTCGTGGATCGGCGAGATGTGGTGCTACGGCTTCTGGGCCTTCGGCATCCGTCCGCGCGACACGGTCTTCTTCGCGTTCAGCTACGGCTCGTTCATCGGCTTCTGGGGCGCCCACTACTGCTGCGAGAAGATCGGCTGCCTCGTGCTGCCCTCGGGCAACATGACGACCGAAGCGCGCGTGAAGCAGCTCGTCGAGATGGAGGCCACCGTGGTCTGCGCGACGCCGACCTATGCGCTGCGCATGGCACAGGCCGCGCAGGAGCTCGGCATCGATCTCGCGAAGGACAGCAAGGTCGAGCGTGTGATCGTGTCCGGCGAACCGGCGGGCAGCATCCCGGCGACCAAGCGTCTCATCGAGGAGATGTGGGGCGCGAAGTGCGGCGACACCGCCGGCATGACCGAGATCGGCACGATCATGATCTACGAGTGCGAACGCCAGCCGGGTGGCACGCACATCATCGAGGACCACTTCATCGAAGAGGTGCTCGACCCGACGACGCACGAACCGCTCGGCTACGGCGAGCGCGGCGAGCGCGTCGTCACGTCGTTCGGCCGTGGCTTCATCCCGCTGATCCGCTACCGCACGAAGGACCTCGTCGAGAAGGTGCCGCACGACACCTGCTCGTGTGCACGCACGGGCGACATCTACCGCGGCGGGATCCTCGGTCGCGTCGACGACATGAAGCTCATCCGCGGCACGAACGTCTACCCGCGGGCCGTCGAGGCGATCGTGCGGGAGTACCCGGAGATCGAGGAGTTCCAGATCGTGATCACGCGCGAGGAAGGCATCCGCGACGAGATCACCGTGCAGTGTGAACTCGCGTCCGCGGCGGTCTCGACCTGGGATGCGCTCGCGCCGCGCCTCGGCAAGGACCTCGCCGACAACCACGAAGGCCTGCGCTTCAACGTCATCCTCGCGGCCCCCGGCTCGCTGCCGCGCTTCGAGCTGAAGGCGAAGCGGCTCACGGACCTGCGCCCCCGCGCGTGACCTCCGACGCAACCCGTACTCCCATGACTCCGCCACGTCAGGTCGACGATCTCCTCGGCCGTGAGCTCAGCGCCGACGAACGCGAGCTGCTCGACCTCTACGAACGGCTGCGCGGCCTCGCGGCGCGCCGCGATCTCGCGCCCTGCGTCACCGCGAACGTGAAGCAGGCGCTCGTCATGCTCTGGAACGCGTGCAACGACCTCGCGCTGATCGCCGAGGAACCGCGCGTGGACTGACGGACGTGGACAAGCGATCCACCAACGCCGACCGGCTGGAGCGGGCGCTCCGGATCTGGGTCGAATGGAATGCGACCGGCGGTCGCGACGCCGCGGCGCTCCTGAACGAGCACCCGGATCTGCGCGATCACCTCGAGTCGATGCTCGCCGATCGCGACGAGCAGTCGCCGAACGAGGCACCCGAGCGTCGCCTGGGCGATTTCCGCCTGCTGCGCGAGATCGGCCGCGGCGGCATGGGCACCGTCTGGGAGGCGATCCAGATCTCGCTCGATCGCCGCGTCGCGGTGAAGCTCCACGCCGCCGCGGATGCGGCGAGTCCGACCTCGCTCGCCCGTTTCCTGCGCGAGGCCACCACCATCGCCCGCCTGCGTCACCCCGGGATCGTGCAGGTGCTCGCCTCGGGCGCCGACGACGGCACGCCGTGGATCGCCATGGAGCTGATCGACGGCACGCCGCTGCGCGCGGTCGATCCCGCGACCGGCCTGCGCCGCACGCCGCGCGACTGCGCCACCCTCGTCGCCGTCGTCGCGCGCGCGCTCGGACACGCGCATGCGCAGGGCATCGTGCATCGCGACGTGAAGCCCTCGAACATCCTGCTGCG
>JADLHO010000235.1 GCA_020848735.1 Planctomycetota bacterium | reverse complement strand
CTCAACGAGCTGTTCGCGCGGAACATCCCGGTGCTGGAGGCCTTCATCCGCCTGCGCGCGGGGAAGGCGATCGCGCTGCGGGAGTCGATCCGGGACGTGGCGCAATCGGTGTGTCGCGAAGCGCTGGTGGACCTGCCGCAGTTCGAGTTCCGCGGGGAGAAGGAGTTCCGGAACTGGCTCTTCCTGGAGGCCGGTCGGAAGCTGCTGAAGAAGGCGCGCTACCACCGTCAGGAGCGCCGCGACATCGGCCGCGAAGAGGGTGCGCTGGACGCCGAGGAAGCGGAGTCGCTGCGGGCCGCCTATGCGAGCTTCCTGACGCCGAGCCAATGCGCGGACGCGCGGGAGGAAGTGGCATCGGTGGAAGCGGCCATCGCGAGCCTGCCGGACGCCCAGCGAGACGCGATCACGATGACGCGCCTTCTGGGTCTGTCGACGGCCGAGGCGGCGAAGGAGCTCGGCACGACGGAATCGGCGGTGCGCGGACTGATCGCACGCGGTCTGGCGCGGGTTGCGAGCCTGCGGGCCCAGCGGCGTTGAGGGCGTGGCGTGGAGCGGGGCGCGGGGCGGAGGGCGAGCTCGGCGGGATCGGCAGAGTCTGGAGCGATTCACGGCAGCAAGCGCAGCCGCAAAGCGCCTCGCGCACGTGGCGCGGGCTGCAGGATCCGGGATCGAACATCGCGCCGCTCCTTGCCGACGTGTTGACGGGCTGGACCGTGCAGAATCGAACGGGGTGAGCAGAGGACCGGACCAGATACCGAACTCGGTCGACATCAATCAGCTTGAAGAATGTCGCAGGACTCGGGTCAGAGGCCCTCGCGTTCGCGGGACCCGCAGCTGGACAGGTTCAGGTGCCGGAATTGATGGGGCCATGAACGCGACAGATCGGAGCGACACCGAATCGGTAATCCCGATGGCATTGCCAGGACTGCTCTTGGCGTCGACTCCCTTCGAGTACCCGTCCGTCCGCCCGACGCAATTCCTCCCTGCGCGGTTGGTTCTCCTCGGAGCGTTGCGGCCACGTAGGTCGCAGCGGATCGTTTCGCTGAGCGCCATGTCCTCGCTTTCCTCGGACCCGCTGGGGATCGAGCCTCGCGGACGTGCGCTATTGCGGGAACTGGCTCGAGCCAAAGGGATCCAACATGAGCGTTCCGTTCCTCTCCGGCACGACGGCTCGTTTCGGCCGGTCCATGGTCTTCGTCGCGGCGCTTCTTCTCGCCGACCGCATCGAAAGCCAGGCGCTGCAGGGTACCCCACTGCCTGGATCGAACATCGCCAAGTTCGTCGACCCCCTGCCGGCGTTGCAGATCACCAACGCGACCGACATCACCCTGAGCATGGAGGAAACCCTCTCTCCGGTGATGCCCTCGGGTTTCACGCCTGCGACTGGCACCTACCGGGGTACGTGGGTCTGGCGCTATCGCGACGTCGCGGGCCATTCGGCGACCACGTACGTGGGACCAGTCGTCCTCGCGAGTCGGCACGTGCCGACGCAGGTGCGCTTCCAGAACAACCTCCCTGCGCACACCAGCCAGAGCAACCTCGGCTTCTGGGCCGCCGCGGTGGACCAGACGCTGCATTGGGCGGATCCGCTCGGCACGGGTCACTCCATGCTGAGTTACTCGGGCCCGATTCCCGCGGTACCGCATCTGCATGGTGGGGAGGTGCCGCCGCAACTCGACGGTGGACCAGACGCGTGGTTCACGAGTGACGGTCTGCGCCGTGGCGCCTTCTACTACACATTCGCGAATGCGAATCCACCGTCAGCCGCGAACGAGTGCGTCTATCGCTACCCGAACACCCAGGAGCCTGCTCCGCTCTGGTTCCACGACCACGCACTCGGAGCGACGCGACTCAACGTGTACGCCGGCCTGGCCGGGGGCTACCTGCTCGCGGACCAGAACCTGGAATTGCCCGCTGGTCTCACCCACTACGGCATCGGCACGGAGACGATCGTGCCGCTGGTGATCCAGGACCGGATGTTCGACACGAACGGGCAGCTCTACTTCCCGAACATCGGCGACAACCCGATGCTGCATCCCCTCTGGCTTCCGGAGTTCGTCGGCGACACGATCGTCGTCAACGGAAAGGTGTGGCCGACGTTCGGTACCGCTGCGCAACCCAAGGAGAGCAAGCGCTACCGGTTCCTGTTCCTCAACGGCAGCAATGCGCGGGCCTACGAGATGTTCCTCGTCGACCCGGTGACCAAGGTCGTCGGGCCCCCGCTGTGGGTCATCGGGACCGATGGCGGTTACCTCGATCGCCCCGTCAAGATCGATCCGAACGCCGTCGCGAACAATCGGCTCGTGATGTTGCCCGGCGAGCGCTACGACGTGATCATCGACTTCAACGATGCGAAGTGGCGCGCCGCGAATCCCTCCTTCTCGGGCACTTTGATCCTCCGCAATACGGCGGGAATGCCGTATCCCAAGGGTGCGCCGCCGCAAGGCCAGACGCTCGGTCAGTTGCTCAAGTTCTTCATCGGCCCACCTGTCGGTCCCGATCGCGGCTATGACCCTGCGTCGATGATCCCGCTGCGCACCCCGATGGTGCGGCTCGCCGACCCCACGACCGGCAGGGCGGCGGTGTTGCCAGCCAAGCGTCGCGTGCTGACCTTGAACGAGGTCATGGGGATGGCTGGGCCGGCTGAGGTTCTCGTCAACAACACGCGGTGGGATGGCCACTCGGTGGCGAGGGACAGGTTTCCTCCTTCTGGCGTCCGACCGGACTTCACGGCGGACCCGACCGGGCAGACCTGGAACTCCTACTCGGAGGTCCTCCCTGAAGGCATCGTCGAGCAATGGGACATCGTCAACATGACGGTTGACGCGCACCCGATCCACCTGCACCTCGCGCAGTTCCAGGTGATGAATCGCCAAGCCTACAACCAGCGTCGGTACACGCGAGACTACGACGCGCTGTTCCCGGGGAGCTCGGCGATCGACCCCATGACCGGCTTGCCGCATCCGCCGGGTGTCTTCATCGGCGGATTCGGCCCGCCGCTTGCCTATCACGCTGATCCACTGGCCTTGGGCGGCAATCCGAACGTTGGACCTTATCTGCAGGGTCCGACCATCGCGCCACGCCCACAGGAGACCGGTTGGAAGGACACCGTGATGGTGCTCCCGGGCCAGGTCACGCGGATCCTCGTGCGCTGGGCTCCCACCGATCTGCCGGCTGCGACTCCTCTCGCAGATGCCTGGTTCCCCTTCGACCCCTTCGGCACTGGGAGCCATGCCCGGGGTTACGTCTGGCACTGCCACATCATCGACCATGAGGACAATGAGATGATGCGGCCAAGCGCGGTCGTGCCGAATGCGAGTGCGATCAGGACGCTGTTGCTGGGCGTGGACTACTGATCGAAGCTGCTGAGTGGGGGGAGACCGCACCGCGACACCGGGCGGCTTCCATCCGGCCCTCGAGGGGCGAGGGGCGTGGGGTATGCAGACGCCCCTCCTGTCTCGCTCAGCGCGCCGCCCGCGCCTGCGCGAGGCGCTGTTCGGCCAGCGCGTCGTGATGCAGGACTTCGGCCGCGGCTTCGAGGTCGGCGCTCGCGGCGGTCCGAAGGCGCGTGGCCTCGTCGCGCTCCCCGCGGCTGGAGAGGAGCGCGGCGAGGAGCACGTCGAGCTTGGCGCGCTCGCGGCGGGCGTCGTTCGGCGGACCGCCCTGATCGTTCTCGCGCAGGATCTCGATGGCGTGGCGGCAGGCGGCTTCCGCCTCGGTGACGAGTCGGGGCTCGGGCGTCGCGAGCGCGGCCTGGGCCAGGAGCTCCGCCGCGGCGACGGGACCATCCCAGCCGTCGCCCGGCATGCGGGCCGACAGGCCGCGCGCGATCTCGATGGCGCGCGCGGGCTCGGACGCGGCGAGCGCGTGGCGCGCCTCGACCCGCGAGAAGAGCGCGAGGTCGGATGACAGCTCGGCGTCCGCGAGAGCCTCGGCCGGGAGGGTGGCGATGCGAGCGCGTGCGCCGCCGAGCGCGGTCGCGGCGGCGGCTGCGTCGCCGCGCTCGAGCGCCAGCACCGCGACGCTCGTGCTGGCTTGCACGAGACTCATCGTCGCCTCGACGTCGTCGGGCTCGCGCGTGGCCTGCCGAGCGGCGATCGACAGCGCTTCTTCCGCGAGCTCGCGGGCGCGCCCCGCCTGAGCGTCGGCGGACTCGATGTCGCTCAGGACGATCAAGGCGTTGACGAGGGAATCGGGTCGCTGCTCCTTCGGATCGAGCGCGCGCATCAGCTCCACGGCACGCCCTGCGAAGCGCCGGGCTTCGCCGAGGCTCGCGCGGGTGCCGTCGAGGAACAGCGACAGCGCGAGGTTGTTCGCCTGCGTGACGAAGAGGCGCTTCACGTCGGGATCGTCGCCTCGCTCTTCCAGGAGCACCTCGTAGTCCAAGACCGCGGCGCGGAACGCGTCGCGGGCCGCCTCGCTCTCGTCCAGCGTGGACAGGAACACCGCGAGATCGCCGTGGCACATGGCCCGCAGGTTGCGATAGGCAGGGATCTCGGGGTGATCGCGACAGAGCGTCTCGGCGACGGCCAGGGCCGCGCGCGCCGAGGCGAGCGCTTCCTGGGCGCGACCGCTGCGATGGTTCGCGATCGCGGTGAAGCGGTGCACGTCGATCGCGCTCTCCTGCAGGTCGACGTCGAAGCAGGCATCGAGATCGAGCTGCGCGAGCGCCGCCGAGGCGCGCGCGAGTGCGCTCTCTGCCGCGGGACCGTCGCGCCGGATCAACGCCATCCCCGCGATCCCCGCCTGGCTGATCGCCGTCATGCGCGCGACCCAGTCCGCGTCCTCGCCGAGCGTGCGGAGCCGTTCGAGGTGGAGCTCGAGTTCGGACCACAGCGCCTGCGCGCGGGCAGGGTCCTCGCGACGGAGCTGGAGGGCCGAGTTGTGGAGCTGAGCGGAGACGTTGCGGAGCAGCTCGCGGTCGTCCGGCGAGGCGGTCAGGAGCGTTCGCCAATCCTCGAGCGCGGTCGCGAATGCGGCGCGGCTGCCGCGCGCATCGCCTCGCGCGTCGAGGTCCTGCCCGATCTCGTCGTAGGCCCGCGCTCGCTCGAGGCGCAGGCGCGGGTCGGCGTGTCCACTCGCGAGCAGGGCCTCGATCGTGGCGATCGCCGCACGCGCCTCGTCGAGCGAGGCCGCGTGGTCGCCGAGCGAAGACAGCAGGCGGGCGAGGACGATGCGCGCCGAGGCCGACTGGATCTGCGCCCCTGGGTCGTCGCGGCGGCCGGCGAGCAGGCGGCGGTAGAAGGCGGCGGCGTCTTCGAGGATCCGCCGCCGGACGATCGCCGTGCGCGGCACGCTGTCGAGCCGGGCGTCGGCGACCCGCTTCAGCATCAGATCGACGGCCTCGAGCGCGCTCGCGAAGTCGCGTTCGGCAGCGCCGCGCGCGAGCTGTTCGGCGGCCAGCGCACGCGTCTCGGCATCGAGTGCGCGCGTGGCGAGCGTCGCCGAAGCACGCGCCCTCGATTCGAAGACGAGGCTGACGACCAGGCCCGCGACGAGCGCGCACACCACGAGCGCAGCGGCTGCCACCTGCAGGCGATGCCGACGGACGAACTTCCCGAGGCGATAGCGCCGGCTCGGCGGCCCCGCGAGCACCGGCTCGTTCGCGAGGTGACGGCGCAGATCCGCCGCGAACTCGTTGACCGTCGCGTAGCGGCGCTCGCGGTCTTTCTCGAGCGCCTTGAGACAGATCCAGTCGAGATCCCCGCGCAGGCGGCGGACCAGGTCGTGCGCGGTCGTGCTGCGCACCCTCGCGCGCGCGGCGGTCGCGTCGCGTTGCGTCGAGATTCGCGAACTCGGGGAAGGTGGCTCCTCCTCGCGCAGGATGCGCTGCAGGCTGTCGGGGTCGCCGCGCAGCTTCTCCGACGGGAAGGGCAGGTCGCCGGTCAGGAGCTCGTAGAGGATCACCCCGAGTGAATAGACGTCGGTCCGCAGATCGACGTCGAGCGCATCGCGGCCAGCCTGCTCCGGACTCATGTACTCGGGCGTGCCGAGCACGACGCCGTGGAGCGTGTGGAGCGTGACTCCCCCGAGGCGCTGGTCCATCGCCTTCGCGATGCCGAAGTCGATGATCTTCGGCAGGGGTCTGCCGTCCTGTTCCATGACGAGCAGGTTCGACGGCTTGAGATCGCGATGGACGATTCCCTTCTGATGGGCGTGCTGGACCCCGTCGCAGATCTGCAGCAGCAGCTCGATGCGCCGTGCCGGGTCGAAAGCGCGTCGGTCGCAGTAATCGGTCAAGGGCACGCCGGCGACGTGCTCCATCGCGAAGTAGGGCCGGCCGTCGTCCGTCGAGCCCGCGTCGAACACCTTGCTGATGTTCGGGTGGTTCATCAGCGCGAGCGCCTGCCGCTCCGCGGCGAAGCGCGCGAGCACCTCGTGGGTGTCCATGCCGCGCTTGACGAGCTTGATCGCGACCTTGCGCCGCACGGGCTCGCGTTGCTCGGCGAGGTACACCGCGCCCATGCCGCCCCGGCCGAGCGGTTCGAGGATGCGATAGGGACCGATCTCCCGCGGGTGATCGTCGATGAGCCCCGTGCGCGACAGATCGTCGAGATGCGCGCGCGCCTGGAGCTCGAGGTCGGGGCGGGCGCGCAGCAGCCGCTCGACGCCATCGAGGTCGCCGTTGGCGATCGCGACGATGCACTCGGCGACGAGCGCCTCGAGTTCGGTCTCCGGAGCGTCGGCGGGTTCCATCGGCATGGTGCTCAGTTGGGATCGAGTGCTCGCGACGGCCGCACGCCGATCTCGACGCGACGGACGTCGGGTGCGCTCGTGAGTCGGGAGCCGGAGCCGGAGAGCTTCGCCTCGAGGTCGAATGCACCGCCGCGGTAGACGCGGAACGGGGCGATGCGTGCATCGGCGGTGCGGAGACCATCTCCCCCGGCCGGCGGCAACGCATAGGCGACGTACCAGTCCCGGGTCCACTCGGCCACGTTGCCGTGCATGTCGAAGAGGCCGAAGGGGTTCGGCCGGAGCGAGCCGACCGGGGCGTGCAGGACGAAGCCATCGTCCCAGGGCATCGCCTCGCCGGGCCAGGTGCCCATGACGCGCTGCGCCTGCTCGTCGAGCACGTTCTCGGCGCCGCGCAGCGTGCTCGGATCGGCTCCGGTCCACCATGCGCTGCTCCTTCCCGCACGGCAGGCGAACTCCCATTGGGCTTCCGTGGGCAGGAGCCAGCCGAGCCGTCGCACGACCTCGTCGCTGCGGTCCCAGGTGATGTTCTCGACGGGATGATCGCCGTTGACCGCCGCGTTGAGCCCGGGGAACACGAAGCCGGGCGTGTAGTTGCTCGGCACTTCCCCGCGGGTGAGCCGACGCCATTGGGATTGGGTCAGCTCATGGCGAGCGATGAAGAAAGGCGCGAGCGTCACCTGGTGCGGCTCCGAGTCGGAACGCGCATCGGGGTCGTGGTTCGCGGCCTGCGGATCGATCGCCTGCGAACCCATCGTGAACGTGCCGCCCGGGACGAGCACGAAGACCACGCCCGCGGGTCGGGGCGGCACGAGATTCCCCGTCTCCTGGTCGTGCATCGGGATCGGCAACGCGCGGGCGCCCTCGATCCCCGTGGCCGGGTCCCAGGCGGAGGCGAGGTCGTAGCACTCGAGCAGCCGGGTCCGCGGGTTGATGCCGATCGGCACGAGCCCGATCTGGGGAGCGAGTTCGAGCTCGAGCTCGCGATAGCCGGCGTGGGCGAGCTCCCCATCGGCGCGCAGGATCGCGAGGCGGACCGCTTCCCAGCGTTCCTTGAACCGGGTGACGGTCAGCTCGTGCACGGCCGCGGCGAAGGCACGGCGTTCGCGAACCGCGACGAGTTCGACGTCCGTGAACTCGCGGATCTCCGAGACGAGTCGGCGCAGGGTGTCGAAGAGGAAGCGATCGGCCTCCTCGGCGAACTCGTACTCGCGGGCCGACTCCAGCACGGCGTCGAGCCGGACGAGCTCGGCCTCGAGCCTCTGGATCGTCGCTCCGATCGCCGACGGCGCGTTCGCGGCGATGAAGCGATCGAGCGCCGCCCGGCGCTGCGTCCACTCGCCTCGCTCGGCGGGCGGACACAGTTCCATCGCGCGGTCGGCCGCGGCTCGCGCGAGGTCGTCGAGACCGACGGCGAGGAGGGCCCAGGCGAGGGTGTCGTGGGCGACGTGATGTCGAAGCGTCGGGTCGCCCTGCTCGACCTTCTCCATGGCCCGTCGTGCGGCGGTCAGGGCGGCAGCTTCCTCGCCGAAGATCGTCCGCTCGGCGGGATAGGCGACCCGCGGCCAGGCCCAGGTCTGCATCGACTTCGCATCCGCGTCGGCGAGCTCGATCGGCAAGGGTCCGGCCGCGAACTCGACCTCGCCGACACGCACGGCCCGCGCCTGGACCAACGAGGCGAGGCGCGACCGCGTGCGTCGTGCCTCGTCGGCCTCGGGCATCCCGGCGCGCCTCGCGGTCAACGCCGCCTCGTCGACGGGCAGCGCGCGCGCGCGGAGCTCGTCGAGCGTCCGTTCGAGTTGCGGCAGCGCCTCTTCGAGCCGTCGGGCGGGTCCGTCGAGCCACGCGTCGAACGCGGCGAGGCGCGCGGGATGGGCGGGGTAGAGCGCGGTCTCGAGGCGCTTCGCCGTCGCGAGATGCACGACGTTCGCCAGCATGTCGAAGCGCGCCTGGCGCGCGGCGAGCTCGTTGCGCTGGGACTCGAGCTCCGCCTTCTGCGCGCCGATCTGCGTCGCCCGGGTCTCCGCGGTGCGCTCGTTCTCCAAAGCGCGCGAGAACCCGATCGACGTGCCCGTGATGCCACCCACGAGCGCGACGAAGAGCAGCCCGGCCGCGATGACCTGCGGGCGATTGCGGCGCACGAACTTCCGCAGCCGGTAGCCGGCGCCGGGGGGGCCGGCGAGCACGGGTTCGTCGTCGAGATGGCGTTGCAGGTCCGCAGCGAGCGCCGATGCCGAGTCGTAACGGCGTTCGGGCTCCTTGCTCATCGCGCGCATCACGATCCAGTCGAGGTCGCCCTTCAAGGCGCGGGCGAGGGCGAGCGGGGTCATCGGCACGTGCGTCGCGGAGCTCGCCGTTCCCTGGGGAGAGCTCGACTTCCGCACGCCGCTGATGCGCGTGCTCGGCCGCGGCGGATCGACCTCTTGGATCATGCGCAGCGCGTCGCGTTGACCGGCACTGCGGAGCTGCTGCGTCGGGAACGGCAGCTCCCCGGTCAGGAGCTCGTAGAGCATCACGCCGAGGGAGTACACGTCGGAGCGCGCATCGATGCCCTCGCCGTCGCCCGCCGCCTGCTCCGGCGACATGTACTCCGGCGTTCCCAGGATCCGGTTCGTCTCGGTGAAGAAGGTCGCGTCGAGGAACTCGCGGTTCGTCGCCTTGGCCAGTCCGAAGTCGAGGATCTTCGGCAGGTGTTCGTCGCCCTCGCGCACGACGAGCACGTTGCCGGGCTTGAGATCGCGATGGATCACGCCCTTCTGATGTGCGTGCTGCACGCCCTGGCAGACGAGCTGGAAGAGCGCGAGGCGTTGCGGCAGCGTGAGGCGGTGCTTCTCGCAATACCGCGTCAGCGGAAGGCCGGGCACGTACTCCATCACGAAGTACGGCTCACCCTTGGCCGTCGCACCGGCGTCGAAGACCTTGGCGATGCAGCGGTGGTTCATCGCGGCGAGTGCCCGGCGCTCGAGCTCGAAGCGCGCGAGCACGTCGCGGGTCGCCATTCCCGCCCGCACGACCTTGACGGCGACCTCGCGCCGCACCGGCTCGCGCTGCTCGGCGCGGTAGACCGCCCCCATGCCGCCGGTGCCGATGGGCTCGAGGATGCGGTAGGGTCCGATCTGCGTGGGGCGTTCGACCAGGAGACCGGAGCGCGCGAGGTCGTCGAGCTGCGCGCGCGCGGCATCGGCCAGCTCGGGCCGGGCCGACAGCAATGCGGCGACCTTGCTCTCGTCGCCGTCGCCGCGGGCCTCGATGCAGGCGGCCACCAGTTCCTCGAGGGCGGAGGCAGGACTCGATGCCCGCAGGGCATCGCGCGGTGCGTTCTCGTCGGCGGGACTCATACGCGGCATGCGGTGCGGCCCGGTCAGGACTGGACGGGCCGGAAATCCTGGCGGGCGCGGATGCTAGCCGTCGCCTCGTCGCCCACGATCCCCACAGTCCCATGAGCAAGCCGAACGTTCGCACTCTCCTCGCCTTCCTGGCCCTCGCCGTCGCGTCCCTGTTGCCCGCGTGCAACGACAACGACAACGGCGGTGGCGGCACCTTCGACCCCGCGGCATTCGTGGGGACCTGGAGCGGCACCTGGACCAACACGACGTTCAGCAGCACGGGTGCGGTGAGCGTCGTGATCACCCAGGCCGGCAGCGACCTGGGCTTCAGCGTCGACCTCGATGGGAACGTCTTCGGCGGCGCGAATCCCGCCGCCGAGAACTTCACGGCGAGCTTCGATACCTCTCGGGCCACGCTCGCCTCGACCACCTCGGCCGTCTACGGCGACGTCACGGCGACCCTGAACGCCAACGGGTCGATCACCATCAACGGCACGAACATCAACGGCCAGGTCGCGAGCTTCACGCTGACCGGTGACTTCGACGCGACGCAGATGACCTGCAATGTCGCGATCACCTTCGACACGAACGCGACGGCGGCCGCGACCGGGACGCTCACGAAGCAGTGACGCGCGCGCGCGCGGCCGCGGCGCTCGCCGCCGCGAGGACCAGCGCCAGCACGACCGGCGAGAGGAACGCTGCGGGATGAGGCCACGCAAACGGCGCATCGACGGCGAACGCGGGGCCGAACGCGTCGCGGAGCGGCCCCGTGCGCCAGAGTCCGGCGAGGAGGAGACCGGATGCCATGGCCAGCATCGCCGCCGCGAACAGGACGCGCAGCGTGTCGCGGAAGGCCATCGCCGCGCGCTCGCGCGGGCCGCCGCCGAGTGCCCAGAGCAGCTGGGCTTCGTCGCGTCGTGCGGCGGCATCGGCGACGACGAAGGCGAGCGCCGCGAGTCCGCCGAGCAACGCGAGGAGCACCAGGAAGGTGTCGAGTCCGAGCCAGGCGAGTTCCGTCGCTGGCTGTTCCGGCAGGGTGCGTGCGAGGCTCGCGCGCAGACCGGACATCGCGACCAGGAAGGCGCCGCAGCAGGCGAGGACGCGGGCGGCGCTCGCGAGACTGCCCGCGGTCGGACCCCGTCGGTCCGGGACGAGCAGGGCGACGCCGAGCGCGGCGCAGGCGACGTCGGCGACGCGGAAGGCCGCATGCAGGCGCGTCGCTCCGGAGAGCACGATCGCGGCGCAGACGAGGACCGCGAAGCCGCCGAGCCAGCGCGCGGTGCGCGGCGCGAGGACCCGGCCGGGCCTGCGCGTGCCGAGCGCGGCGACGAGCGTCGCGGCGAACGCGGCGAGCACGGCGAGGATCGCGGCGTCGCGCCACGGCGCCCGCGGGAGGTCCAGGACGATGCCCGCGCGGAGCGCAGCACTCGCGGCGGCCTCGAGGCGCGCCACGCCGAAGGGGATCAGCGCCGCGCCGAGGAGTGCCCCGACTGCGCCGGCGAGAGCGCCGTGCAGGGTCGCGGGGCCGAGGGTCTGCGCCGCGAGCCGGAGCGGCCCTGCCCCCAACGCCCGTTGCAGCTCGAGGCCCTCGGCGTTCGCGCGCACGCGATCGCGCGCGGCGGCGGCGCAGGCGAGCAGTCCGATCGCGAGCGCCAGCCAGGCGCCGAGTTCGATGGTCGTGCCCAGACCCCGCAGCGCGGGTCCCGCGGCCGCTCGCGAGGTCGGGAGCTCGGCGTGGAGTCCGTCGCCGAACGCCTCCACCAGTTGGACCGCCGCCCGCTCGGCTTCGAGTCCCGGCTCCAACAAGGCCTCGAGCCGATCGAAGCGCGCATCGCCGCGCAGCTCCGCGAACGTGCGGAGGGTCGTCGTCGCCGGCAGCGACGTGCCGTCGACGCAGGCCGCCACCACGAGCACCTGACCTTGCACGACGAGCGAGTCCTCGACGCCCACGCCGAGCGTGTCGGCGAGGGCTCGCGGCAGGGCGAGTTCGCGCTCGTCGGGCATCCGACCCTCGACCTGCAACGCCGCGGCGAGGCCCGGTCGGGCAAGCCGCTCCATCGCGAAGTTCACCCCGCGCAGCTCGTGGGTGGCGCGCCGTCCGTCGCGGCCCTCGAAGAGGAACTCGGCCGACGCGCGTGCCAGGACGCTGCGCACACCCGGCTGCGCCGCCACGCGCGCGAGCGCGTCCCGATCGAAGCCACCCGCGCGGCTCAGCTCCAGCGACGGCAGGGCCCCACCATCCAGCACACGCTCGACGGCGAGCAGGACGCTCGCTCCGATCCCACGCAACGCGGTGAACGCGACACACGCGAGGACCGCCGCGAGGAGCGCGAGGCCCTGCAGTCCGCGACCGGCGCGGAGCCAGCCGGCGCGATTCCGCGAGATCTCCATCGGTTCCGTCCGCCGGGCGCGAGGCGCGAACCGAAGGTGGTTCGCCGCGCGCACCCTAGCCCGACCGCCGACGCGCCTCCAGCGGCAGGGCGCCGCGCGTTCGGCCGTGGATCCCGCTGATGCACGTCCGCCTCGACAAGATCGACAAGCGCTTCGGCCGCGCACGGCTCGTGCTCGACGGCATCGACCTCGAGCTCGCAGCGGGGAGCTTCGCGTACCTGCGGGGAGTGAGCGGTGCCGGGAAGAGCACCCTGCTCGGGATCGTCGCGGGGACCATCGCGCCGGACGCCGGTCGCGTGCACCTCGATGGACGGGAGCCGTGGTCGGAGGGCGAGGCGGCCGCCGCCGCATTCCGGCGCGAACGCGTGGGGATCGTGTTCCAGACCGGGCGCGCCCTGCCCGGAGTGAGCCTGGTCGAGAACGTCGCCCTGCCGCTGCGCTTCGCCGGCCGGCGTGACGCCCTGCGCCGCGCGCGGGCGGCGCTCGCGGACTCGGGTCTCGAGCGGCTCGGCGACGCGTTGCCCGACGAGGTCTCCGTCGGCGAACTCCAGCGCGTGTGCGTGGTGCGCGCGTTGATCGCGGAGCCGGCACTCGTGGTCGCCGACGAACCGACGAGCAGCCTCGATGTCGAAGCCGCGGACTTCGTGCGCTCCGCGTTGCGACGCGCCTGGCAGCGCGGAGCCACGGTGCTCGTCGCGACGCACGACGAGCGCGATCTCGCGGCCGGCGATCGCGTGCTCACGCTGCACGAGGGTCGGCTCGCATGACGACCGCCTTCCTGTTCCCGGGCCTCGATGCCCTCCGTCGCGCCGAGGATCTCGCCGCGTTGCACACGCTGCCCGAGTTCGCGTCGCGCTGGCAGGTGCTCGGTGCCGCGCTGCAGGAGGATGCCCGTGCGCACGTCGCGGCGGCTCTCCGTGAGCGGCGTCTCGCGGCGCTCTTCGCGCGCGAATCGATCGTCGGCGGGGCGCTCGCCATCGTCGCTCTGCAGACCGCGTCGGCGGCGGCACTCGAACGGCTCGGATGCCGGGCGCATTGGGTCTGCGGCTACTCGCTCGGCGACGTGGCGCGCGCCGCGCATGCGCGCTGCTTCTCGCTCGAGGCGCTGGCGGACTTCGTGCGGGCCCTGCCCCGCGAGCTGCCCTTCGCCGAAGGGGTGACGATGGCGGCGACGAGCATCGGCGATGCGGACGAACTCGCAGCGGCCAGCGCCGGGCTCGCCGCAGCGGGGCTCGCGGTCTCGCGCCTCTCGCCGCGTCTCCTGACCTTCGCCGGGCCGCGTGCATCGGCGGAGGACGCGGCGCGCGTCCTGCGATCGAGACGTTGGCGCACCCGCGAGCTGATCGGTTGCGTGCTCCATGCGCCGGAGCAGTCGGGTCTCGCGACCCTGCTCCGCGCCGCGCTCCTGGGTCGAACGCTCGCCGCGCCCGATCGCGCGATGGAGTCCGCGGTGCTCGGCGCGTCGATCGTCAGCGCGGCGATGTTGCGCGAGGAGCTCGCGGTCAACGCGCGCGCGCCGTGTGACTTCGCGAGCGCGATCGAGCGACTGCGGACGGTGCACGGCGTGACGCGCTTCATCGACATCGGTCCAGGACGCAGCGCGCAGCGCCTGCTGCGCCACTTCGATCCCCCGCTCGAGGCGTCGAGCGCGCTCGACATCCTCGCCTCGGCGTGAGGCGCTCAGCGGGAGGAGAAGTCGAAGATCACGTGGCTCGAAGGCGCGATCCGCAGCGCGGTGAGCCGCGGCGCTTCGCCATCGCGTCGGCACTCGAGCGTGAGTTCGCCGGGGCGCACGCGGAGACGGCGTCGGCCATCGACGGTCGCGATCGAGCGCCATGGGCCCTCGGTCTCCCGCCCGTGCAGGGTCGCACCGGCCGGCACGCCGCGGATCTCGAGTTCGCCGCTCGAGGCGTGCAGCGTCACTCCGAGCGGATCGCCCAGCGGCACGACCAGCAGTTCGTCGGCGAGTTCGAACTCGTCGGCGACCGTGCCGAAGCGCGGCTCGCTCGCGGTCTCGCGCGCGCAGAGGGCGATGCGGTAGCGGCCGGGCGGCACGGCGAGCGGCCCGAAGCGACCGGCGTCATCGGTGAGTGCCGACGCGAAGCGAGCGCCCTCGTCGGAGTCGAGCGGGCGCACGATGACGCGATGCGCCGCGGCGGGCGCCCCTCCGTCGAAGGCGATGCCCAGGATTCCACCGAGTGCTCGCGGTGCGGGATCGAGCTGGACCCGTCGTGTCTCACCCGGCTCGAGCACGACGATCAACGCGCCGAACGGGAGGTCGCCGCGGGCCAGGGACTCCTCGAATGCCCTCCGGCACGATGGCGTGGCACAGGCGGCGAGGGCGTAGCGCCCGGCCTCGAGCGCGCGGAACGCCGCGCGACCCTCGCGATCGGGGCGCGCGATGTGACGGTCACCGCGGCCATCGCTGAGCACGATCTCGAGCTCCGCGTTCGCGTGCGTGAGCGAGACCTCGAGGCCGGCGGCGGGCAGCAGGACGAGTTCGAGTGCCGACTCGCACGCGTTGGCGTGGAGCGGCAGGATCGCATGCGCGCCGCGGCAGCTCGCCGCGAGCACGAGCGGGTGCTCACGAGCGTCGTAGACGTCGAACACGAAGCGTCCATCGGCTCCGCTCGTGGTCCTGGCGAGGACCGCGCCGAGGGCGCTCCGCGCGCCGAGCCGTCCGCCGTCCGACTCGAGGTCCGACGCGCTCGCGGGCGCGAGGTGCAACCTGGCGTTCGCGGCGGCGCGGCCATCGCGATGCAGGACGCGCCCGTGGATCGCGGGGATCGGCTCGAGGGCGACGCGCTGCGGCGATGGCTCCGCGCCGGCGGCGGCGTGTGGCGACGAGCGGAACGGGCCGTGACCGCGCGCCACGATCCACAACTCGAGCGGAGCCCGCTCCGTCGGAGCCTCCCCGTCGAGCTCGAGGGTGAGCCGACCCTGCGCGTCGCTCGTGGCCTGCGGTGCCTGCGGCCAGGTCCCGCGGTCGGGCGGGATCCGACGCTTCTCGGCATGCGGCACGACGATGCCCAGGGCGCCGCCGATCGGGTGGCCGGAGCGGGCGTCGACGACCTGGACGTCCAGCGTGACCGTGGGTCCGCGCGTCGTTGCGGCTGCGGTTGCGGTTGCCGCGGCGGGCGCCGTGGGTTCGAGCGAGGGCGACGGATCCCGGCCCCTTGGATCGGATGGTGGCCGGAGCCTCTGCACTTCGGTGACGCGCACGGTCGGGACCGCAGCGTCGGGGGTGCTCGCTTCGCGTGGCTCGCTCGGAGCGGTTCCCTGGGGTCCCCGCGCGAGCTCGACGAACAGCAGCGCGGATGCCGCCAGCAGACCGAGGGCGACGAGGACGATCGGTCCGCGCATGTTCAGCCGCCGTCCCGCACGCGGATCATGAGATCGCGCAACGCGGGTGGTGCATCGAAGTGCTCGACGAGGTGGGCCGCGATCCGTGCCCCGCGCTCGGCGTCACCGTTCGCGACGGCATCGCTCCAGAGCCAGGCCGAGAGCCGGAGCGGATCGTCGTGGGGCTTGGCGAGCGCGAGCGCGAAGTAGGGCCGCGACCGCGCCGGTGTGTCGCCCGCGGCGAGCGTGATCGCGCGCGCGAACGCGGCGTCGGCGAGTTCGCTGCGCGTCGCGGATGCCACACCGAGCTCGTCGCGCAGGGCGAGCGCCGCTTCGAGGTCCTCTCGCAGGGTCGTCTCGCGCGCCTCGCCGGCGGGTACCTGAGCGAGCCAGCGCTCGGCGTCGTCGAAGCGCGAGGAGTAGAAGGCCTGCGTCGCCATGTCGGAGGCGAAGACCTGCGCGTGGGCAACCGCGCTCAACGTGAGCGTCGCGAGTCCCAGCAGCAGGAGTCCGATGCGCAGCGTGCGACCGCGGCGGCGGAAGCGCTCGCTCCGGTCCGGGTCGTTCTCGTGGGCGACCAGGGTCTGCACGCGATCGACCTCGCTCGGGTGTCGGAACGAGGAGCTGAAGCTGTGCCCGGGAAAGAGCTCACCGACGCGCAGCAGGGCCGCGATGCACGGCGTTGCTCCGCCGAGCGCGCGTGCCGAGAGGTGATCGGCCTCGTACTCGAAGCGGTGCATCAGCCGCCGGATGCCGAGCAGGGCAATCGTCGCGAGGGCGGCACCACCACCGATGAGGAGCCAGGGATCGACCGCATCGAGATCGAGAGCCATCACCGGCTGCAGGAGCAGGATCGGCACGACGAGGATCACGAGCACGATCAGGAGGGGGTGGCCGGCGCGGGCGTGGCCGATCTCGTGCGCGACGACTCCGCGCAGCGTGGCGGCGTCGAGGTACGCGAGGATGCCGTCGGAGAGGATGAGATAGCGCGGCCAACGCAGGGGTCCGACGAGCGCGGCATTGACCATGTGCAGGCCCGTGTCGAGCGAGAGCAAAGCACTCGGGCGGAATCCCAGGCGTGCTGCGACCTCACGGAGATCGCCGGCGATCCGGGCGGGCAGTTCGGTCGAGGTCGGCAGGAGGACGCGGAACAGGAGTGGCAGCAGCGCCGAGCCCGCGACCACCAGCACGAGCAGGCCGAGCGTCGAGCCGAGGGTGGTCGTTCCGAAGAAGATCTCCAGCGCCGAGGACAGCGCGGCGAGATCCATCGCGGCGCCGAGCAGCAGCGCGCAGACCAGCACCAGCGCCACCATCGGCCCGGTGCCGCTCTCGAACTGCAGTTCGAGCTCGCTCCCGCGCGCGGCGATCCGCCGGGCGAGGCGGGCGATCCCGAAGCGGAAGAGGAACTCGAGCAGGGTCGTGGGCAGGAGCAGGCACGCGAAGCGCGCCGTGTTCGAGTCGGGAGCCCAGCGTTCGACGAGGTCGTGCCAGCCGCCGAGCCCCACGACGGCGGCCGACCCGAGCGGCACCGAGAGCACCGCGGTGCGCAGGAGGAGCCGCGCCGCACGGCTCGGCGGACGATCCGCGCCCAATGCCGCGAGGATCGATCGACCGGCGAGCGCGAGCCAGAGCACGGGCAGCGCGAGGAAGCCGATCCCGATCACGAGGTCGAGGCTCTGCGCCTCGCCCGGGAGCCACTCCACGAGCTCGCTGCACGCGAACGCGGCGCCCATCCCCAGCAGGAAGGAGAGTGGGACGCTCACGCGTCGCGCCTCCTGCCCGGCGACGGCGTCATCTGCGCGCCTCGCCGGCCTTCTCGCCGAAGGCCTTCGTCATCGCGGCCGCGAAACGCTCGTGACCGCGCACGGCGCGGAGGTCCGGGTCGTTCTCGAACATCTCGCGCGTGATCGCCGCGCTCGAGTCCACCTTGCCATCGGCGACGAGGGCGGCGCAGCGTTCGAGCGCTGCGAGCGCATCCTCGGCGCGCGCCGCGAGGGAGTAGGAACACGCGGCGTCGTACTCGTCGATGGCCGCCACGCGATCGCCGAGTGCGACGGTGCCGCCGATGAAGCGCTCCCACCACGCCGCGGCTTCGGGATACTCGCGTAGTTCGTACTCGAGCTTCGCGAGCGCGCGGACGAAATGCAGCTCGTCGGCGGTCTTGCCGTCTCCGGCGTTCTCGGTGTACGTGTCGAGGCGCTTCTTCACGAGGTCGCGCCGCCCCCACTGCGCGAGCGCCAGCGCGAGGGCCTCGCGAAGCTCCTCGCTCTCGAAGTCCTCGTCCTTGGCCATCTCCTCGAGGCGGTGCAGGGTCGAGGCCTCGGGCGGTTTCTGGAAGACGTCGCGCAGGGGTGGCACGACGAGCACGCGTTGGTCGCTCGGGAACCACGACGGCGTCTGCAGCACGAGGTTCAACAGGAAGTTGCCCGCGTAGGGTTGCAGCGTCCGCAGATGATCGAACTGGCCCGCGTAGCGCATGCCGCGGTTCGCCTCGCGCTCGAGCGAGGCCAGCACCGTCGTCGAGAGCAGGGTCTCGATGGCGATGCGGCGATCGCGGTCCTCGGCCTTCAGCGTGGTGAGCTCGAGGTGCAGCGCGCGGAGCCCCGGTTCCCCGGCGTCGAGGAGTGCGGCGGCGCATTCGTCCAGGAGCTTGCGGTCGTCGTGCGCGGAACGGATCCAACGCTTCATCACCGCCGCGTAGGCCGGCTCCTGAGGCGGAACGGGCGCAACCGGATCCTGCCCGACGAGTGCTGCGGTGGCGAGGATGGCGACGAAGGAGACCAGTTGGCCGGGCATGGCCCGCGGTTTTAGCGCGGAGCGGGGTTTCCGACGTGCAGCTGGAGCAGCGGCTCCACGCCTTTTCGCGGCGCCGCGATCGCCCCCTCGATGAGGCGATCCACGACGGCGTCGACGGAATCCCAGCGTTCGTGCCCGACGCCGGGCATCGCCTGGCGGTTGGACGGGGTGTCGATGATCCGTGGCGTCACGAGTGCGACGACGATGCCGAAGGGTGCGAGTTCGAGGGCCGCGGCCCGTGCGTACTCGTGCATCGCTGCCTTCGACGCGAGGTAGAGCGCCATGCCCTCGCCGCCGTGCCCCACCGCGGCGGAGCCGCAGAAGACGAGGTTGCCGGCGCGTCGGCGCCGCAGGTGGCCGGCCACCGCACGCACGAGGTTGTTGGCGGCGAGGAAGTTGGCCTCGAGGAGATCGAGGTCGTCGCCGGCGGCCTCCCTGCCGAGCTCGGTCGCCGCGAAGCGGCCGGCGGTCGAGATCAGCGCGCGGATGGGGCCGAGGGAGTCGTTCGCACCCTTCACGAAGCCCGCGGCCGCCTCGCCGTCGCGGGAACCGACGTTCGCGACGAGTCCGGGCGCGGCGCCGAGCTGCTCTCGCACCTTCTCGATCTGGTAGGGCTTGCGGACTGCGATCGCGGGCCTCGCTCCGAGCGAGACGAGGCGAGCGACGAGGGCCTTGCCGACGGCGCCCGTCGCTCCGCTGACGATCACGGTCGCGTCGCGCAGTGGATGGGAGTTCGCGCTCGCAGGCGCGAGGGATGGACCCGCGTCGGTAGGCATGAGGGTGAAGAGGCTAGG
>JADLHO010000234.1 GCA_020848735.1 Planctomycetota bacterium | reverse complement strand
CGTAGGTGCGCGCTGGAACAGCGCAAGGGCTTGCTGCCCCGGACTCGACTCCCGGGCCGCCGTCGCTACCCTCCGCATCGGCCAGACTTTCCGGAAGACCTCCGGACAGACTTTCCGGAACCGACACGGCGCCGGTCCGCCATCTTCGCCGCCGTCCAACCTACCACCAGTGTTCTTTGCTGACGCAGCCCGCCAACGGCGGGCAACCAAGCTCAGAGCTCAGAGCTCGAGAGACGATCGGTCCCTCGAGCGCGGCGTGGCCGCGGATGCGGCCAGCGGCAAGCACTCGAGGGACCGTGCGATGGATTCCCTCTCGGGCCCTCAGTTCACGTCCGTGTCGCGGGTCGAGATCACGACGTGGTACATGCCGCCGGGAGGCGGCGGATCGCCGTTGACCTGCTCGATGGGCACGAGCCAGTTGTAGAAGGTGATGAGTTCGCCATCGATCCAGACGTGGACGATGCAGTGCGGCTCGGGCGGCGGATCCCCGAGCGTGAGGCCCGCGCTGAGGTTGTTGTAGGCCGCGATCGCGTTCCGCGCGACCTGGTAGGCCTTCGAGCCACCGATGTGGCCACGCATCTGCGCGGTGTCGCTCACGGTGGTGAAGGGTCCGGAGAAGAGGTTCTTGAACGCGTCCGCCTTCGTGCCGACGAGCGCGTCGAAGTAGGTCTTGCGGACCGCGAACTCCGAACCGGGAGTCTGGTGCGGGAAGTACGTGAGGTCGTCCTGCCTGAACTCGACCTCGAAGCCGGCGTAGACGTTGACGAGTGCCATGGTTGTCGAAGCTGGGTGAGAGAGCGTCCAGCCGCGTGGAGCGACGCTGTCGGATGCGCGTGCGACGGGATGCGGTCGCGACGCGGCCCCGACGCGCAGGACCACGGCGTGCGGACACGAGACGAAGAGACGCGACGGAGTGAGTGCGAGTGTGAGTGTGTGTGTGGTTCGAGCGTGGAACTCGAGACGGGGTCCCTCTCGGCGGGCCGCTCGCGAGGCGCCAGGTTCCTGGTCCAACACCGCGCGCGAGCTCGCGGCGTCCGGCGCTTGCCGATGAACTGACTCGTGTGAAGAAACGGAGAAGTCCTGACTCGGGCGCGGACATCCCCGCCGCGCTCGCCGGTTCAGACGACTCGGACTCGCCTCAGGATCCCTCGTTCTCTCTCAGAATCGCGAGCGGACGCAGCGGAAGCCGTGGTCGGCGATACCGACGACCGGATGACGCGGTGCCTGCGCGAAGGAGGCCGCTCGACCGCGGCGGACGTAGTCCGTGCGGACCGCGAACGAGTAGCCGGAGGCGCAGTACGTGTCGAAGTCGCTCCACTGCCGTCCCGCCTGGAGAAGCTGGCCGGGCGTGGCAGTCATCAGCCAGACGTTGCCGAGCGCGTGGACCGCCGTGGGTCGGGGATCGACGCGCGCCGCGTTCTCGAGGTACGCCGTGAGGCTCACGTCCGGGGTCGCACGGCCGATCACGAACTGCGTCTCGAGAGCCTCGTCGGAGACCGTCGTCCAATCGATGCCTTCCTGCTCGAGCGTCCAGAGCATCGCGACCTGCGCCTCGGCCAGCGTGGGCAGGCGCTTGCCGCACCATGCGGCATAGGCCTCCGCGAACTCGAGGGTGACGAACACGGCCGGCAGCTCGTCCCAATCCGCGCGGCGGCCCCGCATCGCCTCGGCATTCCACATCGATTGGCGCAGCACGCCCTGGTGTCCCTCCACGACCAGGAAGCGGTGGAACTGCGCGTTCGTCACCGGCTGGCGGTCGATGAAGAAGTCCGCGACGTCGGCCAGGTTCTCGAGGGACTCGCCCTCCGACTGGACCCGCACCGTGTGCGCCCGACCGGGGATGAGCACCATGTCGTCGCGCGGCGCGCTCGGCGAGCGACCGGCGACGAGCAGGGTGAACTCCTCACCCGCCGCGACACACCGCAGATCCTCGGAGGGATTGGGACCGACGACGCGCGTCCAGACCTGGCAGGGTTCGACGTCGAGCCGTGTCTCCGCGAACGGCGCCGGACCCGTCGCGTGGAGCGTGCGCCACCGGAACGGCGACTGATCGAAGACCCGCACCTCGATCGCGGTGCCGTCGTTCTCCCGATGGGCCGGAATCGTCAGGGTCGCCAGACCCTGCCCCGTTCCCCCGAAGGCGAAGCGTCCCCCGGAGACCAGCGGCGGGACGAAGAGCAGCGCCGCGAGCGCGAAGGCACCCGCCGCCGCGGCCGCCCGCGGGTAGCGCGCGAGCCGGCGGTGGATGCGCCGCAGGAGCGGCACGCGCGGCAGCCGCACCCGCGTGCCGTCGAGGATCGCGCGCAAGGCCGAGGCGAAGGCGCCCGCGCTCTGGTAGCGATGCGCCGGGTCCTTTGCGAGCGCCGCACGACAGGCATCGGCGAGCGCCTGGGGCACGTTCGGCGAGTGCGATTCGATCGGGGCCGGTTCCTCGTTGAGGATGCGGTCCAGCACCGCCATCGGCTCCTCGCCGTCGAAGGCGCGGTTCAGCGTCAGCAGTTCGTAGAAGACCGAGCCGACGCTGAACAGGTCCGAGCGCGGATCGGGTGCGTGCCGCAGCCGTCGCGCCTGCTCCGGGCTCATGTAGTACACGGTGCCGACCGCCTGGCCCGTGCGGGTCTCCGAATCCCACTCGTACGCCCGTGCGATGCCGAAGTCGACGAGGCGGATGGCGCCATCCTTCGTGATCAGGACGTTCTCGGGCTTCACGTCCCGGTGCACGATGCCCTGCGCATGGACGTGGTCGAGAGCGTCCAGGAGCTCGACCACCGCGCGGGCCGCGCGGCGGTGGTCGCGGAGGTCGAGCACCTCGTGGAACACGTCGTCGCGCGCGTCGTCGAGGATCCGGCGCAGCGAGGGACCGTCGACGAAGTCCATCGCGAGGTAGGGCTGACCGCCGATCGTGCCGAAGTCGACGACCGCAGGGACGCCCGGGTGCTTCACCCGTTGGAGCGCCTCGATCTCGCGCTCGAGCTGGTGCTTCCCGCGCAGCTGCAGCTCGTCGAACCAGCGGAAGATCTTCAGGGCCAGCGGCCGGCCGCCGCGATCCTCCGCGAAGAACACGGTGCTGGATTGACCCGAGCCGAGCACGTTGCCGACGGCGAACTCGCCGAAGCGCCCCCCGGGAGTGGGGAAGAGGCGCAGGAGCGGCGAATCCTCGATGAGCTCCGATGCCGAGTCGGCGTCACCGGCCAGGAGCGACATCGCCTCGCGTTGGACTTCGAGGTCGCCCGCCGCCTCGCGCATCACGAACAACTCGCGCTCGTTCTCATCGAGCTCGAGGGCCCGCCCGACGATGTCCCTCACCTTCGACCAGACTTCCGGCTTCATCATCGCCTCAACTCCCTGTGTCCCCGACTCGACACGATCCGATTCCGTCCTCGGCGACGATGCGCGCCCGGGCAGCTCATGAGAGGTGGCGTCCCAGCCAGAGCATGGTGGTCCGCCAGTGGCGCTCGAAGGTGCTCCGCGTCATCTCGAGCGTGCTCGCGATCAGCTCGAACTCGAAGCCCGCGAAGAAGCGCAGCTCCACGGCGCGCGCCATGTCGCGATCGAGGTACTCGAGCTGCTGCAACGCCTCGTCGAGGGCGAGCACGTCGTACGAGAGCTGACCGAACTGCGCGAAGACCCGACCGAGCGCGGTCTCGGAGTCTCCCTGATCGAGGATGGTCTCCTCGCGCAAGGCACGCCGCCGCGCATGATCGACCAGGATCGAGCGCATCGTGCGAGCGGCGTATCTCGCGAACTCCGCCGGCCGCCGCACGAGATCGGGACGCCGGGCGCTGATCCGCCAGAAGGCCTCGTGCACGAGCGCCGTCGCCTGGAGCGTGTGTCCCCGCCGTTCCCGACGCATCAGTCGCGAGGCCATCCGCCAGAGCTCGCCGTACAACTCGGCGAACTCGCGCGCCGTCGGCTCATTGTCGGCGCCCGGAGCGGACTCGGGAGGACTCGTCGCCTCAACCACGGGCGGGACCATAGCGACGCCACCGTGAACGGCCAAGCGCCGGTCGTCGGCGGCGGTCCGGCGGGACCGTCGCGAGTTCATCGCTCGCGGAGGCCGGGATGGCCTGCACAATCCCTCGCCATGGCAGCCAAGAGCTTCCGCCAGCTCGACCCCGAGAGAGTCATCGCCACCATCGCGCGGCTGCGGGACCGCATCCGCGAGCGCTTCCCCGCCGCCAGCCTGGCCGAGCTGGCGGACGAGCTCCTCTCGGTCGCCCGCGATCACGCGCGGCGCAGCGAACGGATCCGGCGGGCCAGCCCCTTGCTGCGGGCGCTCTGCGGAATGCTCGTCCTGGCCGCGGTCGCGGCCCTGGTGCTGGCGGTCGCCACGGTGCATCCGCGGCTCGGCGACGACTGGCCCTGGTCCGAGGTGATCCAGTCCCTCGAGGCCGCCCTCGGAGCGCTGTTCTTCCTCGGCGCCGGCGTCGTCTTCGTGATGTCGCTCGAGTCGCGCGCGCGCCGGCGCCGCTGCCTCGAGGCGATCCACGAGATGCGCGCGATGGCCCACATCGTCGACATGCATCAGCTCACGAAGGACCCCGAACGCATCGGCGACCGGTCGCGCGACACCGAGAGTTCGCCGCGCCGCGAGCTCGACGCGTTCGCGCTCTCGCGCTACCTCGACTACTGCAGCGAGATCCTCTCCCTGATCGGCAAGCTCGCCGCGCTCTACGTGCAGGGCTTCCACGACCCCGTCGCGATCGAGGCGGTCGACGACGTCGAGGACCTCACGAACGGGCTGAGCCGGAAGATCTGGCAGAAGATCACGTTCCTCGACGCGCGCTCGCGGACTTGAGCCCTCGCAGCCCAGGCTTGCGCCGCGCACCTCGCCGCGCGGATCATCGGCGCATGCGCTCCGCGTTCGCTCGCGTCGTCTCGCTCGTGTCGATCGTCCTGACGGCGGCGTGTGCGGGCACGGCGCCGAGGCGCAGCGCGGACGACGCGCGCACCCGCCCCAACCTCGTGGTGATCTACGCCGACGACCTGGGCTACGGCGATCTCGGCTGTCAGGGCGCACCCGCCGGGTCGACCCCGAACCTCGATCGTCTGGCCGCCGAGGGCGTGCGCCTCTCCCACTTCTACTCGGCGCAGCCGGTGTGCTCCGCGTCGCGTGCCGCGCTGCTCACCGGCTGCTATCCGAACCGCATCGGGATCGCCGGCGCACTCGGGCCGAGCCAGCGGATCGGGATCGCCGACGACGAGACGACGCTCGCGGAGCTCTGCCGCGCGCAGGGCTATGCGACGGCGGCCTTCGGCAAGTGGCACCTCGGCCATCTCCCGCAGTTCCTGCCGACGCGCCACGGCTTCGACGAGTACTTCGGCATCCCCTACTCGAACGACATGGGGCCGGCGAACCGCGTGCACCCGGACCGTTGGCCGCCGCTGCCGCTGATCGAGGGCGAGACGACGATCGCCCACGATCCCGACCAGGCGGGCTTCACCGGCGAGTTCACGCAGCGCGCGATCCGTTTCATGCGGCGCGCGCACGCCGAGGCGCGCCCGTTCTTCGTGTACCTCGCGCAGCCGATGCCCCACACGCCGATCGCCGCGTCCGCGGCCTTCGCCGGGCGGAGCGGGCGCGGGCTCTACGCGGACGTGATCCTCGAGCTCGACGCCGCGGTCGGCACGCTCGTGCACACGCTCGAGGAGCTCGGCATCCGCGACGACACGTTGCTCGTCTTCGCCTCCGACAACGGGCCCTGGCTGAGCTTCGGCGACCACGCCGGTTCGAGCGGTGGCCTGCGCGAGGGCAAGGGCACGACCTTCGAGGGCGGCGTGCGCGTGCCCTGCATCTGGAGCTGGCCCGCGCGCTTCCCGAGGGGCCTGGTGCAGGACGAACCGGCGATGACCATCGACGTGCTGCCGACCCTCGCCGCGCTCCTGCGCGCCCCGTTGCCCGCGCTGCCGATCGACGGCGCCTCGATCCTGCCCTTGCTCGACGGCGACCCGGGCGCGCGCTCGCCGCACGAGGAGCTCTTCTTCTGGTACCACGCCGGCGACCTCGAGGCGATGCGTGCCGGTCGCTGGAAGCTGCACTTCCCCCACGGCTACCGCACCATGCAGGGCCGCGAGCCCGGCCGCGACGGCCTGCCCGGGAGCTACGACGATCGGGCCCGCATCGGCCTCGCGCTCTTCGATCTCACGACGGATCCCGGCGAACGCCACGACCTCGCCGCCGCGCGCCCCGAGCTGGTCGCCGAACTCGTCGCGCGCGCCGACCGGATGCGCGCCCGCCTCGGCGATCGCCTCACGAAGACCGACGGCCGCGAGTGCCGGGCACCGGGCCGCGCGCCCGAGACCTCGGTCGAGACCCGCAGCGAGCCGATGAAGTCGAAGTGATGGTCCCTCGCCGCCCGCGCACCACGAACCCGTTCCGCGACGCCCTCGTGTCCGCGGCCGTCGTCGCGTGGCTCGCGGTGACGAGCTCCGCCCAGGACCGCCCGCCGACGCGCGACGAACACGAGACCGACGACGCGGTGGTGCTCCATGTCGCGGCGCCGACGCGCACCGAGTCGCTCGGCGACGGCACGCGTGCCCGGCCCTTCGCGACCATCGCGCACGGGCTCGAGGCGATCCGTCGCGAGCGCGCCCGCGAACGCGAGCGCGGCCTGACCCCGCGCCGCATCGAGCTGCGACTCGCACCCGGGAGCTTCGAGCTCGCGAGCACGCTCGTCCTCGACGCCTCGTGCAGCGGCGCCTCGCCGGCCGCACCGACGGTCCTGCTCGCGGCGCCGCCCGGGACACGCCTCCTCGGCGCGCGCGCGATCCCGCGCGCCGCGCGCACGGAGCTCACGCCGCGCGACCCGCGGCGCGCCCGCCTGCCGAACGAGGCCGCGCGCAGCGCGGTGCGCCGCGTCGAACTCCGCCCGCTGGAGATCGCCGCGGGCCCCTTCGAGCGGCGCGGCATGGGACAGCCCAGTCGGGCGGCACCGGCCGAACCCACGCTCGGCGGCGTGGTGCTGCGGCTTGCGTCCTGGCCGGACCAGGGCTTCGCGACGGCCGGGCCCGTGACGCACGTCGGCGCCAGCGACCCCGATTCGGACGACGGCGCGAGCTTCCGCTTCGACGACCCGCGCATCGAACGCTGGGTCGGCGCGCGCGAGGCCTGGCTCCTCGGCTACTGGTACTGGGATTGGGCCGACGCGACGCTGCCCCTGCGCGCCGTCGACCCGCTCGCCCACACGATCACCCTCGGCGCCGGCCATGCGTACGGCATGCGGGAGGGCGCGCGCTTCCGCGTGCTCAACGTGCTCGAGGAGCTCGACAGCCCCGGCGAGTACTGGCTCGACACGCAGGCCGAAGAGCTCCTGTACTGGCCGACCGAGGGCAGCGCCCCGGGCGACGAGTTGCTCGTCTCGACGCTGCGCGACGCGCTCGTCTTCGTCGATGGCGCGAGCGACGTGGAGCTCGTCGGCTTCGAGTTCGGCCCGACGCGCGGCGTCGCGGTGCGCGTCGACGGCGGTGAGCGCGTGACGCTCGACACCTGCGCGTTCCACGCGAGCGGCAGCCACGGCCTCGTGCTGCGCGGCACGGCGCACGTCGCGCGGCGCTGCACGTTCCGCGACTGCGGCGCGTCGGGCATCACGCTCGACGGCGGCGATCGCGCGACGCTGCGCGCCGGCGCGCACGTCGTCGAGGACTGCGAGCTGCTGCGCTTCGCGCGCCTCGAGCGCACGTACCGGCCGGGCGTCGCCATCGCCGGCGTCGGTCAGGTCGTGCGCCACAACCGCATCGGCGAGGCGCCGCACGTCGCGATCCTCTTCGCGGGCAACGAACACACGATCGAGGCGAACGAGATCTTCGACGTCGTGCGCGAAACGGGCGACGCGGGTGCGATCTACGCCGGCCGCGACTGGGCGATGCACGGGACGGTCATCCGCCACAACCTGATCCGCGACGTGCCCGGCACCCGCGAACGCAACCAGAACGCGATCTACCTCGACGACATGGCGAGCGGGATCACGGTGAGCGGCAACGTGCTGCTGCGCTGCAACCTCGGTGTGCTCTGCGGCGGGGGTCGCGACGTCCACGTGGTCGGCAACGTGTTCGTCGACTGCGCGGAGGGCATCTTCTTCGACGCGCGCGGCGTCGGCTGGATGAAGAAGGACCTCGCGGATCCGGAGACCTCCACTCTCCACCGACGCCTGCGCGAGATCCCGATCGATCACCCGCCCTGGTCGACGCGCTATCCGCAGCTCGCCAGGACGCTCACCGAGGCCTTCGGCCGTCCGCTCGGGAGCGAGGTCTCGATCAACGCGCAGTTCCGCACGCCGTTCGGCCGGATCGAGGACCGCGAGCTCGTGCGCGTCGAGGGCAACCGCGCCTTCGAGCGCGGACTCGAACTCCCGCGCGAGCCTGGCGCCGAACTCGACGTGCTCGAGATCCCCGGCTTTCCCGCGATCCCGATCGGTAGCATCGGCCCGCGCCGTTGAGAGCGCGCGGCCGTGCGCGCCGGCGTGAGAATCCGATGCGCACGCTCCGTCGCCCCATCGCGGCCCTCGCCGCATCGCTCGCCGTGTCCGCCGCGCTCCACGCGCAAGATCCCGCGCCGCCCGGCGCGTTGCACGAGGGCGCCTGGCGCGCGGTGCTCCGGCTGGCCGGCGGCGAGCTGCCCTTCGGACTCGAACTCCGCCGCGACGAGGGCGCCTGGCGCGCGGTGATCGTCAATGGGCCCGAGCGCATCGCGGTCGACGACCTGCGCGTCACCGGCACCGCGGTCGTGATCGGGTTCCCCCACTACGCGTCGCGCATCGAGGCACGCGTCGACGGCGAGGGTCGCCGTCTCACCGGCACGTGGACGAAGGCGAGCGGGAGCGGCGAGACCGCGCTCGGCTTCGACGCCGTGGCGGTGGAGGCCCCGCGCTTCCCGCGCGAGCACGTGCCGGAGGGCAGCGTCGCGGGACGTTGGCGCATGCAGCTCGCCGAGAGCGGTGAGGCCGTGCTCGTGCTCACCCAGGACGATGCGGGCACGGTGCACGGCACCGTCGAGACACCGACCGGCGACTGGCGCCATCTCGCGGGCTCGCTCGATGCCGCGCGCCTGCGCCTGTCCGTCTTCGACGGCGCGCACGCGTTCCTGCTCGACGCACGCCGTGACCTCGAGGGCGTCCTGCACGGCGAGTTCTGGTCCGGCGCCTCCGCTCACGAAGCCTGGACCGCCGTGCGCGACGACGACGCGGCGCTGCCCGATGCGTTCACGCAGACGCGCTTCCTGCCGCGCGTGGCGCTCGCCGACATCGTGCTGCCGCTCGTCGAACCCGCGGTCGGCGGTCCACCGGCGCGCGCGCTCTCCCTGGGTGACGCGGCGCTCGCGGGCCGCGCCCGTCTGCTCGTGCTCTTCGGCACCTGGTGCCCGAACTGCCACGACGAGGCGGCGACGCTCCGGCGCTGGCACGAGCGCTTCCAAGCACGCGGCCTCGCGATCACCGGCCTCGCGTTCGAGATCGGCGACGATCCGGTGCAGCAGGCGGAGCAGCTGCGACGCTTCGCGACGCGGCACGGCGTGGCCTGGCCGCTGCTGCTCGCCGGCACCGCGGACAAGCGGAGCGCCGGCGCGAGCGTGCCGCTCCTCGACCGCGTGCGCGCCTTCCCGACGACGATCCTGTTGGCCGCCGACGGCAGTCCACGCGCGGTGCATTCCGGCTGGTCGGGCCCCGCCACGGGCGAGGCGCACGAACGCCTCGTCGCCGGGTTCACGCAGGCCATCGAGCGGACCCTCGAGGAGCCTGTGGCGGATCGCTTCGCGGAGCTGCGCGCGGTCGAGGACCACGCCACGCTCTGGCACGAGCACGGGACCTTCGCGGGCGGCGATCTCGCGTTCGAGATCGATCCACCGCGCAGCGCGGTGGCACGGCACCGCGTCTTCGGCAGCGGCCGTCCCGTGATCCGCGACGTCACCGGAAACGCCAGCCTGCTCGGGGAGACCCTGTGCGTCGGCGAACGCGTCCTCGTCTTCGATCGGGAGGCCGGCGTGCTGCGCGACCCATTGGACTGGGGCCGCCGCTTCACACCGCATCGCGACCGGCCCGCACCGTTCGCGGGGGAGGACCCGGCCCAATGGAGGCGCATGCTCGACTCGGCCGCCACGCTCGAGCGTCGGGAGGCGATCACCGCGCTCGCCGCGCTCCGCGGAGCTGCGATGGGTGCGCCCGCGCCGCTCGACGAGGTCCTGCCCCTCCTGCGCGATCCGGACCCGCTGGTTCTGCGCGCCGCGATCTGGGCCGCCGGACGCTGTCACGAGCGCCGCGCCATCCCCACGCTGATCGAGCTCACGGCGCACGCCGATGCGGGGATCCGTCGCGAGGCCGTGCGCGCCCTCGTCCGCATGGGCCGCGAGGACGAGCGCGCGGAACGGGCGGTCCTCGCCCGGCGCGCAGACCCCGATCCGACGACCGCAGAGCTGGCGCGCGACGCGCCGTTCCCGCGCGGCGGGCGTTGACGTCGCAGAAGCCGGTCTTGCGCAATGCCATAAGTGCAATGCGGCGCGCAGGCGGCCGCTGCCGGAGACGGAACGATCGCCCGACCCAGTGCACCGCGCACCGAGCTATCCTCCCTGCGCCCCCGGCACGCAAGCCGCGCCTGGCATCGCTCCGGCGTCGGGCACGCGCGCCGCAACTCCTGTCACGACCCGCCCACAACCCATGAGCTTCCGAACTGCATCCCTCGCCAGCCTCGCGCTGGCACTCGCCGCTGCGTTGCCCGCGCAGAGCTGTCTCACGACGGTCATGACGGGCACGACGACGACGACGACCGGCAATGCCGCCGTCTTCGACCTCACCGTCAACAGCGCGGTGCTGATCAACTCGATCTCCTGCAACTTCAGCGCAGCGCTCGGCGCGAACGTCGGCCTCTCGGTCTGGATCTGCCCGACCACCTACGTCGGCAACACGACCAACCAGGCGCTCTGGACACAGATCGCCAACTTCCCGAGCGGCACGGTCACCGCGGCCGGCCCCGGGCAGCCGACCGTCTTCACCTTCTCGACGCCCTACGCGCTCACGCCCGGCTCCTACGGGGTCTCGCTCGACTGCGATCTGACCTCGCACCGCTACTCGTCCACCGCGGCGACGAGCTACAGCGACTCGTTCCTCACCATCACGATGGGCGCCATCCAGGCCACACCGTGGACGGGGACGCTCCTCTCCCCGCGCCAGTGGAACGGCACGATCTGCTACACGCCGGCCGCGGGCCTCTATCCGAACTTCAGCGCCACGCCGACGAGCGGCG
>JADLHO010000233.1 GCA_020848735.1 Planctomycetota bacterium | reverse complement strand
GATCCCCAACCTGCCGCAACTCCGGGGCATGGCACTGCACGCGCAGGCGCTGGTCTTCCACGCCGACGGCAGCGCCCGGCTCACGAACCTCTGGAGCGAGGCGGCGATCCGATGAGCTGCGAGGGGCGCGGCCAAGCCGGCGCCCCGCTCACGCGTAGTAGCGCCCGAAGCGGTTCTGGATGAAATCCTGGTACGACACATCCTCCTGCCGCACGAAGCCCTTCTGCGGCAGCTTGCCCTTCATGAGGAGGTCGAGCACGCCGCAGACGCCGGCCGCGGTCGTGATCTGGATGCCGCTCCAGTTGTGGCCGTCGATCTCCTGGTGGTAGACGGTCTTCGCCCAGGTGCGCTCGGTGAGGCGGCCGCGGTACTGGCCGGTCGCGCTCACGAAGATCACGATCTGGTCCTGGTAGGTGCCGGGCAACGCGCGCTCGAAGATGCCCTTGAGCTCGTCCTGGTGGTCCTCCATCTGGAGGTCCTTGAGGAGGAACTTGAGCAGGTGGTTGTGGCCGGGGTAGCGGATCGACTTGTAGTTGACGTTCCGGACCTTGCCCATGAGGGTCGTGGCGAGGGTGCCGAGCCCGCCCGAGGTGTTGAAGGCCTCGTACTCCACGCCGTCGACGACGATCGTCTCGAGGTTCTCGAGAGGCTGCACCGACTTCAGCTTCCCGTTCATCACCACCTCGCAGGGCTGGCAGTACTCGTTGATGAGTCCCTCCGTGCTCCAGGTGAGGTTGTAGCGGAGCATGTTGCTCGGGAAGCGCGGCAGGGCGCCGACGCGCATGCGGAGATCGCGCACGCTCGACATGCCGTCGATGAGGTGCACCGCGCAGAGCGTGATGAAGCCCGGCGCGAGACCGCACTGGGGAACGAAGGCGCTCGACGCACCCTCGGCCAGCGCCTGCACCTTCTGCGTGACCGCTACGTCCTCCGTGAGGTCGAGGTAGTGCACGCCCGCACGCTTCGCGCGCTCGGCGATCTTGGGGTTGCAGTGGAACGGCGCGCAGGAGATGACGGCCTTCGCTCCGGCGAGGATCGCATCGAGGTCCTTCTCGGCGCCGAAGTCGACGGCCTTGCCCTCGGTGCCGGGGATGCGCTCCTTCAGCACGTCGACCGCGGCCTGGTTGGCGTCGCCGACGCGCAGGCGGTAGTCCCCGCAGTTGCCGAGGAAGTGGGCGACCATGCGGCCGATCTTGCCGGCGCCGAGGATGACGATCGTGTCCATGGGAGGGGGCTCGCGGGAGAGGCGCGCGCGCCACGTGGGGCGCGCGCCTCCTGCTGTGGAGGAGGGGCGGTGCGGGCCGGCGTGCCGGGCCTGGTCGCCCGCCGCGCGTACCGCGGAGTGAGGGGCGAGCAGTGTCCGGATCCGTCGCGGCGCGGTCAAACGGGCCCGGGATCCGAGTCCTCGCTTGGGGCGCGCGTGGGTCTTCATCGACCCTTGGCGTCGCGGCTCCGTAGCGACGGCCGCCGCGGCACCGAGGTCCTGGGTCGCTGCCCGCGGGCGCGGCGTGGCAGAATCCGCGGACCGCCCCCGAACCCGCTCTCCCGTCGCCTCCGGAGCTCTCCACCATGTCGCGTGTCTTCGCCTCGCTCGCGCTCGCACTCTCCCTGGCCTCCGCTTCGGCCCAGGCCCAGACGGTCGTCGACTACCCCGACAGCACGATCGGCGCCAACGCCGGTCAGTACCCGGTCTACACGGGCACGGGCACGAACGTGATCCGCGGCCAGTCCTTCTGCCCGAGCAGCTTCGCGGGCCTGCCGAGCACCGCGATGATCTGCACGAAGATCGGTCTGCAGCTCGCGGAGCTCAACGCGACGCCCGTGCAGTACGCGCAGTTCGTGCTGCGCGCGGGCCGCAGCGCGCAGCAGACGCTCTCGAACACCTGGAGCACGAACCTGCCCGACCAGCGCGTGCAGCTCGACCTCTCCGGCCAGTTCGTGCCCGGCGGTGCGGGGGTCAATCAGTGGTTCGAGTTCGAGCTCGCCAACCCGTTCTACTGGCAGCCGGGCGACAGCGTGGTGATCGACCTCACCACGCAGGCGGCCGTCGGCGGTCAGTACCTCCGCACCGCGATCGGCACCGGCGTCGCGCGCATGGTGAGCACCAACTACCTCGGCGCGACCACCGGCTCGCCGAGCACGGCGGGCGGCATCAAGTTCCGCATGGTGTTCGAGCCGCTGGGCCTCACGCGCTTCGGCACGGGCTGCCCGGGATCGGGCGGCTTCGTGCCGTACATCGCCTCGAACGGTCCGGCCGCGGTCGGCAACGCGAGCTTCGCGGTCACGCTGCGAGCGGCGTTGGGCGGGACCTTTGCGGCGTTCACGTTCGGCAACCCCACGCAGCTGCCGCTCGGCGGTGGCTGCACGCTCTACAACGACGCGGTGCTCGTGCTCTCGACGGCGACCACGGGCAGCCTCCCCGGCACCGGCACCGCGCAGGTCTCGCTGCCGATCCCGGCCGACCCGCTCCTGGTCGACGCGGTCCTGGACGTGCAGTGGATCCTTCTGGACGGCGCGTCGGGTTCGCCGCTGGGGCTCACGACGAGCGCGGGCGGCAAGCTCCGCATCCACTGAGCGACTGCTCGCGAGATCGCGCGCGGCGCGCTCGATCTCGCGGGTCGTCGATCAGCGCAGGATCTCGCGCAGCTCGATGCGCCGGAACTCCATCGCGGCGCCTTCGGACTGCAGCGCGATGGTCCCCGCGATCCGTTCGCAGCCGAACGCCTCGTTCTGCACGACGCCGTTCACCGTGAGCCGCAGGGCATCGCCGTTGACGATGATCTCGTAGCGATTCCATTCGCCCAGCGGATGCTCGCTGCTCGCCGCGAGCTTCCGCGTGCGCCGGCCCTCCGTGCGCGCGGGCGCGGTCTCCATCGCGAAGGCATCGATGTTCCAGAGATCGCCGGCGCTGCCGCTCTCGAGCTGTGCCTCGATGCTCTTCGGCCAGACCTTGTCCTCGCCGAGCACGCGCAGGAGCACGCCGCCGTTGCCGGGCCGCGCCGGGAAGCGCCACTCCACGACGAGCACGTAGTCCGTGAACGTGCGCGTCGTGCGCAGGTAGCCGATCGGTGTGCCGCGGTTCACGAGCACGCCGTCGCGCACCGACCAGACCGAGTCGGTCGCGCCGCCGCCGGGGAAGACGCCCGTCCAACCGGCGAGCGAGCTGCCGTCGAAGAGCGCCTGCGCTTCGCCCAGGCGGAGTTCGTCGAAGGGGCGCGCGCGCAGGAACGCGACGAGATCGACGAGCTCCTGTTCCGACAGCCCGAGCGCGATCCCCTCGGGCATCAGCGACTGCGGCTGCGGCGTGCGCGAGGCGATGCGCGTCGCGTCGAGGACATGACGGAGTCCCGCGAAGTCGCGGAGCACGAGCTGCGGCCCGTCCGCGAGCACGAAGCCGACGTGCGACGCACCCTCGCGCGTGGTCACGGCGAGCGTCTCGTAGCCGAACGCGATCGACGCGCTCGGTTCGAGGATCGCGAGCAGGAGACCGCTCGCGTCGTACTTCGCGCCGATGCGCGTGAGCTCGGGGCCCAGCTCGTGGCCCCTCACGCCGTGGACGTGGCAGGCCGCGCACTGCGCCTTCTCGCCGAAGAAGACCGCGCGCCCGCGCGCGGGATCACCCGGCCGCGCCGCGAGCTCCGCGATCGGCGGGAGCTTCGCCGCCGCACTGCCTGCGCGCGCGAACGGCTTCGTGGCGAGCGCGCGCAGCGCGGGATCCTCGTGACGGCGCATCGACTCCGCGATCGCGTCGCGGATCGCCGGGTCGAGGCGTCCCTCGTTCGCGAGCTGCAGGAGCAGGCCCGCGCCCTCGCGGTCGGCGACGAGCGCGCGCGCCGCGGCCTCGCGCTCCGCGAGGGTCGCGCCGGCGTCGAGCAGCGTCGCGCGTGCGGCGTCGAAGGCGCGTCGATCGGGGGGCGCGGCGAGCCAGACCTCGAAGCTCAGCGAGGTCCGGGCGCCGGCCTGCGAGGTGCCGCCGTCGTCGGGACCGATCGTCGCACGCAGGCGCTCGTAGCCGGCGGGGATCTGCAGCGCGAGCTCCGCGGGCGCGTGCGCACCGAGGCCGTGCGCGAATGGCCGTCCGGCGATCGAGAGCCGGCCGCCACCCGCATTGCGCGAGCGGCCGAGTTCACCCCAGCCCGTCTCGGCGCGCAGGAGCGCGGCATCGTGGAGCGCGAGTTCGCCCATCGGTCCGACGAGGCGCAGGTCGCCGAAGCTCGCCCAGTCGTGGCTGTTGCCGTCCCCGGCGTCGGTCACGACGAGGAAGACCGTGCGCGCGGCGCCGAGCGGCACGTCGAGTTCACGGGAGCCGGCGCTCGAGGGTCCGCTGTCGAAGACCTTCGTCGCGCCCTCGCGGGACAGCGAGCCGATGCGCGCCTGCAGGCCGAAGCGCGACCAGCGACCCTCGGCGAGCCGGGCGAGCCAGGCGGCGGCGAGCGCGCGAGCGTCGGCGGGCGCGCCCTCGCTGATCGCGAGCATCGCCTCCACGGCGCGCGGCTCGTCGACGAACGCGATCGCGCCCACCGCGCGCGCGCGGTCCTCGGCCGACAGCCCCGCGTCGAGCGCACGGGCGAGGAACGCGGCGACGGCGCTGCTCGGATGCAGTCGCCAGGCGAGCGCCGCGAAGGCTCTGGGCCACTGCGCGGGCGGCTGGCCGTGCTCCGCGAGCAAGGTGGCGTAGACCGTGTCCGCGAACGGCGTCGCGTCGATCCCGAGGTCCTCGAGGGCGTAGCGATCGCCCGCGTCCAACGCGCGGGCGCGCGCGAGCACGTCCGCGAGCGTCGCCGCCGGACGCGGGCCGAGCTTGCTCGCCAACGCGGCCGCGGGTGCCGGCGTCCGGCGCGCGGCGTTCGCGCGCGACGGTGAGACCACGCGGAGGATGCGGCCGTACGCCTCGCGGTCGCCCATGCCGTGACCGCCGACGCCCGGGTCGTACCAATCGGCGACATAGGCGGCGCCGTCGCCGCCGATCGTGACGTCGCTCGGGCGGAACCAGCCGGCCTTGCGTTCGCCGTCGTCGGCGACCGCGCGCAGGAAGACCTCGCGCTCGAACGCGAAGCTCGCGCCCTGGGCGCGGGGGTGATGTGCATAGACGACGCCCGCGCCCGCATCGCAGTTCAGCACCGCGCCGACGAAGCGCTCCGGCAATCGGCCGCCTTCGTAGATGCAGAGGCCGGTCGGACCGCCGGCGCCATTGCGGAACCCGGGCGGCGCCGTGCCGGGATCGTCCTGATGCCAATGCGCGCGCCAGGCGTCCTGGCCCGCGAGGCGGTCGGCCTGCCAGGTCCGTGCACCGTCCTCCGAGGTGAAGCCGTGGTCGCCGTCGCGGAGCACGTGCACGAGGCGACACGCGGCATTGCCGTCGTCGTCGTTGTCGACGCAGAAGACGTTGCCGAGCGCATCGATCGCGACCTCGTAGGGGTTGCGGAAGTCGTGGGCGAAGACGCGCAGGTCCGTGCCGTCGCGGGCGACCGAGACGATGAGTCCGCCCACCCAGGTCCGGCCATCGTCGGAGCGCAGGCCCGGCCGGTTGTCGGCCTCGCGCGGTCCGCCGCCGCGGTACGCGCTGCCCGCGCGGAGCGTGGCGCCGCCGCGATCGGTGACGAGATGAGGGCCCGCATTGCCGACGGCGCACCAGAGGCGGCCATCGGGACCGGCGACGAGGGAGTGCACGCCGTGGTCGTGATCGTGACCGCCGAAGCCGGCGAGGAACGCGGTCTTCTCGTCGGCGACGAGATCGCCGTCGCGGTCGCGATAGCGCCAGATCGTGGGCGAGCACGAGACGAAGACCTCGTCGCCGATCACCGCGATGCCGAGCGGTGCGACGAGATCCTCGTCCTGTGCGAAGACCGTGCTCGTCTCCGCGCGACCATCGCCGTCCTTGTCCTCGAGCACGACCACCCGATCGCCCGCCGCGTGCCGGCGACCGGGATTGCGGCCGTTCCAGGCCCGGTAGTTCACCGCCTCCGTCACCCAGACGCGGCCCTGACGGTCGACGTCGATCGCGGTCGGGTTGTAGAGCAGCGGCGATTCCGCGAAGACCGTCACCTGCAGGTCGTCGGGCGCGGCGAACGCGCGCGAGGGCTCCTGCGGGGACGGCGTGGCGGCGAGGACGAGGGCGAGCGCGGCGACGAGCACGCGGCGGAGTCTACGTCGCCGCCGCGCGGTCTCCTTGGCGGATCGGCCACCGAGCGCGGTGAGTCTCTCATCGGGGCTTCGCGCGCCGGCTACGCGCGCCCGACGACGTAGCCGACCCAGGCCGGATCCGCTTCGCCGCGCTCCACGCGCCGGTAGCGGGAGTTGCCCTGGTTCGTCTTGCGGTCGGTGCCTTCCCAGAGCACGTGCACGTCGCGGAAGCCCGCCTCACCGAGGAGTTCGACGAGCTCCGGCAGGATCCAGAGGCGCCACCGGTAGCGGAACGCGTTGCGCATCACGGAGCCGTCCATGAAGCGGAAGTGGATCCGGCACTCGCTGTGGTGGGTGATGGGGTCGAAGCGCGCCTGTTCCCAGCAGTAGGTGAAGTCCTCGACGCGCCGCCGCTCCTCGCGCTCGTCGAGCGTCTCGCTGCCGCCCCAGGCGTCGATCACGAAGAGCCCGTCGCGGACCAGCCCCTCGCGCACGTGGGCGAAGTACGCGCGCAGCGCGTCGCGGGTCATGAACAGCGAGTAGCTGAAGTTGAACGCCACGATGAGGTCGACGGGCGGCGCGTGCACCGCGCGGACGTCGGCGTGCAGGAGTTGCAGCCGCGAACGCTGCTCGTCATCGAGCTTGCCGTCGACGTTGTGCCGACGGCCCCAGTCGAGCGTGTCCTGGTCGAAGTCGACGCCGATCGCGCGGTGCTCGCGCCGCATGGCGACCCAGTGCGCGGCCAGGAGGGCGGTGCCGCAGAAGTCCTCGCGCAGGCTGCGGGGCGCCCGACCGACGAGACGCGTGAAGTAGCGGCGCAGGAACGGGGCGTCGACCTCCGGCGCCTGCACGGCGAGTTGGTAGAGCTCGTGCTTGTCCGCGGTCTTCGCGGTCCGTCGTGGGCGTCGTGGCGTCGTCGGCATGCGATCCGGAGGCTTAGCGGCGCACTCGCCGTCGCAACAGCGCGAGGTGTTGGGAATCGCGGCTGCGCGCTACGCTCGCGCCGCGATGGCGAGCGAACTGCGCTGCGGGATCGTGGGACCGGCTCGGAGCCGCAACGGGCTCGGACCCTATCTCGCCCGCTTCGCCGAGGCCGCGGGGCTCCGCGTGGTCGCCGCCGCCGGTCGCGACTCCGAGCGGACCGCGGCGGCCTGCGCGTCCCTTGCGGCCGCGCTCGGTCACGCGGTCGCGCCGCACGCGACGCTCGCCGCGATGCTCGCCGTCGAACGTCTCGATGCGCTGATCGTCGCGACGCCGGCGCTCGCGCACCGCGCCGCACTCGAGCTCGCGCTCGCGCACGGCTGTGCCGTGCTCTGCGAGAAGCCGCTCGTCGCGCCGCAGGAGAGCGCCGCGATCGAGCCGCTGCTCGACGGCTTCCTCGCGCGCGGCCTCGCGTTGGTCGAGAACTGCCAGTGGCCGTTCACCCTGCCCGCGTTCCGCGCGCTCTGGCCGGGGCTCGCGCCGTCAGCTCGGAGCTTCGCGATGGGTCTGTCCCCGGCGGAGCGCGGGCCGGCCATGCTCGAGGATTCGCTCTCGCACTTCGTGAGCCTCGCGCAGGCGATCGTGCGGATCGATGCACGCAGCGCCGTGCGCGTCCCCACGCCGGCGCGGATTGGGGCCGCGGATTCCGCCGCGGTCCTCGAGTGCGAGTTCGTCGCGGAAGGGTCGGTGCTGTGCGGCCGTCTCGAACTGAGCGTCGTCGAGCACCAGCCGCGTCCCGCCTGGTACGCCATCGACGGGCATCGCGTCGATCGGGCCATCGAGATGCCGGGGTATCGGCTCGCTTTCGAGACTGGGGACGGGCGTCGCAAAGGCTTCGAGGATCCCATGCGGGACCTCGTGTATGGTTTCGCCGCCCTCGTCCGGAGCCCAGCCCTTGACCGCATTCGAGCCGAGTCCGAGTCGATCCGACACCGCGCCCGCCTCTACCACGCGATCCTCGACGCCTGCCGTCGAGCGGCGCGCTGAGTCGATCCACGACTTCACGGCCAAACTGCGGCAGCAGTCGCTCTGGCCGCAGGTCGCCCGCTACGTCGCGTGGCAGCGGGCGCTGCGCGTGGCGCGCAGGGAGGGTCTGCCGGAGCCCGAGCTGCCGGAGCTGGTGCCGCTGTCGATCAACCTCGATCTGACCACCGCCTGCAACTACCGCTGCGATCACTGCATCGACTGGGAGATCCTCAACGCGAAGGAGAAGTTCGCCGACGAGACCCTGCGCGCGCAGATGACCGAGCTCGCGAAGCGCGGCCTGCGCAGCGTGATCCTGATCGGCGGCGGCGAGCCGACGCTCTACCCGGGTTTCACCGCCTTCGTGCGCCACCTGAAGGACCTGCGTCTCCAGGTCGCGGTGGTGAGCAACGGCAGCCGCGGCGACAAGCTCAAGGAGATCGCGCCCTACCTCGACTCGGGCGACTGGATCCGGCTCTCGCTGGACTCGGGGAGCAACGACGTGTTCCAGCGCATGCACAAGCCCTCGCGCGAGTCGCTGACCCTCGACGAGATCTGCGCCTGGATCCCGCAGATCAAGCGCGTCAATGCGCGCTTCGAGCTCGGCTTCTCGTTCATCATCACCTGGAAGGGTGGCACGCGTGAGGACGTGAAGGTCGTCGAGAACATCCACGAGATCGAGCTCGCGGCGCGGCGCGCCCGCGACTCCGGCTTCGACTACATCTCCTACAAGCCCTTCCTCGAGCGCGCGGCGACGGGCTCGGAGGTCATGGATCCCGCGAAGATGGAGGGACGCCTCGCCGAGGTCGTGGCGCGCATCAAGGCGGGGGTCGACGCGGCGCGGGCGCTCGAGCGCCCGGGCTTCGTCGTCCGGGAGAGCACCAACCTGCGCATGCTGATGCAGAACTCGTGGCGCGAGTACACGCGCCAGCCGCGGGTCTGCCACATGCAGTCGCTGCGCCAGGTCCTGAGCCCGCACGGCACCTTCAACTGCCCCGCCTACCGCGGTGTCGGCTACGCGAGGGTCGGTGCGCTCGACCTCTACAAGGACGCGGCATCCGCGCGCGAGGGCGCCGAGATGACCAAGGCGCTCCTCGACAACTTCGACGCGAGCGAGAACTGCAAGGACGTGACCTGCCTCTACAACGGCACGAACTGGTGGCTCGAGCAGCTCATCGAGTCCGACACGCCGCTCGACCGGATCGAGGTCCTCTCCGATCGCCGCGACACGTTCCTCTGAGGCCCGCGGGCGAAGGATGCAGTACCGCCACCTCGGCTCGTCGGGTCTGCGCGTCAGCGCGGTCGCCTTCGGCACCTGGCTGACCGCCGGCAACACGCTCGACCTCGCGGCCACGCAGCGGCTCGTGGCGAGTGCCGCCGAACTCGGGATCAACTTCTTCGACACGGCCGACGTCTATGCGCGCGGCGCCGCGGAGGAGGCGTTGGGCGCGGCGCTGAAGGGGCGGCCGCGGCACACGCTGGTCGTCGCGACGAAGTGCTTCTTCCCGATGAGCGACGACCCCAACGACAAGGGGCTCTCGCGGAAGCACGTGGTCGAGTCGCTCCACGGCAGCCTGCGGCGCCTGGGGCTCGACTACGTCGACCTGTTCCAGTGCCATCGCAGCGATCCCGACACGCCGTTGGAGGAGACCTGCCGCGCGATGGACGACCTGATCCGCCAGGGCAAGACGCTCTACTGGGGCGTGAGCCTCTGGTCCGCCGAGCAGATCGAGCGCGCGGTCCAGCTCTGCCGGGCGGAGGGTTGGGCCCCGCCGATCAGCAACCAGCCCTGCTACAACCTCCTCGATCGCGGCATCGAGGCGGCCGTGATGCCGCGCGCGGCCGCACTCGGGGTGGGGCAGATCGTCTACTCGCCCTTGGCCCAGGGCGTGCTGAGCGGCAAGTACCGCCGCGGGGCCGCGCCGCCGCCGGGCTCGCGCGCGACCGATGAGCGCGCGAACCGCTTCATCGGCCGCTACCTCGGCGATCCCGGCGCGGTGGATCGGACGGAGCGCTTCGTGCGCCTCGCCGCGGAACTCGGGCTCGCGCCGAGCCGGATCGCCCTGGCCTTCTGCCTGCGGCGACCCGAGGTCGCGAGCGTGATCGTCGGCGCGACCTCCGCAGCCCAGCTCGAGGAGAACGCCGCTGCCGCGGCGCTCGCGCTGGATGCCGCGACGCTGCGCGCGCTCGATGAGATCTTCCCCGCGCCGTGACTGCGGCTAAGGTGCCGCGGATGAACGTCCTCGTCGTCGGTGGTGGTGGGCGCGAGCACGCGCTCTGCTGGAAGATCGCCCAGTCGCCGCTCGTGAAGCAGCTGCACTGCGCGCCCGGCAACGCCGGAATCGCCGAGCTCGCCCAGCTCTGGCCGGTCCAGGCCGAAGACGTCGCGGGCATCGTCGCGCTCGCGAGGAAGCTCGAAGCCGGGCTCGTCGTCGTCGGGCCGGAGGCGCCGCTCTGCGCCGGACTCGTCGACGCGCTGACCGCGGCGGGCATCAAGGCCTTCGGTCCGTCGCAGAAAGCCGCGGCGATCGAGGGCGACAAGGCCTTCGCGCGCGAACTCTGTCGACGCCATCGCATCCCTGGTCCGCAGTTCTGGACCTTCGACGATCTCCGGGTCGCGCTCAGCTTCCTCGACAACCGCGAGGATGCGCCGCTGGTCGTGAAGGCCGCGGGCCTGGCCGCCGGGAAGGGCGTGGTCGTCTGCGGCGACAACGACGAGGCGCGCGTGGCGGTGCGCGCCTGCCTCGAACACCACCGCTTCGGCGAGGCCGGCAGGCGCATCGTGATGGAGGAGTGCCTCGAAGGTCCCGAGGTCTCGATGATCGTGCTGACCGACAGCCGCACGATCGTGCCGCTCGAGCCCTGTCAGGATCACAAGCGCGTCTTCGACGGCGATCAGGGGCCGAACACCGGCGGGATGGGTGCCTACTCGCCGGTGCCGAGCGTGCGCGGGCGCATCCTCGCGCAGATCGAGAACCAGATCCTGCTGCCGACGGTGCACGCGATGAACCGCGAGGGGCGGCCCTTCTCCGGTTTCCTCTATGCGGGCCTCATGCTCACGCCGCTCGGCCCGCGCGTGCTCGAGTTCAACTGCCGTCTCGGGGATCCCGAGACCCAGCCTCTGCTCATGCGGATGAAGAGCGATCTCGTGCCGCTCCTCCTCGCGACGGCGGAGGGCAAGCTCGAGTCCTGCGAGGCGCCGGCCTGGGACCCCGGCTCGGCCGTCTGCGTGATGGCGACGAGCGCCGGCTATCCCGGCGAATACGGCAAGGGCGTTCCGATCCGCGGGCTCGAGTCCGTCGAGCGCAGCGCGCAGCTCCAGGTCTTCCACTCCGGGACCGTGCGTCGGGCGACCGAGACCGTCACCAGCGGCGGCCGCGTGCTCGCCACCTGTGCGCTCGGCAAGGACGCCCGCGAGGCGCGCGAGCGGGCGTATGCCGCCATGGCCAAGATCGAGTTCGCCGGCATGCATTACCGCAAGGACATCGCAAGCCGCTGATCGGCCCCGGCCGATCGCGCTCAGCGGATCTGCAGCGGCCAGACGTTCATGGCGTGCATCCGGCCGGCGAGGGGGTCGAGGTCGAGGCCCTGGGCGAAGAGGCGCAGGCCGCGCAGGCTGGTCTGGCTGGGGACGCTCAGCGTGCTGCGGACGCTGCGGCTCTGGGGAACGATGGCGGATTGGGGCCAGGGCACGGCGAGCGCAGGGTCGAGGGCGGCCCAGCCGATGCCGGGGAGGAAGGCGTCTTGGCGGGCGAAGCCGATCAGGTAGCTGACGATGCGACCGGGGCTGGCGTAGAGGTCGACGTCGAGGGTGCCGCCGAGGGCTGGGTCGATGGTGATGAGGTTGCTGGCGAGGTTGGGGTACCAGTAGCTGGGGAGGTTCTGCAGGAAGCCGATGCGATTCTCGAAGAGGTCGACGTCGCCGTCGCGGTCCATGTCGATCGCGAAATGGCAGAAGCGATTGGCGAGGCCCAAGGCATTGCGACCCTCCGTGAAGTAGCCGTTGCCGTCGTTGAGGAAGACCTCGATGGAACTGGGCGCATCGCAGGCGAAGACGTCGAGGTCGCCGTCGGCGTCCAGATCGACGAGCTGCACGGTGGCGCGGTAGGTGCCCTGTCCCGGCCAGGTCACGGCGAGGCGCGCGTTCTCCTCGGTGAAGCCACCCTGTCGGTCGTTGATCCAGAGAGACATCGCCGGAGTCGCGGGGGCGAAGATCACATCTTGGTAGCCATCGCCGTCCACGTCACCGGCGGCCATGGCGGTGCCGCCGGCGACTCTGCACGTGAAACCGAGCCTGAAGTGGCCGGTGCCATCGCCGAGGAAGAGCCAGCCATCGGCCGTAAAGACGTCGAGCTTGCCGTCGCGGTCGAAGTCGCCGAACTCGAACTCGTAGCCGAGCCAGTGATTGCTGGGGAATGCCTGCGGCAGCTCGGAGAAGCGGCCGGCGCCGTCGTTGAGGAGGACGACGACGTACGGGGCGCCCGGGCTCGGGTTGGGACTCAGGGCCATGAGGTCGCAGTCCGAGTCCCCGTCGAAGTCGTAGGCGGGGAAGACGTAGCTGTTCGCGTCGATTCCCGGCGGGAAGCTCGCGCCCGGCCACTCGGTGAAGCGGCCCTGTCCATCGCCGCGGTAGACGACGATGCGGTGGGTCACTGCGTCGCGTCGATAGCTGACGGCGGCATCCAAGTGATCATCGCCGTCGAGGTCGCCCACGCCCCAACCGTTGATGGCGAGGACGCTCGATCCGGCGGGAAACGGTGCCCAGAAGTATGAGGAAATCCGACCGCTGCCGTCGTTGACCGCACAGGTCAGGAAGCTTGGCACTGGAGCCAGCCCGATCGGGAAGCCGCCATAGCTCATGAAATCTGGTGCTCCGTCGCGCGTGATGTCGATCGGGCGCGAGTGATTGGTCGCACTCAGGGGACTGAGGGGGACCGGGAGGAGTGCCTCGACGGGAGCGGTCGCGAACTGCGCGCTTTGCGCTGCCAGATGGACTGCGAAGAGGAGCAAGAAGCTCGGCGAAGCCAGGGCTGCTAGCCAGGCGAGCTGTTCGCGAAGGCGCGTGGCGAAGGCGCTCATCGGCTACCTCGCCGCGACGCGGTTCTCTCGCTCATTTCTCGCGCAGCAGATCCGGCGCGGGAGCGCATCGCTTCCGAGGGAGGCGGGGCCGCGCCAAGGGGAAGCTCGGTGGGGAAGATCTGGAGGTAGGTCTGCAGATTGCGACGAGTACCTGCTGCGACATTCGGCTCCAGGTTGAAGCGCCGCCCGAGATTGCCCTCGCCGGGGAACTCTGGAATCACGTCGGGGCAACCGCCTAGCTGGTCGTTGAACCCGAAGGCACCGAAGCTCAGCGCTGTGCCGGCACAGGTGCCGAAGGGCCCGTAGGGGAATACCCCAAAGGTAGCGAGGAGCCAGGACTGGCCAGCGGCGAAGGGCACGAAGCTCATCGGCGGGTTGGTGTGCCCGGCGACGACGAAGGTGTACGCCGGGAGCAATGGAACTGGTCCGGTTGTCAGCACCGTGCGATGCCCGCCGTCGACGGAGCCCAGGTTGTGGTAGAGGAACTGGTTGTCGCAGAGCGAATCCTGGCCTTGTTGGTTCCAGAGGCGCACGAAGGGCGAGGCCAGGTTCGCGCTGTCGAACCAAGGATTGCAGGCGTACCCGTCTCCCTGCTGGAAGACATCGACGAAATCGCTCAATGCGCCCCATAACGGATGGAAGTCGGCGACGAGGTGCGGCGAGAAATCGCACTCGAGACTTCGCGGAATCAGCTTCCGCGTTGGGTTGCCGATGGTGATCTGTGTGCTACGGACACACGGGAACGGTGTGTTGAAGGCGCTCGCATCCGTGAAGTTGCCGAGCGCCCCACCCGGAAGCGGCCAGGGGCTGCGATCCGGCGGCACGAGGCCCGGCCCGTCCTGGACGTGTTGGTACCAGGGGAAGAGGCGGCCGAGGCTCGTATTGCAGAGCGGTCTCGGCATCGTGGTGCCGATGCGGCCGAAGAAGAAGACGCGCGTATGGTCTTGCAGCCCGGCGCCGGCATTGGGGATGACGGCGCCGGTGAAGAGGCGAGTGCCGTCGACGAAGCCGGCCAGGATGAGCTGGTCGAGTTCGTCGGCGCCGATGTCGATGCTGCCGTGGCCGTCGGGCGAGGCCGGGAAGCCGCTGGGATCGACGATGCGATCGTTGCCGAAGCCCTCGGCGTCGAAGTCCCAGGCGGAGATCGGCGCCTCCTCGACGTCGCCGGGCCCGACCGTGCCCGGGCAGGCCGGGCTGGGTTGGATGGCGTAGCTTGGGAGCCCGAGCTGTCCGGAGCAAAGCAGCGTGGTGTTGTTGAAGCGGATGTCGAGCAGCGAGCTCAGGCCGGCGTCGATGCCCATGTTGACGCAGGGATTGGTGAGGTTGGGGTCGGGTTGGCCGCTGACGCCAGGGACGCCGACGTTGGGGCTGAGCCGCAGGTCGTGGTCGGAGCGCACGCCGTTCGGCGCGTTGCGCAGGGCGTCGGCGACGAAGAGGGTGCTCCGGAAGCTCGAACCCGGTAGGGGAGTGAAGGGCAGGAGATCGACTCGTGCCAGGACCTCCGGGGTGCTGGTCGGGATGGCCGTCAGGAAGCTGCCGATGCTCGCGCCGAGGTTGAAGAAGGCGGGCGTCTGGTTCGGCGAGCTGCGGCCGTCGGGGAAGGCGTTGAAGTCCATCCCGAGCGAGGTGAGCGGATCGCGAAGCGAGCTGGTGCCGCGCAGCACGACCTCGCGCTGGACCGAACTCACGCCTTCGAAGCAGGAGAGCGCGGTCGGGAAGCCCGCCGGACTGGCGAGGGCGAAGAGGTTGTTCGCGAAGACCGAGCGCGGTGCCAGGAGGGACGGGTTGATGGCCGCGCCGAGATTGCCCTGCCAGACGCCGAGGGAGTTCCAGGCGAAGGTGTTGTTGAAGACGATCGCGCGGTGGTTCGCGAACTGCACGCAGTTCGGGCCGACGAAGGCGGCGGAGTCGATCGCGAGACCGACCGCGTTGCCGCTGAAGAAGCAGTTGGTGATGGTCGGTGCGGCGGCCAGCGCGAAGCAGTCGCCCGTGGCCCCGCGGATCCAGATGCCGGCGCCGCTGCCGCTCACCGTGCCCGCGGCCGCATTGCGGAACGCGATGCCGTCGACGAATTGGTCCTGGGCCGAGCCGCTCGTGCTCGCGAGGGTCCCGGCAATCACGAGGATCGCGGTGACGGTGCCGCGGGCGTCAAAGATCGTGTCGAGCGCCGAGGTTCCCTGGAGGGAGACCCGGGGGTTGGCGAGGACGATCGGCAACTGCTCGCCGTTGAAGGGCAGGCCGCTGCGCGCGTCGATCGGCTGGCTCAGGCGCGGCCCGTAGAGCCCGGGCAGGCAATGCACGACGACGTGCGAGATCGACGGGAGGTTGCAGGAGCCCGGCACCTGATGGCAGGCGAGGAAGCCCGGCTCGATCCGGCTCGCAATGTAGGCGAGCGCCCCGTTTTGACCCGAGAGCGTGCGGAACGGGTAGGGCGCGTGCTGCAGGTGTCCCGTGATCGGGCGCTGCAGCCAGGTCGGCGAACTCGGATCGTTGTCGAAGTGCGGGTGCAGCGAGAGCGGCAGGGGCGGCGTGGGCAGCATCGTGCCGTTGGGATTCCACGCCATCGCGAGGCCGTCGTCACCGAAGAGCGGGTCGACGTAGACGTGGAACACGAACGAGCTCCGCGGCGTGGTGGACTGTCCCCTGATCTCAGCGGGAACGCCAATCAGCCCGAAGAAGACGGCGAGGCTCAGGATCGACTGCGAGAGTCGGCGGGTGCGGCTCGGGGGGGGGGGGCGGGGTACTCATGTCGTTCTCCTCGGCGGCGGATCGAAAGCCCGACACGCTTGCCCGTCAAGACCCCTCGCCCAGGACGAGCCGATCGAGGGTCTCGAGTCCGCCGTGAGAGCGGAGGGCGAACGGGCGACGGCCCAGCGGCGGGGAATTCCCGCTGCGGGTTCGCCGCGGATTCGACGCGTTGGTGCTCCGCGGCCGCGCCCGGTTTCAGGCGCCGCCTCGCTCCTCGAAGTCGCGCGCACCATGAATCAGCTACTCGCTCTGCATCCTCGCCTCGGCCCGATGTCCTGCTGGGCAGCCCTGGCGCTTCTCGCCGGGTCGCTCGGCGCCCAGTTCCAGCTCTGCGAAGCCCGCGGCGCCACGGCGAACGATCGCCTGGGCACGGCGCTCGCCGGACTGCGCGCGGGCTCCGGCGCGAGCCTGCTCTGGATCGGAGCGCCGAATGGCACGGCGATCGGACAGCAAGCCAATACGGGGACCGTCGAACTCCGCAATGCGGCGTGCGCGATGCCCGCGCCGTACTTCTTCCCGCTCTCGTCGGCGGCGAGCGGCGACGAGTTCGGCGCGGAGCTCACGGCGCTGGCGCCGGGCCTCGTCGCGATCGGGGCGCCGGGCTACGACGGCCCGGCAGGGGCGGCGACGGGCCTCGTGCGCGTGCTCGACGCGGTGAGCGGCGCGCTCGTGCGCTCCTGGGTCGGCGACAGCGCCGGCGAGCGTCTCGGTGCGGGGCTCGCGGTGGGCGACGTCGACGGGGATGGCACGGCCGATCTGGTCGTGGGCTCGCCGGGCTTCGTCGTCGTCAGTTCGTGCTCGGGGATCAGCAACGCGGCCCGCAGCGTCGGGCGGGTGAGCGTCTGGTCGGGCTCGAGCGGCGCCCTGCTGGGTCGTGTGAGTGGCGACTGGCATTGCTCGTTCAATCCGATCCATCCGATGGAAGGCAGCGTGGTCGAGGTGCTGGGGGACGTCGACTTGGACGGGCGCGCCGAGATCCTGGTGGGCTCGCCGCGCTGGTCGCCGGGCCGCGTGCAGGTCCTCTCGTATGGCAGCGGCACGCTCCTGCGTACCCGCACGATCACGGGCGGCAGCTCCTTCGGCAGCGCCTTGGCGGCGCTCGGCGATCTCGACGGCGACGGTGCACCGGACTTCGCGGTCTCTTCACCGGCCACGCGCCTCGTGCAGCTCTACAGCGGTACGAGCGGGGCCGCCTTGCCGCGCGCCTGGAACGGGGTGGACGCCGAGTTCGGCGCCGTGCTCCAGAACGTCGGCGACCAGGACGGCGACGGCCACGCCGAGCTCCTGATCGGTGCGCCCGGCGCCGACGGCGCGCGCGGAGCGGCCTACGTCTTCTCCGCGTTCACCGGACACCTCCTTGCCGTCCTGCGCGGATCGGAGGCCAATGAGCGCTTCGGTTCGAGCGCCGCCAGCGTGCCGGATTGGACGGGCACGACGAGTCCCGCCCCGGAGATCGCGGTCGGCGCGCCGGGTGCCGCCCAAGGGGCGGGCCGAGTCGTCGTGATCACCCTGGACTCCGCGGCGCGGCCGGCCAATGCGTATTGGACTCCGCAGGGGACGGCCTGCGCACCCCAAGGCACGAGCGGCGTGATCCCGCGGCTCGGCACGCCCAATGGCCCGCCGCTCGCGGGCCACGCACGCTTCTCGCTCGGCATCGCCGAGACGGTGCCCGCGAGCCAGGCCTTTCTCTTTGTCGGGGGCGCTGCGCTGCCTGCGCCGTTCTGCTTCGACTTCGTCGGTCTCCCGACCTGCTGTCTCTTCATCCAGCCCTTCGGTGCGGCCCTGGCCTTGCCGACCGTCTCGCCGACGGCGCAGATCGCGCCGAACGGCGGCTATGCATTGACCACGATCCCGCTGGCGCCGTCCATCCCGGCAGGGGTGCCGTTCTACGTCCAGGCCTATGTGATGGACCCGGGCAGCGTCGTGTTCCCGGGCACGATGACCGAGGCGCTGGAACTCGTCACGCGTTGAGCCTGGCGTGCAACCAGGCCCGCGCGAAGTGCCAGTCACCCTCGACCGTGCGCAGGGAGACGTGGAGCGCCGCGGCGATCTCGGCCATGGGCAGGCCGACGAAGAAGCGCAGCTCGACGACCTTGGCGCTGCGCGCGTGCAGGGCCGCGAGTCGATCGAGGAGCTCGTCGAGCTCGCCGATCCGCTCGAAGGAGAGCGTGCCGTCCGCCAGGTCGTCGGGCAGGGCCACGTCCCGGCGGCCGTCGCGTCGCGCGCGCGCCCAATGCCGCGCCTGGTCGCTCACGATGCGGCGCATTGCGGTCGCCGCGAGCGCGAGGAACTGCGCGCGATTGCGCCAGTCGGCGGCCCGCTGATGGAGGAGCCGGACGAAGGCCTCGTCGACGACCGCGGTGGGCTGGAGCTGCGCCGCGGCGGGGACCCCGCTGAGCAGGCGCACGGCGCGCGCGCGCAGGCTCTCCCAGACGAGCGGCAGCAACCGATCCGCGGCCTCGCGCTCACCGAGTTGGATCCGGTGCAGGAGCGCGGTCACGTCGCCGGCGGCGTCGGAGCCTGGCATCGGGCTGCGTTCGTGTTCGTCCACGATCCAGGCAGCGTAGCATCGCCCAGGTCCCGCGCGGCGCGTGTCGTGCGGGCGAAGCATCGATGACGGATCCGCCCGATCCCCTGCTGCGTGAACTGTTCGTCGCCGCGCTCGAGCTCGCTCAGCATGAGCGGCAGCGCTACCTCGCGGAGCATTGCGCCGATCCGGAGCTGCGCGCCGAGCTCGAGGCGCTGCTGCTCAGTCACGATCGCATCGGCACATTCCTGTCGCCGGAGGAGGGTCCGCTCGCGGCGTGCTGGGCCGCGACGATCCGACCCGGAACCCGTCTGGGGGACTTCGAGCTCGTCGCATACCACGCCCATGGCGGCCGCGGTGTGGTCTATCGGGCCCGGCAGATCTCCCTCGCCGGGCGCGAGGTGGCGCTCAAGGTCGTGCCCCTCGTGCAGCTCCCGGAGGACCGGGAAGCCCATCGCCTGCGCCGTGAGGCCGCGCTGGCCGCGCGCGTGGAGCATCGCCATCTGGTCGCGATCCACGCTGCGGGTGAGTCCCCTGAGCTGGGTATCGCCTGGTATGCGATGCGCTTCGTCCGCGGGCCGACCCTGCAGATGGTGCAGGAGCGACTCGCCGCGCGCGGCGAGGTCCCCTCGCCCGCCGAGCGGCGCATGCTGGTTGCCCGCCTGGCCGAGGTCGCGCGTGCGTGCGGCGCGCTGCACGCGGAGGGGCTCGTCCACGGCGACATCAAGCCATCGAACGTCATGCTCGAGGACGGCAGTGCCGATCCGCCCTTCTCGGCGCCGGCCTTGCTCGTCGACTTCGGTCTGGCCCGCAGCGTGGATGCTGCGGCGCCCTCGGCACCCGCGGTGACCCTGGCGTATGCCGCGCCGGAGCGATTGCGCGGCTGCGCGCTCGAACCGCGGGTGGATGTCTTCTCCCTGGCATTGAGCCTCTTCGACCTCCTGCGCGGCATGGGCCCGATGGCCCGCGCCGGACACGCGCCCGAGTGGGTCCCGTCGCTGTGCAGCTTCGGAGTCGACGCGCGACTCGCGGCGATCGTGCAACGGGCGAGCTCCGCCGAGCCCGAGCGCCGACCGCCACACGGTCATGCGCTTGCGGATGAACTCGAGGCCTGGCTCGCCGGGGAGCGGAGTGGCCTGCCGCGCCTGCGCCGGTTGGAGGAGCTCCGGCGTGCGGTGCGACGCGAGCCCGGCGCGTGGCGGCGGGGGCTGTGTCGCGGCGCCGTCGCGCTGGCGATCCTGGTGCTGATCGGCGTCGTGACCGCGATCGCGGTGCAATTGGCGGCGCTGCAGGGTGAAGTCCAGCGCGGGGAGCTCGCCGCGGCCGTGCTCCGTCGTGCGCGCTGGCCGGCGCTGGCCGGGCTCGTCGACGAGGGTTCCGCGAGCACGGCGGACGTCCTTGCGACGCTGTCGCGCGGGACGGCAGCGGGCCGCCGTCAGGCCCTCGCCTGGCTCGACCGCGACGGGCCGGAGGCGCATCCGGTCCTCCTGCGCTTCCTTTCGCACGAATTGCGCCGCGATCCCGGCGACGGTGCATTGCTGCGCGGGCTCGCGCTGCTCGGCCTCGGTCGCCCTGCCCGCTCCGAGCGCGAGCGCGCGGCGTATGGCGGACTCGTGGACGCGTTGCGCGAGGAGCTCGCGGCCGAGCGCCCCAAATTGGAGCGCGCCTTTGTCGCGGCGGCCATGGGGGGGCTCGGAGGCCGCAATGAGATCGCTGGCCTGCTCGCCTTCGCGGCGGAGCCCGCGCATCGCAGCGCCGCGGCCGTGGAGGCCGCTCGCGTGGCCCTCGAGGGCGCTGCGGTGCTCCTGCGCCACGTGCACGACGAGCACGGGCCGCCGCCGGAGCGTCGCTGGCTCGAACTCGTGATCGCCATGGGCCGCGACGCTGGGTCGTCGGAAGGACGAGCGGCCTTCTCCGCCGCGCGGGAGCGCTTCGCCGTCGAATGGGCGCTCGCCATGCGGCGGGCGGGGGCATCACCCGGTTCGATCGACGCGTGTCAGGACCTGGCGGTGCTCGATCCGGTGCGCGCCGCATTCCGCGACGAAGGCTGGTTCCAGACGCTCCTTCGGCGAGGGCCCGTCCTCCTCGAGATCGACGTCAAAGAACCGGCGGCGCGCGACGTGCAGCGGGCGTGGAACCTGATCGCGTTCGGGCGCCTCGTGGGGCTGTACGACGAGGCGCAGGCCGAAGCTCCGGCACTCGCGGCCGTCATGCGGGAAGCCGGCGCGGCGGGCTTCGATTCCGGGCGCGCGCGCGAGCTGTTCGCGCGGGGCCATGCGGAGGCGAGCGCGCAATTGCTCGGGCGACTCGCGGCCGACGAGCCCGACCCCGACACGCGACTGGGCCTGCTGCTCTCCGCGGTGCGCGTGGTCGAGCCGCCGACCGAGGCCCTGGCGCTCGCCGCGCGCTCGCTGCTGGTCGTCGACTTCGCGCCACGCCCGCTCCGCTTCTCGGGCACGGTGGGCCAGCTCGCGTTCTCCGACGTCGCGCTCGCGGACGACGAGGTCGCTCTCGATCGTGGCTTCGCGAAGCTCGCCCTCCCCGGCCGCTCGTGCATCGAGCTCGAGTTCGAGTGCGAGCCGGCGAGCGAGACCCCGGTCTTCATCACCCTCACCGTGCAGAAGGGCAGCCGTCGTCGACTCGTGCACCACGGCAATGCCGCGGTCGATCTGCTGCTGGACGGGGTCGTGACCCTCGCCGCGTTGCCGACTCCGTCTTCGACCGGCGGTCCACTCGAGGTCCCGCTCGCGCCCCAGCTCGATCGCGGCAGGCACCGATTGACGATCCGCCTCGCGACGGAAGCGGATACGACGCTGCGCGTCATGGCGCTCGCGGTGTATCGGCGCTGAAGGCGCGGGCCCGTGCCGGGGGGGGCATCGGCGCCGGCCGGCGCGAGCACTACGTAGCGCGGTCGCCCTGGCCGTCACTCCGACACCCGTGCATGCGATGCCGATCAGGCATGTCACAAGCCGATGGTCATGCCAGCCGCAGCTTTGACTCTGGACGGGCTGATGCGCCTTGAGGACACACGACCAGTCTCGGCTCATGTGACCGTCGTTACCTGCGAGGATAGGATTGGCGCCACCTGGATCTCGAGAGAGCAAACGCATGCGGGACCTGCTCTACCCTGCTCGGAGCAAAGCCAGCTCGTTGGTCTCGAGCCGCACACTGCTCGTCACCGTTCCTACTCGGAGAAGTGACGGATCCACGGGCTCGGTTTGGGGTGGCGAAGCGATCGCCCGGTGGAGTCCCGTTTTTCTGCCTCTCCTAAAGCAGCTGTAGCAGTTCGCGCCGGCTGGATCGGCGCCGTCACGACCTGAGACTCCGAGGGGATCGGACGCGTCGTAGCGCGTCGCGAGCTCGTCGGGGGAGAGTCACTTCG
>JADLHO010000232.1 GCA_020848735.1 Planctomycetota bacterium | reverse complement strand
GGCTTCGGGCTGTCCCGACGTTTTCCAAGGCCCCGGGTGCCTTATCCTCAGTTGGTACACACTTATCCCCAGAGGACTGAGGACAACGCACCGATGAAAGTGGTCTTCCTGCAAGACGTCGAAGGGACGGCGCGGACCGGCGAAGTGAAAGAGGTCGCCGCGGGGTTCGCCCGGAACTTCCTGCTTCCGCAGAACCTGGCGCTCCCGGCAACCAGGAACGCGATCGAGAAGGCGAACGCCGAGGCGACGCGGCTGGCGAAGGCGCAGGCGAAAGCCGATGCCGAGGCCCGCGTGACGCTGGAGCGGATCACCGCCAGGCCGATCGTGGTCAAGGCGAAGGTTGGCGAGCAGGGCCGGCTCTACGGCTCCATCACCAACCAGGACATCGCGGACGCCCTCCGCACCCCGGCGAAGCGCGAGGTCGACCGGCACACGATCGAGCTCCCCGAGCCGATCAAGGAGCTGGGCGACCACACGGTGGCGGTGAAGCTGACGCGCAACGTCGGCGGCGACATTACCGTGCGAGTCGAAGCGGAGGAATAACCCCCACCGGGTGTCCTCCGATAACGGGAGGACACGATGGTCCAGGCGCCCTCAACCACGGAACGGCTTCCCCCGCACGACACCGATGCGGAGGAAGCCGTTATCGCGTCTCTCCTCGTGGACGACGAGGCTGTCGCGAAGCTGGCCGCGTTCCTCCAGCCCGACGATTTCTTCCATGAGCGCCACGCGCTTGTGTACCAGGCCTGCCTCGACCTGTGGGAGCGGAACGACCCGATCAACCAGGTCTCGGTCGCGCACGAGCTGGCCCGCCGCGGCCGGCTCGAAACCGTGGGCGGCGGCGCCTTCCTCAGCCGTATCGTCGGCGACCTGCCGACCTCGATCGGCGTCGAGTACTACGGCACAATCGTCCAGCGCGACGCGACCTATCGCCGGTTGATCGCCGCCAGCGGGCAGATCGGCGAGCTGGCCTATCGTGGCGGCCCCGATCTCGAGGGCACCATCGCCCGCGCCGAAACGCTGATCATGGCGCTGCGCACGGGCGAGAGCCTGCGCGACTTCGACCACATCCGCCAGCTCCTCGACGAGTTCCTCGAGCAGAACGAGCAGCGCGACGAGCTCGATCGGCCTTCGCTCATCCGCACCGGTTTCGTCGACCTCGATTCCCTGCTCGGCGGGCTGAAGCGCTCGGACCTCGTGATCCTCGCCGCCCGCCCGAGCCTGGGCAAGACGAGCTTCGCGCTGAACATCGCCCGCAACGCCGCCGTCGGACAGCGGGCGCGCGTCGCGATCTTCTCGCTCGAGATGTCGGGCGAGCAGCTCGCGGCCCGGCTGCTCTCGTCGGAAGCGGCGATCCCCTCGCAGCGGCTGCGCCTCGGGGAACACACCGAGCGCGAGGAGCGGCGCATGCTGCGCGCGTTCGGCGTGCTCGCCGAGACCGAGATCTACGTCGACGACACCGCGATGATGCGGCTCCCCGAGCTCCGCGCGAAGGCGCGCCGGTTGAAGGCCGAGCGCGGGCTCGACCTGCTCATCGTCGACTACCTGCAGCTCCTGCACGGCTCCGGCAAGGGCGACAACCGCGTGCAGGAGGTCAGCGAGATCTCGCGCGGCCTCAAGGGCATCGCCCGCGAGCTGGACGTGCCGGTCATCGCCGTCTCGCAGCTCTCCCGGTCGGTCGAGTCGCGGCAGACGCACATCCCGATGCTCAGCGACCTGCGCGAGTCGGGTTCCATCGAACAGGACGCCGACGTCGTCATGTTCATCTACCGCGAGGACCGCTATGTGCAGCGCAAGGAGTGGGAGGATCAGCATCCCGACGCGTCGGGCGCCGCCTATCCCCAGGGCATCGCGCAGGTCATCGTCGCGAAGCACCGCAACGGCCCGATTGGCACCGTGAACCTCCGTTTCCGGAACGAGCTGGCGAAGTTCGAAGACCTGCTTGTCCGCGAGGAAGACGACGAGTGGTCGATGTAGAGCCGTTCGAGGGCTACCCCGCGGGCGCGCTCGCGACGGCCCTCCCGAACGCCTTCTTCACCGAGGTCCTGCCGTCGATCGACGACCCCGCCGAGCTGGCGGTGACCGTCTACGTCTTCTTCGCAGCCGGCCGCGTCCGCCGCTATCCGCGGCATGTCCGCTTCTCGGAGCTGGCGCACGAGGAGCCGCTGCTGGCAGGCCTCGCGCGGCTGGGGGAGGGCGGCGGCGGGCAGGGCCTCGAAAGGCTGCGAGCGGCCGTCGATGCCGCGGTCGCGCGGGGGACGCTGCTCGAGGTGTGCGTCGAGCGGGACGGCGTCACGGACCGCGTGCTGCTGATCAACACGCCGACGGGGCGGCGAGATGCCGCGCGGATCAGGGCCGGCCTGATCGACCTGGGGAGGGCTGTCGAGTCGCCCGCACCGCGCCCGGCTGCGCCGCCGACGATCTACCGGCTCTACGAGGACACCTTCGGCGGCCTCACGCCGGCGGTCGCGCAGGAACTCGAGGCGACCGCCGCGGAATACCCGCCGGAGTGGATCGAACGCGCCTTCCGGCATGCCGCCATCTACCGCGCCCGCAACTGGAACTACGTCCGTGCCATCCTGGAACGCTGGCAGGAGCAGGGGAGAAGCGATGAAGAAGCTGATCGAGGCGATACCGGAGTGGATGAGGGAGACCGTTTCTTCCGCGGCCGCTACGGACAAT
>JADLHO010000231.1 GCA_020848735.1 Planctomycetota bacterium | reverse complement strand
GGCAATGTGGCGTTCGCTTCCCTGGCGCCCTGCCAACACCGCAGGCCGCCGCTTCCCGAGCGAACTCCAAGATGGAACTCCAAGACGCGATTGCCGCGTTCGACGCGCAGCTCGCCGCCGACGGGCGATCCCCGCACACCCGAGCGCAATACGCGCGCCACGCCGCCGCACTGGGCCGCTGGCTCGCCCGCACCGAGCGCACGACCGACCTCGCGCAGCTCGACCATCGCGCCCTGGCGGCGTTCGTGGCGAGCCCGGAGGCCCGTTGTCGGCCCGACGGCGTCGCCAAGAAGGCGACGAGCACCAACGCGCTGCGAACCAGCCTACGGACCCTGTTCGGCTACCTCGCCGACGCCGGGCTGATGCCGGCGAACCCGGCGCGGCTGCTGAAGCGGGCGCGCTGCTCGCCGCCGCCACCGCGGGCGCTGCGTGAGGACGAGGAGCGGAAGCTGCTCGACCACCTCGCCGCCGAGCCCGGCGACGCGGCCCGGAGGGACGAGATGCTGGTCCGCCTGATGCTCGGCGCGGGACTGCGGATCGGGGCTGCAATCGGGATCGACATCGAAGACCTCGACCTCCCGCACGCGGAAGTCCGGATCCGCCGCGACAAGAACGACCGCAGCACGACGGTCCTGCTGTCCCCAGACTTGGTCAACCGGCTGCGCGCCTTCCTCGCTGGTCGCCGCACCGGCCCGCTGTTCGCATCCGCAGACGGGAGCCGCATCACGGTGCGTCACGCCCAGCGCCGTTTCGCCCAGGTCGTCGCTGCCGCGAGGCTCGATCCCCGCGTGTCCGCTCATGCCTGCCGCCACACGTTTGCGACGCGACTGCTCGAGCGGACCGGCAACCTGCAGCTCGTCCGGGTCGCGATGCGGCACGCCTCGATCGCCTCGACCGTGATCTACGCGCAGACCGACGACGCGGCGGTGCGCCAGGCGCTCAGCTCGCGCTGACGAGTGCTGCGCGGGCACTTTCGCGCTCCCCCAGGCCTGGTGGAAGATGGCCAACCGAGGGCGATGCCCGCGGAGATTCCAAGGTGACAAGCCAAGTCGCACCGATCGCTGCCGAGGGGCTGCTGCTGGATTCGGATCGGCCGCTGGTCGCGGCGATGAACTCCCGCTGGGACAGGGCCGCCATCCTGCTCTGCCAGGAGCAGGCTGCGCAGCCGCCGCTCGCGCGGCGCGGCGAACGCCGTCCCGGCCAAGCTCCAGCACCGTTCACCGCCGTCCTCGGGGAGATTGTCGCCGCGTCCGTCGATGAGCGGACGATGGCAGAGTTGCTCGCGGCATGGGTCGGTGCGCGAGGCCATCGTGGTCCGATCCACGTCTACTGCAGCGTGACGCCGAGTGTGGGGCGCACGGAAGGAGAGCTGCGAAGAGCGTTCGTGGGCACCCCCATCGATGCTCGCACCGAGCTGCGAGGCCTGCAACGTCGCAAGTCCCGCCGGGCCATCCTGCGGTCGATCCACGATCGGGTCTCGAACGCGCTGTTGGGCCAACGCCTCTTCGTCGACCCGTGCGCGGCGCCCGCGGCCACGGGCGTCCTTCGCGACTTCTGCACGTGGGACCTCAGTCGCATGGACCCAAAGGTGCGCATCGAGCTCGACCCGCTGCTCGACGCACTCGCCATCTACGCCGAGGCGGCATTCACGGCAGACGGAGCGCTGCGGTGAACGACGGTGGCTCATTCCGCGGGCCGTCCCCGCCCAGGCTGCACGGGTAGTCGCCAGTTCAACCGTCCAAGCGTGTCATTCCAAGCCGACCAGAACCTCTGCGAGCACCTGATCCTGTTCAGGGACCGACCGCTGATCGCGTCCATGAACTGGCACTGGAACCGCGCCGCCGTCGTGCTGTGCCAAGAGCAGCAACTCGCTGCCTACCCGCAACGCGGGCCGCGGCCCAACATCGGCATGTTCACGCCGGAGTTCACGGCCGTCCTCGGCGAGCTGGAGTTCGAGCACGCGGATGAAGAGGCCGTAGTGGAGCTCCTTGGGGCGTGGATCGCCGGCCAAGGCCACACCGGCACGATCGCGCTCCACCTGGACCTGCCGCCCGGAGCCGGCGACTCCGTGCGGGCCATGATCGGGCGCTCATCGCTTGCGGGGCGATGCGCGGTTCTCGCCAGCCCACGCCGTGCGCGCCGTTCCGCAGTGTGGAGTGCGATCTCGATGCGCCTCAACCTAGCGATGCACGAGTTTCGGCTCGTCGTGCACCCCAGCAACGCTGCCGGACTGGCTGCTGAGCTTCGCGCGACCTTCGAACCTCGGAAGCTCGACGGAGAACTGGCGCCGGTCGCGCGCCGCTCCACGCCATTCCTCGACGCGCTCTCGCCGTACATCGCGCACCGGTTCGTGTGCTCGCCGAGCATCACCACCGTTGACCGCTAGACCGCATCCCTGCGATCGCAGTCCCATGCCCCACGTTCAAGTACTCTGGCCAGATGGCTCCCCGACTGGCAGGCTGCTCCGCCTGGAGGACGCGCGCCTCGTCACCGAGGCCGCGGGCGGGAATGGGCGATCGGAGCGGATGTTCGCCCTGGGTGGAGGCGAAGCGACCATCTGGATCACCGTGCGTCGGGACAGCGACGCAGCCCCGATCGGCGAAGCCGAACGCGATGACCAGTTGGACCCCGGTCTGATCGCAACCATGCTGATCGTTCCTCAGGCCGTCGCCTGGTACTCGAGCCGGAAGCTGCCTCACCCCGCGGAACTCTGCGCGCAGGCGGCGCGGTTCGACTCGAGCTGGAGACAGTTCAGAGCCCGGCCCGAACTCGGGCAGCTCCTCGAGCGACTCACCTCCGCGACGGCCGCCGAAGTCACCGACGCGCCCTCGAGCAAAGACCTGCAAGTGCTCCGCGACCTCGGGCTCGTGACCACGTGCCGAGTTGGCGAGGACAGCTTCTACCGTTCCATCGGCTTCGTCCGGAGCGGCAACGTCCCGACCGTCGTGGCGTGGATCGAGGCGAAGACGAAGCCGATGCGCAAGTCAGGACTCGGCTCGACGAGTGCTCCGACCAAGCCGAAGCGGCTATCCAAGATGGAGTTGGCCCTGCGACTGAGGTACGCCCTCGATGAAATCCGGAAGGACCCCAGCACCACCAATGCGATGCTCTCGAAGACGTACGAGATCCCGCTCAACACGCTGAAGAAGAACGAGGAGGTGCGGAAGTGCCGCCGCGAAGCCAAGGCTCGTCTCCGAAGACGTGCCCCTGACCGGGCCCTGAAGCACCTGGATCCCAAGTCAGAGGAGGACGAGAAGGAGGAAGACTAGGTGCCTTCAAAGTGCCTTCACAAGGCACTTCCTGGGGTCGGGGTAACGCGCGTAAGTCCCTTGCATCCGGTCACTTCTGATGGCGACCAGAGGCCGTAGCACGGCGACTTAGGCACTTTCGCGGGTGGGGTGGAACGGCACCACCTTCGCCCGTGAACATCCGAGCCACGTCCGAGTCGATCGCCTGTCCGCCACCGAGCGGAACCACCCCGCTGGAGGGCGAGTCGGCCGGAGACGACGGCACTACCGGCGCGGCAGCGCAGGCGCTGGATGCCGGCCCAATCATCGACGCACTCGCGTACGCCGCGTGCGGCTGGCACGTATTCCCGCTGCACTCGCTGCGCGCCGACGGTCGCTGCACGTGCCCGGACGTCGATTGCCCGCCCCGGAAGCGCGGCAAGCACCCCCGCACAACGCACGGGCTCTCGGACGCGACAACCGATCCCGCGCGGATCCGCGGCTGGTGGCGCGCGTGGCCGGACGCGCGCGTCGGGATCTCCTGCGGACCGAGCGGGCTCTGTGTCGTCGACCTGGACATCGGCGACGGCAAGGACGGCGAGGCCGCGTTCGCCGCGCTGCGCGGGCTCGAGCTCGACGGCGCCGACCTGATCGCGTCGACGCCTCGCGGTGGGCGGCACCTGATCTTCGCGATGCCACCAGGTGAGCCGGTGACGAGCACGGGCGGCAAGATCGGCCGCGGCATCGATACCCGAGCACACGGCGGATACATCGTGGCGCCGAGCGCCGCGAGCCCGGATCGCGAGTGGCTCGTCGGTGAGCCGGGCGACGCGCTCTCGCCGCCGCTGCCGTGGCTCGATGCGCTGCTTCCTCGCGCATCGACGACGCGGGAGACTGCACCGAACTCTGCGCCGCCAAGTAGCACCGGCGCCCGCTCGGACTCCGGCATCGCGCTCGACCTGCTGCCCGAGACGGTCGCCAGGATCCGCAGCGCGCTCGTGTTCGTCTGCAACGACGAGCGCGAGGACTGGCTCAAGGTCGGCATGGCCCTTAAGAGCACCGGAGCACAGCAGCAGGCGTACGACCTGTGGGTCGAATGGTCGCGCTCGACCGCGAACTCCGCGCTCTTCCAGGAACACCCGGGCGACCACCCGAAGTTCGACGCAGCCGACCAGATGCGCGTCTGGCGATCGCTCTCCAAGTTCTTCGCTGACGGCACCGAGATCACCATCGCGACGCTCTTCTGGCTCGCGCAGGAGCACGGCTGGCAGGGCGTCGCGATCGTGCCGACGGCGACGACGGGCGACGCGGCACCTGCTCCCGAGCCGTCGCCCATCGCTGAGCACACGCGAACGCTGGATGCAGGGCTTCTGTCGCGTCGACCGCCGCCACGCGACTACCTGCTGCGCGCGGCGACCTACGACGGCGAGCCGGTCCCACGCGGCGTCGACGGTGACGGCTGGATCCCAACCGGGATCGTCGGCCTCCTCTCGTCGGAGGGTGGCGTCGGCAAGACGCAATTGCTGCTCGGGCTCGCGCTCGCGGTGATCACAGGGCGGGACTGGCTCGGATACCGGGTCGCACGCGAGCGCGTCGGGCAGCGCGTGCTACTCGTCCTCGCGGAGGAGACCGCCGCGGAAGTCCACCGGCGACTCTGGGCGCAGGCCGAGCACCTCGAACTCGGCGAGGACGAGCGCCGCCTCGTCGAGCAGCGACTCGTCGTCGCGCCGCTCGCTGGGCATCCGTGCGCCCTGGTCGCGGCGGTCCGGGACAGCTTTGGGCGGACCGCGCACTACGGGGCGCTGCACGATCTGCTCGCGCGGGGCGCTGAGCCGTGGGCTCTCGTCGTGCTGGACCCGCTCGCGCGCATGTTTCCCGACGGTGAGACCGGGAATCCGGCCGCCACGTTCGCGATTCAGACCGCCGAGAGTCTGTGCCGTGCGCCGGGTGCGCCGCTCGTTCTTTGCGCGCATCATTCATCGAAGGAGTCGCGACGCAGCGGCGGCGCCGACGCGCGCGGCGTGACTGGGCTCACGGATGGCGCTCGTTGGGCCGTGACACTCGCGGTGGGTCCGGGGCGCCATGTGACGCTCTCACCTCAGAAGTCGAACTACGGCCCCCCGACGGCCTCCATCACGCTCACGCGCGAGCGTGGCGGAGTCCTGCGGCTCGCGAGTACCACCGAGTGCTCCGCCGCCGAGGACGCGATCGGCGAGATCGTCGCGACCCGCGCTGCGGCCACCCTCGCGGCGCTCGTCGAGGCGCTCCGGCTCGCAGAGTCAAATGGCCATCGCGCGAAGAGCAAGAAGGCGATCGCGGCGATCGCACGGAGGCGGCTCTCCGACGTCGGCCCCGCGGTCGACCTCGGACTCTCGACTGGCGCCATCGTCCGGCGGACCGACCCGGAGTACGGCGTCTGGTTCGCCGTCGGAGACGGGAACGCCACCCCAGACTCCGACGTCGACGACGGCCCCGACGACGACCAATCGACTTCTGCGCGCGGCCCCCACACCCCTAGGGAACGCGGGAACGCCGTTCCCCTGGCTGACGCGGGAACGGCTACCCGCGTTCCGGGAACTCTCGGGAACGCGCGGGAACCCGGGAACGCCGAGTACCTGTATGAGCCGGTGCCGCCTGTCGACGAGCCGATCCCGACCCGTCGTCGTCGTCGCAAGAAGACGACGAAGAAGAAGCGCGCCCGGAAGTCCGGCGGGAGGGCCGACGCATGACGGCGCCCCGCCCCTGCTCGCCGAGCACCCCACACCCGACCCGAGCCGCCGCTTGGCGTGCTGCCGTCGCCGCATGGCGAATCACGGGACGACTCGCCGAAGTCTGGAGCTGCCGACACTGCGGCGCGTGGCACTTCGCCGAGCGCGCGCCGCTCGATGCCGGAACCCGCTACGCGGCCTTCGCCGGGCGTCGAAGGAGGGCGACGCCATGACGCGCCGTCAGCCCGAAGAACACCCCACCGACTACGTGGACCGCGTCCTCAACGCCCGGACCGCCCGCGCGCTCGAGCTGCGGATTGCGGTCTGGCTCTGCGACCGCGAGGCCGTCTCCCGTCGCGCACTCGACTCGGCCGCCCGCGAGCACGTCGCGTCCCGCTGCCCACTGGTCGTCGACGGCACCGTCGAGGCGGTCGACGAACTGATCGCCGCGCTGCTCGATCGGAGGGCGCCATGACGAACCTCCCCGACTTCGTCGCCGCGATCGAAGCGCGCCTCGAGCTCGGCGCCCGCGAGTACCAGGACCGACCCGCAGCGTCGCGACCGCCTCTCGAGCTGCTCGACGAGATCGGCCAGGAGCTGATCGACGTCGCCGGATGGTCTTTCCTGCTCTGGCGCAGGGTCGAAGGGCTCCGCGAGCGCCTGGGCGCCGTTCAGAACGGCTG
>JADLHO010000230.1 GCA_020848735.1 Planctomycetota bacterium | reverse complement strand
GGCGAGCGTTCGCGCGCGGTCCTCTCGGCGCTCATCACCGCGCCGACCGATCTCCTCATCCTCGACGAGCCGACGAACCACCTCGACCTCGAGGGCATCGAGTTCGTCGAGGAGTACGTGAAGCGTTTCCCCGGCGCCGTCGTGGTCGTGAGCCACGACCGCCGCTTCCTCGACGCGGTCGCGACGCGCATCGTCGAGGTCGAGGCCGGCGAGACGGCGAGCTACAAGGGCAACTACACCGCGTTCCGCAAGCAGCGCGAGCTGCAGCTGCTTTCGGAGGCCCGCGCCTTCGAGAAGCAACAGGCCTTCCTCGAGAAGGAGATGGACTACATCCGGCGCAACATGGCCGGACGCATGTCGCGGCAGGCAAAGGGGCGCCTGAAGCGTCTCATGCGTGTGCAGGTGATCGCGCGGCCGAAGCGCGGCAAGCGCACGATGGCCGTCGGTTTCGGCGAGGAGGTCCGCGGCCAGAGGGGCCAGGCGATGATCGAGGGCCACGACCTCGTGCTCCGGATCGGCGACCGCACCCTCGTCGACCGCGCCGAGTTCCGCATCCTCTTCGGCGAGGTCGTCGCGCTCGTCGGCCGCAACGGCGCGGGCAAGAGCACGCTCCTGCGCGCGATCGCGAAGGCCCGTGCCGCCGACGGCGGCAAGCTCACCCATGCGCACGGCCTGCGCATCGGTTCGTTCAGCCAGGAGGTCACGGATCTGCCGAGCGGCGTGACCGTGCTCGAGGCACTCCGGCGCGTCGACCCGCTCGCCGACGACCGCGAGCTCCGCGACCACCTCGGGCTCTTCCTCTTCAGCGGCGACGACGCGGAGCAACCCGTCGACGGCTTGTCGGGCGGCGAGAAGCAACGCCTGTCCCTCGCACGCCTCACGCGTGCCGAATACGACCTGCTGCTGCTCGACGAGCCGACCAACCACCTCGACGTCACGGGCTGCGAGAGCCTCGAGCGCGCGATCCTCGAGTTCCCGGGCACGGTGCTGCTCGTGACCCACGACCGCGAGCTCCTCGGCACCGTCGCCGCGCGCATCCTCTGGCTCGACGACGGCAAGATCCGCAGCCTCGAGGGCGGGCTCGATGCCTGGGCCGCCGCGGTCGCCGAGAAGCGCAGCCGCGAACGCGAGGCCCAGGTCAAGGAGCGCGCGGCGGCGAAGCCGGCGGAGAGCGGACCCGCGCCGTCGGCGCCGCGCGGCGACAAGATCCGCAACCCGATGATGTTCGAGCGCCTCGAGGCCGAGATCATGAAGCTCGAGGCCGAGCTCGAGACGACGCGCAACGACATGCTGCGGGAGGAGAACTACCGCAGCGCGGAACGCATGACCCGGCTGCAGACGCGCGAGCGTGAGATCTCGGCAGCGTTGAAAGACGCCTACCACCGTTGGGAGAACTGGAATTGACCGCCTCGGAACCCGCCGACCTGCACCTCCACCTCCGTCGCCTCCTCGCCGCGGCAGCCGGCGCGGCGAGCGATGCCGAACTGCAGGCGATCCAGCTCTCGCCGCCGAAGAACCGCGCCCACGGCGACGCCGCCTTCGGGACCTTCGCCCTCGCGAAGCTGCGCGGCGTCGCGCCGCCGCAGCTCGCCGCGAACCTCGCCGCGGCGGCACGACCGGACGAGGTCGGCGAATCGGTCACGGCCGCGGGCCCCTTCGTGAACGCGCGCTTCCGCCGCAGCGCGCTCGCGCGTCACGTCGTGCTCGGCGTGCTGCGCGGCGACGCACCGTTCGCGCGCGCCGCGTCGAGCGGGAAGTCGATCGTCATCGACTTCTCCTCACCCAACATCGCGAAGCCGTTCCACATGGGCCATCTCCGGTCCACGGTGATCGGCGCGGCGATCGGGCGCATCTGGCGCCACCTCGGCGCCGAGGTCCACGGCATCAACCACCTCGGCGACTGGGGCATGCCCTTCGCCAAGATGATGACCGCGTGGATGCACTGGGGGGATCAGAAGGAGCTCGAGAAGTCGCCGATGCGGCACATGTTCGAGCTCTACAAGCTCTACAGCAGCAAGGCGAAGGAGAACCCCGCGCTCGACGACGAGGCCGCCGCGCACATCCGGGCCCTGGAGTCCGGCGCGGACAACGAGGAGCGCCGCATGTGGCAGTTCCTCCGCGACGAGTCGCTCGCCGCCTTCCAGGGGCCGTACGACCGCCTCGGCGTCACCTTCGACCACATCACCGGCGAGTCGTTCTTCGAGGACAAGATGGAGGCCGCGATGGCACGCGTCGCCGCGGCGGGCGTCCTCGAGGTCGACGACGGCGCCGAGGTCGTGAAGCTCGACTCGCTCGGCATCAAGGTGCCCTGCATCCTGCGCAAGAGCGACGGCACGACGCTGTACCACACGCGCGACCTCGCGGCCGCGTTCTGGCGCGAAGCGCAGTACCACCCGGATCGCATCCTCTACGTCGTCGGCGCCGAGCAGAAGCTGCACTTCGAGCAGCTCGCGGCGGTGCTGGCGCGCATGGGCGAACCGCTCGCGAAGAAGGTCGAGCACGTCCCCTTCGGCCTCATCCTCGCGAAGAACGAGGAGACCGGGAAGTGGGAGAAGTTCGCGTCGCGCGGCGGCAACGCGATCTTCCTCGACGAGGTGCTCGACGAGGCCGTCGCGAACGTGCGCCGCATCATCACGGAGAAGAACCCCGAGCTCGCCGACGCGGATCGCGTGGCGGAGCAGGTCGGGGTGTCCGCGATCGTCTTCAACGACCTGAAGAACTCGCGCATCAAGGACGTGAAGTTCGACTGGGAGCAGATGCTCAACTTCGACGGCGAGACGGGACCCTACGTCCAGTTCGCCGCAGCCCGGCTCTCGGGCATCCTGCGCAAGTCGGACGTCGCGCTCGACGCCGGCGCCGAACTCGCCGCCGACCTCGATGGCGCGCTCCTGGCGGATGCCGAGGACGTCCTCCTCACGATGCTCGACTTCGGCGCGACGCTCGAACGCGCGGCCGAGCAGAGCGAACCGAGCATCGTCACCGGCTTCGCGATCCAGCTCGCGGGCTCGATCCACGCCTATCTCCGTGAGCACCACGTGCTGCGCGCCGAGCCCGCGCTGCGGGACGCGCGCCTCGCCCTCGTCGCCGCCGCGCGCCGCCTGCTGCACACGAGCCTCGGCCTGCTCGGCGTCGCCGCTCCCGACGAGATGTGAACGCTATCCTCCCTCGCTGCCGCTCACCGCGGCCCGCTCCCGCCATGCGATTCCTCCATCTGCTCGCGGCCCTCGCCGTCCTCCTCGTCCCGGCCCTGCGCGCGCAGGACGACGAGAGCCAGTTCAACCGCTCGCAGGCCGAGCGCCTGAACAAGTTCGCGAAGAACGCCTTCGACAAGGGCTTCCCGCGGCAGGCGCGCCTGATCTGGCTGCAGTCGATCAAGCTCTACGACCAGGACGACGCGGTCGCGCACAAGGCGATCGGCAACGTCAAGGTCGGCGCGTCGTGGGCGCCCGATCCGACCTTCAAGTACCCGACCGCGGACACGGGCACGGGTGCCGACGGCTCCGCGCTCTTCAAGGCCTACGAACAGCTCAAGAAGGACCTCGCGGGCGGCCATCGCCGGCAGGCGCAGACCTGGGCGCGGGCCGGCCGCAAGGACCGGTCCGAGCACCACTACCAGATGGTGCTGCGCTGGGTGAAGGACGACGCGGAGGCGCAGAAGGCGCTCGAACACCACGAGATCGGCGGCGTGACCGGCACCGACCTCGAGCAAACCCTCTACGACCGCAGCAAGGCGATCGAGCGGGCGGTCAACGAGCAGTCTTCGGTGGAGTACCCCGTGGAGACCGTGCAGGCGCCGAACGAGGCACTCGACGTCGCCCAGGTGAAGTACGTGAGCGTGAAGTCGGAGCACTTCCTGCTGCACGGCGACCCGGAGCAGGAGCCCTTCCTCAAGCAGGCGCTCGCGTGGGCGGAGCGCACGGCGCGCGTCACGCAGGTCGCGTTCCCCTGGGAGGCGCGCATCGGCGGTGAGTTCGCCTACTTCACGAGCAAGGACACCTACCGCCAGATCCTCAAGGCGAACGCGCACCAGGTGCCAGACCTCCAGTGGAAGCTCGAGCACACCTCGACCAGCGCCGTGGGCACGCTCGCGATCGGCGCGACGGAGAGCACGCAGATCCTCTTCGACGCCGTCGTCCGCAACGTCGCGCAGGGCCACGCGCAGTTCCGCAGCGACGCGCTCTCCGAGGGCATCGGGCACACGTTCGTCGGGATGATGTTCAACAACAACCGGCTCTTCGCCGTCGACCTCAAGAAGCAGGAGGGCACGACCGCGAGCGAAGAGGACCGCGAGTACACGTCGCCCAACTTCGACATCTGGAAGACGCTGGCGCTGGAGATGGCCTGGAAGATGACCGGCGGCGTGCCGGCGCTCGACCTCGCCTGGTGCGAGGCCGCCACGCTCACCAACGAGCAGCGCATCAAGTCCTGGTCCTTCTGCGACTACGTGATGCGGCGTGACCCCGAGATCCTGCGGAAGTTCGACCGCATGATCCTGGACGCGAAGCAGAAGAAGCAGAAGCAGCCGATCGAGTTCGCCGAGAACTTCACGAAGGAGACCGGCGTGTCGCTCGTGCAGCTCGACAAGGAGTGGGAGGACTTCTGGACGGAGGCGACCCCCGTCCTCCAGGCGATCCGCAACAACACGCCGCCGCTGATGGCGATCAGCAAGGGCGTCGAGAAGTGGCTCGCCGCCTTCAACGAGGCGCGGGCGGCGAACCACGCCGCGCCGGTGACCTGGTCATCGCAGCTCTCCACGCGCTGCTACGAGCACGCCAACTACCTCAAGGCGAACAAGGGCGAGCGCGGCGTCGTCGCGGAGCACCGTCAGCTCGCCGAACTCGGCGGCAACCACCTGGGCAACATGTTCGCCCAGATGGCGATCGTCGACGTCGACGCGAACCCGGCGAACGCCAAGAAGATGTTCGAGCGTTGGATGCTGATCCCCGGCTACCGCGACACGCTGGTGCACGACTTCCTGCGGAGCGTCGGCATCTTCTCGGAAGGCAACGTCCTCGTGATGGATGTCGTCGCCGGCCTCGGCCGACCCAAGTCCAAGAGCTCGGGTTACCTCTGCCACCCCTGGAAGGACGCGACCGGCATCCCCGACAAGGTCGAGGTCGCGCTCATCGGCCCCGAACTCGAAGCGCTGCTGGAGAAGCACGGCCGCGGCAAGCAGAAGGTCGTCGGCTACCCCTTCACGATCCACTTCGGCTCGATGGTGCTCGGCGACCGGCTCTCCTACCGCTGCGTCGCGCAGGACGCGAAGGGCGAGAAGATCGAGGGTGCGATCCTGATGGAGTCGTCGACCAACCGCCGCGCGAGCGCACCGGGGATGGTCACCTTCTATCCCTTCGATCCGCTGCCGCGCGGCCAGATCGCGGTGGCGTGGAGTTGGGAGGTCGACGGCCAGGCGCAGTCGCTGCAGACCCGCTTCGCGACGAAGTGAAGCGGGCTCGCCCGGGCGCCCGTCACAGCATCAGGCGCTTCGCGGGCAAGTTCACGACGAGCACCTCGTTGCCGCGCGCGATCCAGGCGCGGTGCTCGACGCCCTCGTAGCTGCTGTGGGCGTCGATGCAGCGCTGCACGTCGGCGACGTGCTCGAAGCGCACGATGCGCCCCGCCTCACCGCTCGCGAGCTGCTCCGCGAGCTCGATGCCGAGCAGGAGATCGCCCTCCCGCAGGTCGACCTTCGCCTCGACGAGGCGGGGATGCAGGCGCTTCACCCTCACGACGCCGGCCGGGATCGTCGCGGGCTCCGCACCCGGATCACCGGTGAACTTGCGCAGGAAGGCGACGGCGACCGCACGCACGCGCTCGGCGTCCTCGGCGATCGTGAGCTCGTCCATCACGCAGTCCGTCTGACGGAAGACCGCCCACGCGGCGGCCGACAACGGGGTGATCGTCTTGTCCTGCAGCTTGCCGTCGCGCTCGACGCCGACGGCGATCGGCTGGTCGGGCGCGAGCCGCAACACCTGCATCGCCCAACCCACGCTCCAGAGGACGGGTTCGCCGGCGAGCGTGCGCAGCACGTCGTGCGCCGCGATCCCGGCTTGCGCCGCAGGACCGAAGGGGTCGACCGACTGCACGACGAGGCGGCCGTCGTCGTCGACCACGGTGAGTCCGACGTACGGACTGCGCAGCTTCTCGGGTGAGAGCAGCACGCTCTGCAACTTCTCGCGGACGTGGTCGACGGAGATCGCGTAGCCGGTCACGGCATGCAGGCTCGCGCCGGCGCTGTTGATCCCGATCAGCCGGCCCTGGTGATCGAGCAGGGCACCGCCGCTGTTGCCGGGGTTGATCGCGGCGTCCGTCTCGAGGAGGTGGGGCAGCTTGGCCCAACGGCCCTTCACGCGGATCGACTGGTTCTTGGCGGCGACGACGCCGGCGGTGACCGTGCTCGCGCGCCCGAGCGGGTTGCCGATCGCGATCGCACCGTCTCCGGCGGCGAGCGAACCCGAGTCGCCGAGTTCCACCGCGGCGACGCTCTCGCCGGGCTCGAGTTCGAGCTGGAGCAGCGCGAGGTCCTCCTCGCGCGAGATGCTCAGCACCCTGGCCTCGAAGACGCGGCCGTCGAAGCGCCGCACGCGCACGACGCGGTCCGCGACCATCGCGCCGCTCGGTTCGGTGGCGGAGTCGACCACGTGCCAGTTCGTGAGCGCGAGGCCGCTCGGGTCAACGATCACGCCGGAGCCGAGCCCTTCGACCATCGTGCGCGCCTCCGCGGTGGCGAAGGGGTTGTCCTCCTGCTGCGCCGCCGCGAGCGTGATCTCGACGTACACGTTGAGCATCGCGCCTGCGGTGCTCTCGACGACCTTGGCCACCGCGGAGCGCGGCGCGGGCGTCGTGCGGCGCGCGATCACCGCGGCACCGGCGCGATCGAGCACCGCCGCGTGCGCCGCGAGGACCGCATCGATGGTCGGCACGAGGTCGAGGCTCGTCTCCACCTTGGCCTGGTCGCCGCGCTGCGCGTACGCGACGTCGATGCGGTCGCGCACCCCCGCGTCGCAGAGCGCGACGAGCTCGCCGTCGAGCGTCAGCACGGCACCACCGCCGTTGTGGTTGCCGATCGGAGCATCGGTCTGGAGCGCGGAACCGCGACGCGCGGAGAACACGCCCATGCCGACGACCGCTGCGTTGCCCTCCGGATTGCCCACGACGAGCAGCTCGTCGCCGACGGCGACCGAGTCCGCACTCACGCAGCGCACCGCGCTCAGGGTCTTGCCCTTCGGCAGTTCGACACGGAGCACGGCCGAGTTCGTCTCGACGTGATCGGCGAGCCGCTTCGCGGGGTAGCTCTCGCCGCTGCGGAGCGTGACGCGGAGCGTGTCCTCGCCGGCGACGAGGTGGCGGTTCGTGAGGACGATGCCGCTCGGATCGATCACGACGCCCGAGCCCACGCCGTCGCGGCGGCGGCGGCCGAAGGGGTCGCTCACGCCGATCGCATCGAGTTCGCCCTTGCCGGCGTGGACGGCGACCACGGCATCCGCCGCGAGCGCCACGGCGCGCGCGTGTGCCGAGGGTTCGCGCGCCTTCGACGCCGCTGCGGTGAGCCGCTCGCCGAACACGCGGCGGGCGAGCCCCACCGGGATGACGAAGCCGAAGCTCGGTCGCTTGAGCTGCTCGAGGGTCGGCTCCGAGATCTCCTCGGCGACGCCATCGGCGCTGCAGATGCCGACGAGCTCGCCGTGCCGGTCGACGAGCGCCGCGCCGTGGCAACGCGCCTGGATCGAGGCATCGGTGAGGACGAGGTCCTCGCGTGCGAACGCGAGGCGCGCCTCGCCGGCGGTGACCTCGACGCCCGCGGCGGCACCCGAGGCCACGCCGCCGAACGCGACGAGATCCTCGCCGTCGTGGCAGCCCAGCACCGCCACCGGATCACCGGGCGCGACACCGGCCGCGAGCGCGATCGGCTCGAACGGGTCGCCGGCGGCGAGCTCGGCGCGCAGCAGGGCGAGGCCCGTCGCCTCGTCGTGCGCGACGATCGTCGCGGGGCGGCGCACGCCGTCCGTGCCCGCGAGCTTCACGAAGAGCTGCTTGTCGCTGGCCCCGTCGGCCTCGCGCACGAGGTTCCAGTGCGTGAGCACGAGCCCGTCCTTGCCGACGAGCACGCCGCTGCTCGGGCGCTCGATCGCAAACGTATTGCGGCCCTTCACCTCGACCTGCACGTGCACGACCGCGCGGCTCGCGCGCGCGATCGCATCGGCGAGCGGCCCCCCGGCCCGGGCCGCACCGGCCGCGGGCGCGATCAGCGAGAGGTTGCGTCGGTCCTGCGCGGGCAGCGCGGCGAGCAGCGCGAGCGGGACGAGGACGGGAACACGGACTCCGGCCGCTGCGCGGCGACGCGACTTGGACATCGATGCGATGGACTCAGGGGGCGGCGCTTCGCGCGCGGGTCACTTCTTGCCGGCGGCGGCCGCGGCTTCCTCGTTCTTCTGCGCGCGCTGCATCGCGAGGGTCGTGAGCCGCTTCTCGTACTTGAGCCAGTACTCGAGGTTGTCCTTGGCCATGCCGGTGTGCCACGGCACCACGTCGACGTAGTGCTTCCACACCGAGCCGCCGGCCTCGGCCTTCTTCGCGTCCTCGAAGTGC
>JADLHO010000229.1 GCA_020848735.1 Planctomycetota bacterium | reverse complement strand
TTTCCCGAAGTGACTCTCCCCCGACGAGCTCGCGACGCGCTACGACGCGTCCGATCCCCTCGGAGTCTCAGGTCGTGACGGCGCCGATCCAGCCGGCGCGAACTGCTACAGCTGCTTTAGGAGAGGCTCAATTCGTCGCTTGGCTGAGGCGGATCGTGAGTGCAAGGGTCTGCGATGAGTATCGGCGAATGAGCAGGACCTCGGAGCAGCCCGGGCGCACGCACCTCGACTCCAGGCTCCGCGACTCCGTGTCCAGGTTCGAGGAGTTGACCGACACCGAGCCAGCGCCCCCGGACGATTCCGCACTCGAGGAGACCCGCGCCGTCGTGAGACGCAACGTCGTGCGTTTGCCGGAGTTGCAGCGCCGGGCTGTCGAGTTGCGTTGGCTCGAAGGCGGAAATCACAGCGAGATCGCGTATGCGCTCGCACTGCCATCCATCGCTGCCGCGGAGAGTCTGGTGAGCCGGGGACTCGCGAGGCTTCGGCAGTGGCTCGGGAACAGGGACTTGTGAGATTGGACTGGATTTCATGGATTCTGCGACGGACGGGAGCGACACCGCCGACCATGCGGTCGACGTGATTCGAACTGTCGATTCCCTCGAGCCCTGGGATCGATGGATCATCGATCGATGGATCGGAGACCCTGAGTCTCGCGATTCGGCGTTTCCCGCACCCTGTCCCGAGTGGAACCGACAGCCAAACCGAGATGAACCGCCTGGTCCTCCTCTTCCTCGTCGTCGGACTTGTCGTGGCGGCGTTTCTCCTCGGGGTCAGAACTGGGAGTGGCGGCGTGCCGCGCGACCAGCCACCGGCGGCGGGGTCGATTCGTCCATTGTCCCCCGAAGCGCCGAGTCTCGATGGCCCAAGGGCCGGGGTCGAACCCGTTGACGTGCAGATTCGGACCCCCGCCGTCGCATCGGCGAGCGCGGCGGAGGCCGGCGAGGGAGCTGCGGCGAAACAGGCCGACCCCTTGGAGCAGGACCCGGCCATCGACCACTTCCGTAAGTCGGCAGAGCATCTGCTTACGCTCTCCGGCCGGATGCAGGTCGAAGACACTTTGCGTCCGGACTCAGGCGGGTTCCAGAACCGCTACAACCCGAATCGCAAGACGCTCTCGACGGACGAGACTCAGTCACTCGTGCGCACGATTCGGGATCTCAACGGCAAGGTGACGGACGCGAAAGTGGCGGCGGCGATCGAGGAATTCGTCCAGGCCGAGGAGGGCATTCGAAACGGCCGCTACCAGACGGTGGAATCCAGCGTCCCCATGGACCCTGAGAGTTTCCGCATACCCGGAGAAGAGACCCGAGTGTTCATTGCTCCAGGTGCGAGTCCAGGGGTGAACCGGGTGCTCGTCTTCACGCGCCGTACGCACCCTCGCCTCTTCACGATCATGGACGAGGTCCTCCGGCTCAAGGAGGAGCGCGATCGCGCGCTTCGCGCGTACTTCCAGTGAATTGCTGGTTGCGGAGCGGCCAGCATCTTCCAGCCGCAATTGCTCCACAGACACGAGGACGAATCATGAAGAGAGCTACGAACATCGCATTCGCGTCGCTGTCCCTTGCCCTGTTCGCCGCGACCGCACAGGCGCAGGAGGATTGCCCCTGCCGGGCGGGCTTCGGGGCGATCGTGGTGAACTCCACCGAGTGCACGCAGGTGAGCGCGGCGTTCACCCTCGCGAGTGACGGGAGATGTGATCGCGCCACTCTCCTTTGCGTGGAGGAGACGACCGACGAGCCCTGCCACTTCACCTACTCGTTCAGCGTGACCACCGGAGCCGGTACTCTCCCCGACTGCTGCGGAACCGTGGCTCGTGCCCTGAAGTTCGAGTATGGAAACCTGGATTACGGGAGGATCCAGGAGAACACGGTCACGCTGACGCCCATCGGAATCACCCTTCCGTTCGGTCATAGCGCCGCCGGGGAGCCGATGGCCTGCTACAGCTACGAAGCGTACCAGGTGCTCGAGGCGAGCACGTGCCCTCCGACCGACCCGGCAACCGGGTTCAAGGAGACGATCCTCCTCCAGTTCTCCAAGAACTGCGAGGACTGTCTCTAGCGGGAAGGCACATGATGCGACGCGTTGGTCGCCGTACGCGGTGGCCTCCTCGGATTTCATCGATAACCTGGTTCCGCACGGCTGCGAACGAGCCCGAAGTGGCCCAGTCTGGGCGTCGACTCATGGCCGGAGCGAAGTCCTGCAGCCGGTGGTGGAGGTCTCTGGCGGGTATTGGGGCTCCCCTCCCGCCAACGCTCACGCATGCTGCCCATCAGCAGGGACTCCAACGCGGCGTGGCCATACGACGGACTTGCTGCATCATTGGCCGCAACCGATGTCGCTTCCGGCGCGCCGTGCAATCCGTCAGGCAGAGCATGAGAGACTCATTCGCGGCATCAGGAACGTCCCCCAGGGGCTCCCCGGGCAAGACCCCTCGTTCCGATCGTCAATCCCACGCTGAGGCAGGTTGTCGCGGCTCGCGCTTGCGGCGAGCGCTGGTGTCGTGGTCGACGCTGCCGGTGGGCACAGACGTCCTCTTGGGTCGCGCGGGAAGGCCTGCACCGACGGCCCGTTGCGCGGTCGCGCCATGCGAGGAATCGCGGCGAGTCGGAGCTTCAAGCCGTCCTGGTGTCATCGCCCCCGAACGAGCCGCGATGAACGAAGGTCGTTTCCTTCCCCGGCCACGACAAGCCCAGGTCGCCAGGAGTCGACTTGGCCGCTGAACGATGTCCGGAGTGGGAGTGTCTGCTTCGGAGCTCGCATGCGCCCGCTCTGCATGCGATCGCGGCACCTGCACCCGCTCGCGAGCTTGCGAGCCCCGCGCGATCGGTCGACGATCGGCGCGTGAGCCTCTTCGACGATCCCCATGCAGCACGGTCCGGGCCGCGCTCTGCGTCCGGCCTCAAGCGTCCGCTCGCGGAGCGGATGCGGCCGCGCAGCCTCGACGAGCTGGTCGGGCAGGAGGCTCTGCTCGGGCCAGGGCGTCCGCTGCGGCGGGCGATCGAGGCGGGGGAGGCGGGATCGCTCCTGCTCTTCGGACCGCCGGGGGTGGGCAAGACGACCCTCGCGCGCCTCGTCGCCGAGCTCTCGGGGCTCGTGTTCGAGCCCTTCTCCGCGGTCCTCTCCGGCATCAAGGAGGTGCGCGAGGCGCTGCACGAGGCGAGTGCGCGGCGCGCGCGTGGCGGCCCCGCGACGCTGCTCTTCGTCGACGAAATCCACCGCTTCAACAAGGCGCAGCAGGACGCCTTCCTCGCGCACGTCGAGAGCGGTGACATCGTCCTCGTCGGCGCGACGACCGAGAATCCCGCGTTCTCGGTCAACGCCGCGTTGCTCTCGCGCAGCCGCGTCGTGCAGCTCCAGCCGCTCGACGACGTCGCACTCGCGACCCTCATCGACCGCGCGCTCGCGGACGAGGAGCGCGGCCTCGGGCACCTGAGGTTGCGCATCACCGACGCGGCGCGCACGCGCCTCGCCTTCTTCGCGGGCGGCGATGCCCGCCGGGCGTTGACCGTGCTCGAGGCGGCGGCGAGCCTCGCTGCGGCGGCGGGCGACAGGATCGACGTCGTGGAGATCGCGGAGGCCGCGCAGCAGCGCGTGCTCGCCCACGACAAGGACGGCGATCAGCACTTCGACCTGCTCAGCGCCTTCCACAAGAGCCTGCGCAACTCCGACGCCGATGCCGCGGTCTATTGGCTCGCGCGGAGCCTCGAGGCCGGTGCAGATCCGCTCCAGGCCGCGCGACGCATGATCGCGATGGCGGCGGAGGACATCGGTCTCGCCGATCCGATGGCCCTGCAGATCGCCACGAGTGCGATGCTCGCGTTCGAGCGGATGGGATTGCCCGAAGGCCGCCTGCCGCTCGCCGAGGCGGCGCTCTACCTCGCGACGGCGCCCAAGAGCCGCGGCGTCGCCGCCGCGATCGACGCCGCGATGAGCGAGGTCCGTGAGGGCCGGCAGCACGCGGTGCCGCTGCATCTGCGCAATGCGCCGACGAAGCTCGCCAAGGAGCTCGGTCATGGCCAGGCCTACCGCTACGCGCCGGACGAGCCCGGCCATGTCGCCGACATGGATTGCCTGCCCGAACCGCTCGTCGGCAAGCGCTTCTATCGACCCGGGGATTGGGGCTTCGAGGCGAAGGTGCGCGAGCGCCTCGAGGACATCGCGAGGCGCCGCAAGGAGCGATGAGCGCCGCGATCGCGGTCGGGGTGAGCGGCTGGTCGTACGACGACTGGAAGGGAATCGTCTACCCGTCGAACTGCCGCGACACGCTGCGCGCCGTCGCGGCCCTCGTCGACTTCATCGAGATCAACGTCAGCTTCTATCGCACGCCCGCACCGGCGACGGTGCGCTCCTGGGTGGACCGCACGAGCGGGCTGGGCACGCGCTTCCTCGCGAAGCTGCCGCAGGCGTCGACGCACGACGGCGTCTTCGCCGCGGCGGCGATCGATGCGTTCCGCGCCGCGATGACACCGCTCGCGGACTCGGGCCGGCTCGTGGCGCTGCTCGCGCAGTTCTCGCACCGGCTCGTCGCGGACGCCGACGGCCTGGCCCGGCTGCGCGCCGTCGCCGATGCGTATGCGGGTCTCGCGCCGCTGCAGCTCGAGGTCCGCCACGCATCCTGGCGCACCCGCGAGGCGCAGGCGCGCGCGACGGCGCTCGGCTATCGCCTCGTGCACCTCGACTACCCCGGCGCGGTCAGCGGCTTCGTGGGACCCGACGACGCCCTGCCGCGCGAGCCGGGGCTCGAGTACCTGCGCCTGCATGGCCGCAACACCGCGGCGTGGTTCGACAAGGACGCGGGGCGCGACGCGACCTACGACTGGCTCTACTCCGCCGATGAGGTCGCGGCGATCGAGCGCCGGATCCGGGCGATCGCGGCTCTCGGCGCCGCGACGGTGATGGTCGCGGCGAACAACCACTTCCGCGGACAGGCGATGGTCGCGGCCCTCCAGCTCGCGGCCTGGGTGCGCGGCACCGCGGTCGACGTGCCGGGCTCGCTCCTCGATCGCCATCCGCAGCTCGCGGCGATCGCGCGGCACCGGTCGCGCGGGCTCTTCGACTCGTGATCGCGCGACCGTCATGATGGCCGCGTCGTGACGAAGACCCACCGCAGCGCCCGAAGCGGCGCCCGTCTCCGGAGCCCGTCCGTGTGGCTTCGTTCGCTCTGGATCGCGCTCCTCGCCGCAGCACTCCGCGCGCAGGACCAGGCGCGCACCCTCGAGACCGTGGACTTCGCGTCGCTGGTGCGCGAGGCGCGCGATCTCTCGCGCCTCGCCCGTGCGCCGCGCATGCCCTACCGCGTGCTGCAGTGGTCGAGTTCGGATCCGCGGACGAAGGGCCCCGACGATCCGCACTGGTTCGGCGCGAACGACGGCGAGGGCGGCAGCTCCGTCCCGAGCGTGCTCGAGACGATCCAGTCGGCGGAGGGCAACGGGATCGGCGAGTACACGCTCGGCGAGCTCATCGGTTCGGGGGTGATCGTGCGGACCTGGTCGTCGGGCATGAACGGCCGGCTCCGCGTGATCGTCGACGGGCAGATCCTCTTCGACGGCGACGCCGACGCCTTCCTGCGCCGCCGCGCGTCGACCTTCCTCGCGTTCAGCGGCGTCGACGACGATCCGCAGCATCCGATCCACGTCTTCGAGCAGGGGGACGCCGACTATCTGCCGTTGCCGTTCGCGCGTTCGCTGCGCATCGAATGGAGCGGGGATCCGCGCCTGCCTCATCCGTACCAGGTGCAGATCCGGCAGTACCTCGGTCGCACGTGGGTGCAGGCCTTCCGCTTCGAGGACCTGCGCAACGCCGCCGACGAACTCGTGCGCAGCGCGCGCGAGCTGCGCGATCCCGAGCTGATGGAGATCCCGGACTCGCGACGCGAGCTGCACGACGAGCTCGTCGTTCCCCCGGGGCGCGAGGCCTCGCTCGAGCACGTCGTCGCGCCCGGCTCGACGGGCGATGCGATCACCGCGCTGCGCATCCAGGTCGATGGGACGGATCCGCAGCGGCTCGCGGCGACGCTACGCGGCGTCCTGTTGCGCATCGCCTTCGACGGCAGCGAGCGCCCGCAGGTCGAGGCCCCGCTCGGCGACTTCTTCGGCTCGGGGCCCGGACTCATCCCCTACGCGGGGTTGCCGATCACCGTGCAGGACGACGGCTGGATGGTCTGTCGATTCCCGATGCCCTTCCACAGCCGTGCGCGCGTGTCGTTCGTGAACCGCACCGCGAACCCGGTGTCGCTCGTCTGTGAACGCGCCGTCGACGCGATGCGCTTCGACGCCGACACCTTCCACTTCCGCGCGCGATGGCGCAGCGATCGCGATCTGCACGTGGCCGAGGGCGAGTCGCCGTTCGAAGTACCGCTCGTCCTGCTGCGCGGCAGCGGCCGCTTCGTCGGCTGCACGATGCAGGTCGCGCACGCGTTCGGCGGCAGCACGCCGGCGGGCGACGGCTGGGATGCCGGCGACGACAAGCTCTTCGTCGACGATGCGCGCGAACCGGCGATCCGCGGCACGGGCACGGCGGACTTCTTCAACCTGGGCAGCGGACAGCGCGACGGCTTCGCCGCGCCCTACTGCGGCATGCCGCTCTGCACGGGCCCGGGGCGCGCGGGCTTCGTCTCGCTCCATCGCTTCGCGATCCTCGACGACGTGCCCTTCGACTCCGCGTTCGGCGCCTGGTTCGAGATCGCGCCACGCGAGCCGATGATGGGGTTCGGCCAGGCACGCCTCGCCTATGTGTATGCGCGGCCCGGCGCGCTCGACGACCACGTGCCGCCGACGCGCGCCGATCTCGAGCTCCAGCCTCTGGAGCCCTCGGTGCTCGCGGGGCCGTCGCCCGGCGCGACGTGGTGGCGCCTCGGAGTGCCGGCGCTCCACGCACGCGTGAACGGGAGCGAGCCGCCCTTCGTCGACGAGCCGCTCGCTGCGCAGGGCCGCGTGCTCGCGTGGTCCGCGCGGTCGGGCGACGTGCTCGCCCTGCGCGTGCCGCTGAGCGCCGTGGGCGTGCACGAGCTGCGACTCGCGCTCGCACATCGCCCCGACGCCGCGCGGGTGCGCGCGCGCATCGGGGGCGAGGCCGGCGCGCTCGACGGCGAGTCGGCGCTCGAGCTGCGCACGACGCGTCGTTCGAGCCTGCGCCTGCACACGCTCCTCGATCGCCGCATCGCGCGCGGCGAGCTGCTCGTCGAGCTCATCGCGGAGAGCGATGGCCTCGTGGCCCTCGACCACGTGTGGGTCGGCCTGCGACGCCTCCAGCTCGACGGCTGCGCCGAGGGCGAGGCGATGGCGGTGGCGGACGCGTCCCCGGGGCTCGCGGTCAGCGTCCGCGACGTGCCGGGTCCGCAGTTCTCCGGCGGCCGCATCCTCTGGGGCGAGGCCGCGCGATCGGGAGACTTCGTCGTGCTGCGCGCGAGCGGTCTCGCGCCCGGTCGCCATCGGGTGGCACTGCGTCTCGCCGCGAGCGAGTCCGGTGGGCGCTGGCGGATCGCCGTGCCCGGGTCCGAGCAGGGCGTCGAGGTCGAGCTGCGCGCGCCGCGACTCGAGCTCGCGCCGGTCGTCGATCTCGGGGTCGCGGACGTGGGCGCCGGTGGCCTGCTCGAGGTCCGCTTCGAGCTCGTCGCAGCCGAGCCGGCGACGAGGGCGCCGAGCCTCGGCGTCGACGGCCTCGTGCTCGCTCCGGCGAACTGAGCCGCAGCGCGTCGCGGCGTGTCGCACGCGGCGAGGGAACGGTGTCCTTCGCGCGCGACAGACGCGACGTCCGGCGCGGGAAACGCGCGGAAGGGCCCCCTGCGACGGGGCTCCGCCCGCGCGGCACGAGGTTTGATCCCGCGTCGTCGTCATGTTCCGCCGCTCGTTCGGTTCGGTCCTCCTCCTCGCTGCCGCCCTCCTCGCCACCGCGTGCACCACTCGCACCCGCGTCGTGCACGCCTCGCCCCCGGCGACCGTCTCGATCGACGTCGAGGTCTTCGACCCGGTGACCGGCGGTGTGTGGGAAGGGGTCGGTGTCCGCATCCACGGCGCCTGGCAGGAGTGGAGCGGCTGCACCTGCGAGTCGCCTTTCACCGACGCCTTCGAGCTGACCGACGGCTTCGGTCGCGTGACCTTCTCCGCCTACGACCTGCACGCCTATCAGGTCGGGTTCCCCGTCGACGGCTACGGCCGCGCGGTGCTCGGCGATCACCCCGCGGGCGACGAGGCGATCGTGACCCTCGAGGTCTGGGCGCCGGGCTTCCGCCCGGTCTTCTTCGACGTCGACCTGAGCTGGCGCCGTCCGGACGCGGTCATCGCGGTGCCTTTCCAGTGAGGTGCGCCTCGATCTCCGCGCCGAGCGGGCCGAGCCGCGTCATCGGCACGTCGTTGTGCTCGCAGCCCGGGGCGAGCACGAAGCGGCCGTGATCGCCGAGCGCCTCGGCGAGGCGCCTGCCGTGTTCGATGGGAACGGTCGCATCGCGGTCGCCGTGCAGGACGAGCACGGGGACGCGCACGTCGCGCGCGAGTGCGAGGTTGTCGAAGTCGTGGCGCAGCAGGAGTCGGATCGGCAGCCAGGGATAGTGATGGCTGCCGGCATCGCCGATCGACGAGGGCGCCGAGCGCAGGATCACGCGATCGACGAGACCGCGCGCTGCCGCGTGCATCGCGCAGAACGAGCCGAGCGAGTTGCCGAACGCGGCGAGCTCGAGTCCCGGTGCCAGCTCGCGCGCATGCTGCGCCGCCGCCTCCGCCGAGGCGGCGAACGAGGCCAGCGACGGCTCGCCGCCGCTCTCGCCGTAGCCGGGGTGCTCGGCGTAGATGGCGCGCAGCTCCCAGTCGTCGGCCCAGAAGCGGACCCAGTTGCGGCCCGAGCGCAGGCTCTCGCCGTTGCCGCCGAAACACACGATCGCACCGCGCGGCGTGCCCTTCGGTTCGGCGATGGCGATGCGGATGCGGGTGCCGTCGCGCAGCGTGAGCTGATCGAGGCGCACGCCGTCGAGCGGCGGCAGCGGTTCGCCCCGTCCACGCCGTTGTCCGGCGAAGAGCAGGCGCTCCTGGAAGGCCCAGAGGAGCCCCGCCGCGACGACGTAGCCGACGCCGAGCACCACGCCGACGCGCACGATCGCGCGCTTCGCCCGCGAGGTTTTCATCCCTTGCCGGTCTCGCGTTCGAGACGCTTCAACGCGGCCTTGCTGCGCGCCGCCAGCGCCCCGGTTCCCGAGGCGAGCGCGCGCAGGCGATCGAGCACGGCGGCCCGTGCGTCACCGAGTCGGCCGAGTGCGGTGACGGCCTCCGCGGCGACGAGTGGATCGTCGTCGGCGCTCGCCTCGAGCAGCGCGGGTACGACGTCGGGCGCGCCTTCCTCCGCGCTCGGCCCGAGCGCCATCGCGGCCGCCACGCGCTCGCGCGGATCGTCGGCGCGCAGCAGCTTCGCGAGCCCCTCGCGCGCGAGCGGATCATCGGGAGCGAGCCGCGCGAGCGCGATCGAGGCCGCGCCGCGGATCATCTCGCCGAAGTCCGTGCCGACCGACGACGAGAAGCCCGGTCCGACGATCTTCGCCTGACGCGGGTGATCGGTCGCCGTCGCGGCTGCGCGCAACGCATCGAGCACCGCCGGGCTGCGATCCGCGAGACGGCCGAGTCGCTCGGCCGCGAACTCGCGCAGGAAGGGGTCCTGATCGAGGAGCTGCTCGATCAACGCCTTGGTCCCGGTCGAGCCATGGGCTGCGGCCTCACCGGTCCTGCAGCGCACGTGGATCCGGATGCCCGAGAGGAGACAGCGGAGGTGGTTGTGCCTGGGACGGCCGCCGCCGGCCTTGCCCTCCATGCCGAACATCGTGAGTTGCTGGATGCTCTGCGCGACCTCGGGCCCGGTGCCGAGTGCCGGAGCGAAGGCGGCGATCGTCAGCATCAGGTCCGCGAGCGCGTCGTCGTCGATCGATGCGGTCTGCGCGTGATCGACGAGGGCCTGGAAGGCCGGTGCGGCCGAGGCGTCGTCGATCTCCCGCAGCGCCCGCAGGGCGCGCGTGCGGCGCCGCGCCGCGAGCTCCGCACTGGGCGCGGCTCCCGTGGCGATCGCCGCGAGCGCTTCGACGTGCCGCGCGCCACCTTCGACGATCGCGAGGAACGCGCGGCTGTCGAAGACCTCGGCGTCGAGGCTCGCGAGGAGTTCCCGATCGCCCGCAGCCGGTTCCTGCGCGCCGAGCGCCGCGCTCCAGACGACGAGCAGCGGAACGAACCGAGTGATCCGGCCGGGTGACATGGGCGAGCACGATAGCCGTCGTGGGACCCGACGGGCTCGCTCAACGCTGCAGCGCGAGGGTCACGGGCACGATCACGCCGTCGAGCGAGGCCTCGAACTCGGCGCTGCCGCGCAGGCGCGCGTCGTCGCCGCCGAACCAGGCCGTGTATCGACCCGGGGCGAGCCAGGCCGTCGCGCGCCACTGGCCGTCGTCGCCCCGCGCGAGGTCCGTTCCCCCGAGCTGCCGTCCGTCGGCGTCGGTCAGCGAGATCCAGATCCAGTTCGGCGTCGTGACGCCGGCGGGCAGCGCCGCGACGAAGTTCGTCGTGAGTCCGCGGCGCACCGTGACCTCGACGAGCGTCGGCGCCGGTCCCGTGATCGCGAGCTCGTGACGCGAGCGCGCGAGGTTCGCGCCCGCGACGATCAACATCACGGGACCCAGGGGCAGCGGACCCGAGCGCCAGCCATCGCCTTCCTTCTGGAGCACCGAGAGCTGACGGCCGCGCTCGTCGTGTGCGATCAGGCTCAGCGTGTCGAGCGGCGTGCCGTCGGCGCTCCGGGCGCGCACGAGCAGTCGTCCCGACTCGGGCATCCGCAGTTCACCGAGCTCGACCGTCTCCCGCGCCCTGATCTCGCGTTCGCCGAGGAAGAGCTGCGGGTGCTCGGGATGACGCAGGGCCAGGTGGTAGCTGCCGGGCGTCACGCCGTCGGCGAGCAGACGGCCCTCGGCATCGCTGTCGATGCGCACCGCACCGCTGCCCCGCGCGCTCAACTGGAGCGTGGCGCCCGCGAGCGCCTCGCCCGCGGGACTCAGCACGCGGCCCACGAGACTCGCGGAGCCGAGCTGTTCGTCGCCGATCACGAGCTGCACGTTGCGATCGGGCGAGACGACCTCGAGCGTCGCCGCGTTCGCCGCGAGCGCGCGCGCGTCGGCGCCGCGGGGCGCACGGCCTGCGCGCAACGTCAGCGGTCCGGGGTCGAGGCCCTCGATCGCGAAGCTGCCGTCGGCCGCCGAGTTCGTCGAGCGCAACCAGCGGCCCTCGCGCAGGACGATGATCGTGTACTCGGGCAGCGGCGTGCCGCGCGCATCGACGACACGGCCGGCGATGCCATCGGCCTCGGGCAGCGTGAGGTTCCACGTGCGATGTTCACCGGCAGGCAGCTCGATGGTCGCCGCATAGATGGGGCTGCCCTTGCGCCAGATCTGCGCCGACACGCTGCCGGGACAGGCTTCGTCGATCGCGAAGCGGCCGTCGACGCCGATCTGCCGCCACTCGGTGCCGAGGTCGGCGGGGTTCGTGCGGAGGCCGATCGAGAGACCCTCGGGAACGCTGCCGTCGGCGGCTCTCACCGTGCCGTCGAGCGCCGCGAACGGCTCGAGTCCGACCGCGACCTCGAGACTGCGACGCGTGGATTCGGGCACCTCGAGTTCGCCGTAGCCGATGCCCACCGCGCGCGCGCGGACGAAGAGCTCGCCCTGCGCGAGGCCGTCGACCGTGAACACGCCGTCTTCACCGCTGCGCGTGGCGATGCCGACATCGAGGCGGTTGGGCCGCGCATCGGCGCCGGCGACCCAGCGCGACTCGCGCCCGCGGCTCACGACGACCGCCGCACCGCGCACGCCGCGGCCCGCGCGGTCGACGACGCGACCGGTGACCCTCGTCGGGTCGGCGGCGAGCGCGAGACGGAGCTCGGCGAGGCTGCCCGCCTTCGGCTCCAGCAGCACGGCGGCCGATGCGCAGAAACCATCCGCGTGGGCCCGGACCCAGCCCGACGCCGTGCGCAGCTCGAAGCGCCCCTCGCGGTCCGCGCGCGTGCTGCGGACCGCGGACTGCGGGTCGCCGGTCGCGCTCACGGTGATCGTCGCACCGGCGATGCCGCGGCCCGCCTCGTCGACCACGATCCCGCGCGCGCGGACCGCACGCGCCACGCGCAGCTCGAGCGCCAGGCGCTCCTGCGAATCCGTGCCGACGAAGACCGACGCACCCTGGCTGCGGACCTCGAACCGGGAGGCGTGCGCGAGCTCGTCGAAGCGGAAGCGGCCCTGGTCGTCCGTCTCCGTCTCGAGCGGCGGCATGAACCACGCTCGATCGACCGACGCGCAGGTCACGGGCACCTGCGGCACGGGCGAGCCGTCGTCGTCGAAGACCACGCGCCCGACGATGCCGGTGGCGCCCGAGGCCGCCGGCCTCTGGTCCTGGTCGATCGGCTTCGCGCTCGGCGTGGTGAGCGTCTCGCGGGAATCGCGTGGCTCGGCCGAGAGGTCGGTGGCGCTGCGCGGATCGGCGCTGCCGCGCGACGCGGCGGTCGCGTTGTTCGAGCCGAGCTCAGGGGGTGCCTCGCCGCCGCTCATCAGCGTGAACACGACGGCGGCGAGCACGGTGAGCAAGGCGAGGACGGCGGCGGCGAGGCGCATCGATCGCGCAGGTTAGGTTCATGCCTTGCCGCGCACGAGGGGGCGGACGCGTGCGGTCCGGCGGCGCGAGAGCTCGCCGTTCGTCGACGAGTGCGAGCGCCTGCTCGAAGGGCAGTCCGGCGCAGGTCTCGCCGGCTCGCGCGAGGCCTCGGCATGGCGCGGCATCGAGGGCAACCGCGAGCTGCCGCTCGGGCTCCCGGCGCGGGCAGGGGCCCGCGTTCGAAAGGGAGCAATGGGCCTGCGCTGGCGAGGGAGGTCAAGCCTCCCTCGCAGCGGCCGCGACGCGCGGCCTCTCCCCTTCCGCCGCCTGATGGGCGGCGTTGGCGCGCGCGCCTTCGCGAGTCGCAGCTCAGTAGTTGAGCTGGAAGGTCGGCACTTCTTCGAGCGACAGCGAGCCGGTCGCACTGCCGGCGCTATTGCCGGTGGCCGTCAACACCGCACCGGGCACGCCCGTGTTGGTGCCGATGATCCACTCGCTGCTCCAGCCGGTGACGATTCCGCCCGGGTTGGCCGCGGGGTCGATCCACAGCGAGTGGTCGAAGAAGCTCACGCCACCGAGAGCGGGGTTGTTCGGGATCGTCAAGGTCGGCCAGCGCCCGGAGCCCGTCGCGCTCGCGACGATGCCGACGGTCACGAGCGGCTCGATGTTCCAGGTGCAGGTCGGCGAACCGAGGAAGCCCAGGTTGATCGGCAGCGGCTGACCGGCCCAGGTGCCACCCACGCCCTGCAGGCCGAAGGCGCCGATGCCCACGACGTTCGGCAGGAGGCTGCCGTAGCTGACGTACCAGCTCCCGCCGACGACCGGGCGGGAGTAGCTCAGCGAGTTGTTGTACTGGTTGTTGCTGAAGCGGCAGTTCGAGTTGGCCGAGGGGTTCGAGACACGATTGCCGATGTCACGGCGCGAGTGCTCGACGTACCACGGGGTCGTCGCGCTGTTCCCCGTCTGCGTCAGGTCGATCACGAGCGACTCGCCCGGAACCTGCGAGAAGACGAACGGCGTGGTGAACACGAAGGGCAGCTGCCAAGGGGCTGGCCAGCTCGCCGGATTGCTCTCCAGCGGCAGGGAGATCGGGCCGGAGAAGACCTGGGTGAGGTTCGCGCCGTGGTTGGCCGCGAAGTTGGTCGACGCACTGGCGAAGGGGCTCGCGATGGTCGACAGCGAGAGCGTCAGGTTCGTCGTCATCGCCGGGTTCTGGTTGCCCAGGCCCTGGGGGCGACGGACCTGCAGCCCGGTGAGCACGGCGAAGCTGACGCCGACGTCCGTCGAGTCGTAGATCGCCTGCGTGCGGGAATCGTGAGCGATCGTCGCCGAGGACGTGCTGTAGAAGACCGTGCTCGACCAGGGGCTTCCCGCGGAGGGTCGCGCTGTGGCGGCGGCGGACGGGATGACGACGGAGCCCTGAGCCGAAGCCGTGGCCGCGAGAGCAGCGACGGCGGGAGTGATCAGGAGCAGCTGAGAGAATCGCATCGGTTGAGTTCTCCGGGAGTGGGAGGGGGCAGGTGCGGGAGCCTAGCCACCCGACCGCAGTTGGCCCGACGCCGGAAGTGTCGAATCACACAAAGAACACGCTCGACCCGCTTCGAGACCACCACGCGGCGCCGCAATGCCGACCGAGACCGTGGCGATGTCCTCGTGCCTCGAGCTCCGATGTGCGGTCGGCCGTTGTGGCGAGCACGGCGGGACGGGCCTTCTCTCGCGCTACGCCGTCACGAGCCCGCTGGTCGAGCAGTACCGAGGAGAGGTTCTCCCGACGGCTGGCGCTGACATCGCGGGAGAGCGACGAGCCGCTCGCTCGGGGGGCCGAGCGGGCGGAGCACTCTCGCGTCGAGATCGGGA
>JADLHO010000228.1 GCA_020848735.1 Planctomycetota bacterium | reverse complement strand
GGTCTGGACTCTCAGACTTGCGGAACCGGGCCATGCACCTCCTCTACTCAGGGCGCCGCCGAAGTGGAATCTCCGCGTCGTGATTCCTTCAGCCTGCGAGCGGCATCCCGTGGCCCAGACTCCTAGTCTCCGGGCTCCGCGAACGGCAGGAGTTCGGTGCGGAAATGGAGGCGAATTGAGCAACGTGGGTTCCGAAAGCGTGCATCGCATCCTCGTGCTGCGGCGCATCAACAGCAGTCCGGCGTGGTCATACGACGCAGACCTTCTGGACCCGCTCTGTAAAGGTGTCGAGGCCAAGGGCGACATCACGCTGCCTCCGCACGACGCGCCGCTCGACGGTCCGTACACGATTGGCGATTTCCTGGCCGACTTCCGATCGGGCCGCGCCTACGACGGTGCCGCGGCGAAGGCGTACGGCCGCATCCTGCTGGACCACCTGCTTCCGCTGCGGACCGAGCTGGGGGAGTACGGCCGGCGAGCGATCGACGCCGCGCGCACTCCCGGCCTGCGGCTCGAGCTCGTGCTCGACCCGGAGGATCCGCAGCTCGATGCCATTCCGTTCGAGCTGCTCGCCGACGGGCGCGGGTTCGTCTTCCGGCGCGCTCGCCATCGACTGCTTCGGAGTTACGCCGGGCTGCCGATCCGCGATGTCGCGCTGTCGCCGCGCGGTACGGCTCGGCTCCTGGTCGCGTGGGCTAACCCGAGCTCGCCGGATGGCACGCGCGTTCCGGACAAGGTCTTCGAGGCGCATGAGCGCGCGGCAGGGTCGGAAGCGCAGCGGCTCGGCCTCGCGGCGATCCCGCCGCTGCGCAATGCCCATCGCAGCTCGCTCCGCAAGCTGCTCGGCGAGCACCCGCACATCGAGGTCGTCGTCTGGATCGGCCATGGCGTCGCCGCGGGCGGGAAGCTCCTGCTGCACGGCGACGAGGCGCCGGACTACCCGAACGACTTCGGCACGCTCGTCGCTGCCGGCGACTTCGCCTCCGACTTGCGGACTGGCGGGGTCCAGCTCGTTTTCCTCTGGACTTGCCACGGGGCCGGCCACGCGCTCGAGCCGTTCGGCGGTGTCGCCTATGCACTCCTCGCTCCCGACCAGGGCAACGCTGGCGCGGTCCTCGGCTCGCATGCCGCGCTCGACGCCGAGGTGTCGGCGCGGTTTGCGGGAGCGCTCTTCTCCGCGTGGGCGCACGGTGGCGGGGACCTGGAGGACGCGGTGGCGGCGGCGCGCGCGCAGATGGACGAGACTACGCTGCTCTGGGCGCGCCCTACGCTGTACGCGCGCTGCTCGCCGATGACGCCGGCCGCCCTGCGGCCGCCCGCCGACCCGCTCGTCGAGGCGGCGCCGCGCGGCGTCTCGGACCGGCTCCGGGCTCTGCCTCTTCCGACGCGGACGCCGCACTTCGTTGGCCGCGAGGACCTCGTCGAGCATGCCACGGCCAGGCTGCGGCTCGGCCGCGTAGTCGTGCTGGAAGGGTTGCCCGGCATCGGCAAGACCGAGCTGGCCCTCGCGGTCGCGTACAGGGTCGAGGCCGACGGCGGCCGCGTCGTCTTCTTCGAGGCGCAGCAGCAGATGGACCTGTCGAACCTGCGTTCGCGGATGGGCGTGGCCGTCGGGTTGACGACCGTCGAGTCCGATGCGGATCTGTTTTCCGCGTTCGAGCCCGTCGAGGCGCTCGTCGTTCTCGACAACGCGGAGGATCTGCTGCCCTCGGAGGCAGCGCACGACGCGCTGCGCAGGTTCCTCGGCGGGCTGCTCGCGCGCGCACCGGGCCTGCGGCTCCTCGTCACGTCCCGCCGCCAGCTCGGGCCGCTTGGCGACGAGGTCGCGGAGCCGGTCGACGTTCCGCCGCTCACACCCGAGGCGACGCGCGAATTGTTCGTCGCCGAGTGCGGGCCGAGGCTCCACGACGAGGAACTGCTGTCTGCCGCCGGTACACGGCTGCTCGAGCTCCTCGACGGGCACCCGCGCGCGGTCGTGCTCGTTGCGTCGCACGTCGGTCGTGGCGAGACGCTGCAGCAGCTCGTCGGGCGGCTCGAGCACGAGGGTGCGAGCGCGATGACGACGCACGACTTCTACGGCTTCGACTTCCAGGAGACCGCGGACGCGCGTCTGCGGCGCGATCGGCTCGTCAGCACGATGAACCTCTCGTACCGCGCGCTCGAGCGGGAGTCTGAGGCGGCGGTGCGGGCCTTCGAATTCCTCGGCTTCTTCCCGGCTGGCCTCGCCCAGGCAGTCTTCGCCCAGGCGATCGGCGACGAGGACGGATCGCTCGTGCGCGTCCTGCTGCGGCACAACCTCGTGGTGCTGCGGGGCGACGATCGCAGACTCAACTTGCCCGCCCCCATTCGCGCGTACGCGAACTGGCGGCTGCGCCGGCGCGGCATCGACAGACTTGCACTCGAGAGAGCGGCGCTTGCGACCGCGGCGCAGCTGCGCGGCTGGGGGGATCGCCTCGGGACGCCGGAGTCCCGGTCGGTGCTGAGGTGGTTCCTCCGCGAGGAGCCTAATGTCGTCGCTCTGCTCGCGGCGCGGACCGACGGCGCCGCGATGCCCGTGGCGCCGGCTGCCCTCGCGCTGGTTCGCCCGTGGGGCTACGCGGCCGGGTACGCCGGGCGCGCGCGGGACGTACTCGAGGTGGTCACGCCGCTTGTCGCGAGGCTCGATTGGTCCGCTGTCCAACGTGACCTAGCCGCGCCCGTGCTTCAGGCGCTGGGCGACCTGCGGCGGCGCGTCGATGACCTGGAGGGAGCTCGCGCGGCGTACGAGGAGGCGCTGCCGATCTACCGAGAGATCCACGATCGCCTGGGCGAGGCGAACACGCTTCTGGCGCTGGGCGACCTGCGGCGGCGCGTCGCTGACCTGGAGGGAGCTCGCGCGGCGTACGAGGAGGCACTGC
>JADLHO010000227.1 GCA_020848735.1 Planctomycetota bacterium | reverse complement strand
CGCGGCGGGGGCCGATCCGCCGCGCGCGGCGAGTGGATTGGCCCGATCGGGCCGGGGAATCAAGCCAGGACCGGGCATCGACCGATCTGGAGGCGGCGGGTCGTGCGCGACCCGTGTCGGCGCAACAGAGGAGACAGACTCGTGGAGGACACCAGGCTCGGAGCGATCCTGCTGGAGACGCGGCTCGTTCCGGAGAAACGGCTGCGGCAGTGTCTGGAGATCCAGGCGCTGACGGGGGGCTCGCGGCCGCTCGGTCAGATCCTCGTGGAGCAGGGCGTCATCACGCCGCGCGCGTTGGCCGATCTGCTGAAGATCCAGGAGGCGCGACGGCGCGCGCAGGATCCGGCCTTCACGCCGGCCCCGACGAGCACCTCGCACGGCCCGAACCTCCTCACGGCCGCGATCGAACTCGGCGCGAACGACCTCATGCTCAGCGAGGGCCGCGCACCGGCGATCCGCATCGGCGGCGCCATGCGTCGCATCGCCGAGGATCCGATGGCGGGTCCGGAGCTCTGGGAGTTCGTGCGCACGCAGCTCGGTCACGACGCGCTCGAACGGATCGCGCAGCGCGGCGCCCTGACGCGTGCGTTGCAGAAGACGACGCCGGCGCGCGGACGCATCACCGCGTTCCGTCATCTCGACGGTCTCGGCGTCACGATCCGTATCCACCCGCGCGAGCTGCGCTCGCCCGCCGCTTGCGGCATCGATCCGGCGCTCGTCGAGGTCGTCCGTGGCGGACGAGGTCTCGTGATCATCGCCGGCGAACGCGGCTGCGGCGTGTCGGAGACCTTCGCGACGATGTTGAACGAGGCCTCGGCCGCGCCGGGGCGATCGGTGCACGTCCTCGATCGCTGCTTCGAGTATCCGACCGCGCGGGTCGGTTCGATGGTCACGCGCCGTGCGATCGGCACGCATACGCGCCGGCTCGACGACGCGCTGCGCGCCGCCCTGCGCGAGGAACCCGATGCGATGTTCGTCGGCGAGGTGGACGCGCCCTCGGTGCAGCTCGTGCTGCACGCCGCGGAACACGCCGGACTGGTCGTCGCGTGCGTGCGCGCACGCAGCGCGTCCGAGGCGCTCCTGCGCATCCTGTCCCTGTGTCCGCCGCACGAGCAGGAGCGCGCGCGTGCGGTGCTCGCCGCGACGTGCGTCGCCATCCTCGGCGTGCAGGTCGTGCCGCTCGCGGATGCGAGCGGACTCACGGTGGCGACCGAACTGCTCCGCTTCGACGACACGGTGCGCGACATCGTCCGCATGGGTGCGGTGCGCCGCGTCAGCTCGTTGCTCCGCGTCGACGACGCGCCCTGCGGCCACTCGATGGACGTGGCGCTCGTGCGACTCGTCGCCGAGGGCCGCACGCGGGTCGAGGACGCGTTCCCGCTCGCGGCCGACAAGAGCTGGTTCCTCGACGCCGTGAGCGAGTCGGTGTCGCAACAGCCCGTCGGGAGCAGGGGATGACGTCGATGAAGCGCGAACGACTCGAAGAACTGCTGGCAGGCCTCGTCCGCTCCGGCGGCACGAGCCTGCACCTCTCCGCGGGCAACGGTCCCTGGGTGCGGCTCGCCGGGCGCGCCGTGCCCACGGGGGACACGCCGACCGAGGCGACCTCGCTCGCGACGCTCGCGGGCGAGCTCCTCTTCGCCGATCAGCTCGCGCGCATCGAACGCGGCGAGGAGATCGACGTGGTCTGGGCGTCGAACGCCGGCGTGCGCTTCCGCGTGAGTGCGCTCAACCACGCCGATGGCCTCGGGCTGGTGTTCCGTCGCCTCCCCGACTCCGCGCCGCGCCTGGCGGACTACGAGCTGCCCGAGCTGCTCAGCGCGTTCACCGCGATGCGTCGCGGGCTCGTGCTCGTCACCGGCCCATTCGGATCCGGCAAGAGCACGACGCTGGCGGCCATGGTCGCCCGCATCGACGAGGAGCGCGCCGTCAACATCGTCACCCTCGAGCGGCGCATCGAGTTCGTCCACGCGTGCCAGAACGCGGTGATCCACCAGCGCGAGGTCGGCACGCACGTCGCGACCGTCGCGGACGGCGTCCGCGAGGCGTTCCTGATCGGTGCGGACGTCGTGATGGTCGGCGAGATCGTCTCGGCCGACGATCTGCGCGCCGTGCTCGAGGCGGCCGAGGGCGGCATGCTGGTCCTCGCGGGCTTCGAGGCCTCGTCGATCGTCAGCGCCGTGTCCGAACTGCCGCGACTCGCGCCGTCGATGGAACGCGCGAATCTCCAGGTGCGCTTCGCCGACTCGCTGCGCGCGATCATCGGCCAGACCCTGATCCGGCGGCGTCACGGCCGCGGCAAGGTCCCGCTGCTCGAGATCCTCGTCCGCAACGAGCCGGTCGCGCGCGCGATCCGTCGCGGCCGCGCGGAGCTGCTGCCCGGGCTCATGGCCGAGGGTCTCGGTCTCGGCATGCAGACGGCGGAACAGGGACTGCGGCGCCTGATGCAACGCCATGTGATCTCCGAGGAGGAGGTCCAACAGCACGCCGCGCGTCGGATGGCGATGGGCCAGTTCGCCTCGCCCTCGCGGGTCTGAGGCGGGTCGCGGCCACACCAAGCGAGCGCGCTCGTTCAGGGCCTGAGCTTCGCGAACAGTCCTCGGGCTTCGTCCCGCTGCGCCGGGCTCGCGGTCGTGGATGCGATCACGCGTTGGAGGAGATCGCGGGCGGAGTCCTGCTCGCCGCGCTGGATGGCGTGCATCGCTCGGAGCAGGCGGACGTCGTCGCGTTCCTCCGCGCCGAGCGTCGCCAGCTCGGCGAAGGTCTTCCGCAGCAGCTCGTCGTGGAGCGGGTTGGCCTCGCCCATGAGGACGCTGCGGACCAGCGCGACGCGTTGCCCCAGCTCCCGCGGATTCCAGGCGAGGTACGCCGTGCGGAGCGCGAGGCACTCCTCGCGGCGGCCGAGGGTCTCCAGGAAACCGAAGGCCGGCATCCAGGCCTCGCGCAAGGTCGGCTCGACACGTCGTGCCTCGGCGAGCTTCGCCAAGGCGCCTTCGAGATCGCCGAGCTCCGCACGCAAGCCGGCGAGGTTCACGAGTGCCTCGGCGACCCGCACGTCCTGCTCGATCGCCTTCTCGAACGCGACCTTCGCCGCATCCGAGCGGTTCTCCGCGCGGAGGAGCTTGCCGAGCTCGAGGTGTGTCTGGCCATCGTCCGGACTCAGCCTGAGCGCCGAGGCGATCGCGTCGTGCGCGCCCGGGAGGTCGCCGCTCCGTCGCCGCGCCTGGGCCAGCCCGCGCCAGGTCGGCAGGAGATCCGCACGGATCGCGAGCACCTGCTCGAAGGCACGCGCGGCCTCCGCGGGTCGTTGCGCATGGAGCAAGGCCAGGCCGCGCACGGAGTGCGATTGCCAGGCCTTGGGTTCGAGCGCGACGGCGCGATCGGCATCGGCCAACGCTTCGTCGAGACGTTGCGCGCGCACGAGCAGCCGCGCGCGATCGAGGAGTGGCGACGCGGACAGCGGCGCGAGTTCGATCGCGCGAGCGAGGGCGGCGAGGGCCTCGGCCTCGCGGCCGGCGGCCGCCAGCGCGAGGCCGAACGCCGACTGGGAGGAGGGCAGTTCCGGGTCGAGGCGGATGGCGTCCCCGGCCGTGGCGAGCGCCTCGGAACGACGGTCGAGGGTGAGCAGCACGCGACTGAGGCAGGCGGACGCGAGCGCGGTCCCAGGTGCGAGGTCCCGCGCGCGTCGATAGCACGCCGCGGCCTCCTGCGTGCGACCGGCGAGCTCGTGCATGCGGCCGAGCCGGGCATGTGGCTGGGGGAGCTCGGGCGCGGAATCGATGGCGCGCTGGAGTTCGCTGGCCGCGAGTTCCGCATCGACGTCGAGGAGGGCGAAGCCACACCAATACGCCGCGAAGGGCGAATCCGGCCAGCGGTGCCGGATGTCGTCGGCGAGTGCGCGGATGGCGCCAGGATCGCGCAGGTGTATCAGCGCGTGCAGGAGCTGGCAGTGGTAGATGGAGCGCGGCGTGGGCGCACGATCCATTGCATGCCGCAGCGCCCGGGCAGCGGCCTCGAACGCGGTGGTTTCTCCGCTCGCGTGACCTTGTTCGATCAGGCGCAGGCCTCGCACGAACCACGCCAGCGCCGTTCGTGGCTCCGACGTCGGGAGAGCGCCCGACATCTGCTCGGCCACGTCCGGTGCGATCTCGAGCAGGCGCGCCCGCAATCGTGCGGCGGCCTCGCGATCGCCCTCGAGCAACTCGCAGTAGAGGGCGGCCGCGAGTGCCTCGGGCTGGTCCGGCAACAGATCCAGCGCTGCCTGGGCCAGATGGGTCTGGTCGGTCAGCCGGCCGTAGTCCTGCTCCAGGAGGATCGTCTCGAGCAGGCGTTCGACCTTGGGCAGACGTTCGGCGAGCAAGGCCGAGGCGATACGGGATTGCTGCGACCAGACGTAGATCCCGAGCCCGCCGACCGCGGGAACTCCGAAGGCGAGCGACGCGAAGAGCGCGGCGTGGAGCGGGCGGCGACGCAGGGCCTGGACGATCCGGCCGACGGGACCGCGTCGGCGGGCGCGCACGGGGCGGGAATCGAGGACCGCGCGGAGTTCTTGCGCGAACTCCGCCATCGAGCCGTAGCGATCGGCGGGGGCCTTCTGCAATGCGAGGTCGAGCACGCACGCGAGGTCCTCGGGCAGGCGTCCGTCGCGGCGTCGCAATGCGCTCGGCTCGTGCAGCCGAACCTGCTCGATGACCTCGGCGCTCGTGTCGCCGTCGAAAGGCCGATCGAGCAGCAGCATCTCGTAGACCACCACCGCCAGGGAGAACACGTCGGTGCGATGGTCGACCTTCGACGGGTCGCCGGCCGCCTGCTCCGGGGATACGTAATGCGGGGTCCCCGCGAAATCCCCGGCGCGCGTCATCGCCGGGTCGTCGGCGTCGCGCGCCAAACCGAAGTCGGACAGCAGCGGCGCTCCGTCGCGGCGCAGGAGGAGGTTCGCCGGCTTGACGTCGCGATGGAGGATGCCGTGCGCGTGGGCCGTGCTGAGCGCTTCGGCGATCGGCAGCACGCAGCGGAGGACCGACTCGAGATGACTTGCGCCGACGAGCGCGTTGCCGGCCGTCGGGTCGCCGAGGCAATCGCGCTGCGCCGCGGCGAGACTGTTCCCGTCGAGCGACGCCGGTGGGGCGGCCGACAACCGCGAGAGGACGGCGGCGAGCGTGCAGCCGTCCACGAATTCCATCGCGTGGTAGGGCACGCCGTCGTTCGTGCCGGCCCAATAGACCGGGACGATGTTGCGATGGCTCAGGCGTGCGAGCAGTCCGGCCTCACGCCGGAAGCGTGCGATGACCTGCGGCGGTGCGCCGAGGGGAGTGGCGAGCACCTTCAATGCGACACGCCGCGCCAGCGAGGTCTGCACCGCTTCGTAGACGATCCCGGTGCCACCACGGCCGAGTTCCCTGACGATGCGGAACTCGCCGATCATGCGCGGTGCCGATTCTGTCGGCTCGAGGGACGAGCCTCGCAACATCGGCTCCAGCAACTCGCGGAGCTCCGGATGCCGTGCCAGGAACTCCCGGTCGTCACCCTGAGGATCAGCCTGATGCGCGAGCCAGAGCCCCAAGGCGTCGACGAGTTGTCGCACCGGTCGATCGCCGTTCATCGCACCTCGCCACGGCGAACGCGGGTCACAGCGGTTCGTCGCCCGCGTGCAGGCTCGCGAGCTTCTTCGCCAGTTTCGGGAGCGCGCGCTGGAAGCGCATCCGCGCCCCGTCGGCACTCAGTCCCATGAGGACGCCGATCTCCGGGAACTCGAGCCCCTGCCATTGCCTCAGCAGGAGGACCTGACGGTCTTCCGCCTCGAGGAGCTCCAGCGCGAGCCGGACCCAGGCCTCACGCTCGTGGACTTCGGCGAGAGAGCCCGGCTGCGTCACGCTGTCCTGCGGCCGATCGAGGTCGATCACGGAGTCGTTCGGTACGGGGCGTTCGCGGGCGATGGAGCGGCGCGCCGCGGAATGGTGGTCGTGGGCATCGCGCAGATGGTTCTCGACGATCCGCGCCACGAGCGCACGGAAGCGCTCGCGATCGTCCGTCACGAAGCGCGGCGCATAGCCGAGCACCTCGAGGAGCGCGTCCTGCACGTAGTCCATCGTCTCGCCGCGCGCGCGCAGCAAGGGGCCGAGGCGCGTGCGCACGAGCTCGCAGATCCACGGCAGGTCGCGTGCGAGCAGCGCGTCGATGGCCTTGCGATCACCGGCGTGCCAGCGCATCAGGAGCATGCGGGTGTCGTCGCTCTGATCCATGCCGCTGCGGGCCGCGGCATGCGAGGCGTCGCGCCGCGGGGCGCGAGACATGTTCGAGGCACGGCAGCTCGTTGGCAAGGCGCGGCGACCGGCTCAGTTGTGGGCGAAGAGCGTCACGACGCCGAGATTGGCGTAGACCGAGCCCGAACTCGCCGTGGAACTGCCGGTGCTCCAGAGCAGCGACATCGCGGGATCGATGCCGATCTGCACCTGATCTCCATTCGAGACGACGAGGTTGCCGGGGGAGAAGAAGTCGAGGCAGAAGGCCTGGCTCGAGAGGATGAGATCGTTGAACACCCGGTCGCTGGGGATCGGCACGCTGAAGGTGGTGGAACCCCACGGCGTCGTGACGCCTTCCATCGACAGGAGATTCTGCAGCGCGATCTGTCCGACGCAGGACGGGCTGATGCCGGGCAGGAAGGGTGAGAGAGGGTAGCTCGGCACGAGCGGCGTCCCGAGGTTGAGGAACAGCACGACGGGCTGGCTCGACGGTGCCTGCGTGAGGTCGTTGTGCCAGTACGCACCGACGGCGGTCGGACGGCTGGCCAACGCGGGAATCTGATTGCCGGAATGCTGGCAGCCGCTCGGCCCGGAGACGACGGGCGAATCGAAGGTGGCGAGGTCGAGGGGGTAGCTGAACGCCGCGCCGCCATTGTTGTTCGCGAGGATGCGCCACTCGACGAGCAGATTGCGCGTGGCATCGGGAACGAAGGGCGTCGACAGCGTCAGCCAGATCACCGAGCCGTCGGGATTCGGATTCTGCGGGTTGTTCAGATCCGGCATCACGAACAACGCAGGACCGAAGACCGTGGTCGGTGCGCCGAACCAGTTGTTGTCGTAGTTCGAGTCCATCGTCTGGGCCGTGAGCGTGGTCGAACCCATGCGGACCTGGAGCTGGAGTCGCTTCCCGAGGGCGATCTGCGCAGCGTCGGCCCGGAAGCCGATGCGCGTGATGGCGCGGCCCGCCGGCACGAGCAGATCCCAGCGCTCGTACAGCGCCATCGTGCGACTCACGCCGCTCGAGTAGGGGAACCAAGCGATGGAACTCGAGCCATCGGGGATCGCGGCGTGATCGCTGGGAAAGGTGGCGACGCCTTGCGCGGTCGCTCCGGAACACAGGAGGGCGAGGAGAAGGAGGCTTCGGCGATTCATGGACGGAGTCGGGCGGATGAATTCCGCATCCAGG
>JADLHO010000226.1 GCA_020848735.1 Planctomycetota bacterium | reverse complement strand
GCGGACGGAGGCCTCGACGACCATCGGCTTCTGTGCCAGGGCCGTCGCGCTCAACGCGACGGCGAGAAGACTCGGAACGACGACGACTCGGTTCATGGTGTGCTCGGACCGGCTGCGGTCCGCGATCTGGGGGCAGACCGGTCGGAGCCTCACTCGGGCGGCGACCGGCATGAGTTCGATCGCGCCGTTGTAGCGACGCGCCGCCCGGGGCCCGCCGGCCGCTGGTCACGAAATCGTCCCCCCTCGCCCGCGCGACTGAGCTCAGATCCCCATCGCGGTCGGCCCACGGGCCGAAGGGCCTCTCAGCGCACGGGTTCGACGCGCAGCTCGCGCAGCCCCGCGCCCGGCTGCAGCGAATCGACCGTGAACCGCGTCGCGTAGCGGCGGCCCGAGCCGCCGAGGGCCTCGACGTGGAAGGTCCCGCGGTCGAGGAACGGCCACCAGTCCTCGCTCGCGACGTCTTCGAGTTCGGCGTCGAACGCGACCGCGCCGCGCGCGTCGCGGATCGTGAAGCTCGCGCGGCGTTCGTCCTTCGGCATGACGAGACGGATGCCGACGCGCACCGCGGCGCGCAACGTGCCACGAAGCCTCGTCGTCTCGCCCACGAAGATCTCGATCGGCTCCTCGAGCCAGCGGAACCCCGTGCCGAAGACCGTCGCCCGGTAGCGGCCCGGCAGGAGGCTCCGCCTCGCACGCAGGGTGGTCGGGTCGATCTTCGCCAGATCGGTCGACGCATCGCCGTCGATCTGCAGCGAGAGCTCGGCGACGCGCAGCTCGGGCTCCAGCTCGAGCGCGACCTCGAGCTCCCCGGAAGCCGGCACGACGACGCGTCCGACCGAGATCGTCTCGCGTGGGCGCAGGATCACGTCGCGCACCGTGACGTCGACGTCGACCTGGCCGGCGAACGTCAGCGTGTACCTGCCGGCGGGCAACGGGCCGATGCGGAACCGGCCGGTGGCGAGCTCGAGTTCGGCCGGCGGCATCGTGTTGCCCGGATAGGCCCGGAAGCGCTCGCCGATCACCGACAGGTACCGATCCGCCAGCGCGGGACGCTGTTCGGCATCGACGAGCCAGCCCTCGACCCATGCGCTCGCGCGCGCGTCGTCGGGCACAGGGATGACGAGCGGCTCGTCGCGCGCGCGGATGCGGTCGAGGCCCGCGATCGGCAGGGGCATCGCGTGGCCCGACTCGCGGACCAGCAGTGCGTAGTCGACCCCGCGGCGCAGCAGGAGCTCGAACTCGCCCGTCGCGCCGCTGATCGCAGTGCGCGGCTCGTCGGCATGACCCGGCTCGAGCGCGTTCGCCGTGATGCCGAGCCCGGGCAAGGGCGCTTCGCGTTCGTCGACGAGACGGCCTCGCAGCACCGGTCGCGGAGTCAAGGTCACCGCGAGCTCGCGCTCCTCGTCGCGGGCGAGCGCGAGGGTCCCGGTCGCCGTCTCGAACCGCTCGTGCTCGACGAGGAAGCTCGCGTCGCCGGGCGAGAGTCCGTCGAGCGCGAAGCGTCCGTCGGGTGCCGAGCTCACTCCGCCGCCGCGCGGCTCGACCTGGACCTGCACGTCGGCGCCTTCGATCGGCGCGCCGTCCGGCGCCGTGACGCGACCGTGCACGCGCGCCGCGCGCGGCATCACCACGTCGCGCGCGAGTCGGGACTCGTCGTTGATGCGCAGGACGAAGCGCTGGCGTTCGTAGCCGTCGGCGGCGACTTCGATGCGCCAGTCGCCGGGCGCGAACGGTGCGAGCGTGAGCAGGCCCAAGGCGTCGCTGCGGCCGTGGCGCGCGAGGTGTCGCAGGACCCGCGAGTCGCCGTCGACGACGGAACCCGGCTCGTCGATCGGGAGCGACTGCACGCGAGCGCCCGCGAGCGGGCGCGTCGCGGAGTCCATCACGTGGAGCTGCAACGTCGCGCCGGCGAGACCGAAGCGCAGCTCGACGGTGCGGCGCTCGTGGTCGTCTGCGCTGCGTTGCGGACGCACCAGGTGCGCGGTCGTGGCGCCGTGTGTGGCATGCGATGCCGCGACCCACGCACCGGTGCCGGCCGGGCAGGGCAACGCCGCGAGCAGCAGCTCGCCGTTGCCGTCGGTGATGCCGACCTCGACGCCGTCCTCCTCCGACGCCGCGTCGGAGAACCTCGACGAGGCCCAGAGGGTGATCGCCGCGCCGGGCACGCGCGCGCCCTGCGCGTCGAGCACGCGCACGAGCGCGTCGACGCCCGCGTCGACCGTCATGGCGAGTTCGAGGAGCTGATCCACGAGGACCTGGCAGTCGGCGGATGGTCCGCGGTCGAGCTGCACCCGCCAGGGACCGGCGCGCAGCCCTTCGAAACGCGCGAGGCCCTCGCCGTCGGAGACCACGACCCGCAGCGAGCTCGACATCACGCGCCCATCGCGCGCGTGGACGCTCACGCCGACATGCGCGACGGGCGCCGCGTCGGCGCGTCGCGTCACGCGCACGACGAGCGCACCCTCGCCGTCCCGATCGGCAGCCTGCGCCGGGCGAAGCGCCTCGCGGCCTTCCGCGTCCGCCTTGGCAGACGGCCCATCGGGCGCGCGGGCGAGCGCGCGCTCTCCGCTTCGAAGCGGGTCCAGCGGAGATTCGAGCGCCGCGCCCGGGTCGAGGGGCCGATCCGCCTCACGATCGGAGAACCACCAGGCGAGCACGGCCAGGCCGCAGACGAGCAATGCGAGGATGAGACGGCGCATGCGGAACCCACGATAGAGCCCGACCCGGGGCGCGGCGTCAGCCGTGAACCGCGCGACCTCGGCTCGGCAGGCTCGGCGCGCCCCAGGTCAGTCGAGGATCTCGATGCTCGTCGTGTCGTTGAGGTAGTGCCGCGTGCCCGCGGCCTCGTCGGTCGCCGTCCAGTAGCCGCTGATCCTGACGGTCTGGCCGAGCTCCAGGTTGAGCAACATGGTCTCGAGGTCCTTGCGATCCCACGAGTGCACGATGCAGCCGAGCCGCTCCTGACCGGACGCCAGCGCGTACCGATCCTCGGCGCGCGGAGCGATCTCCAGACGGACGTCGCCCGCGGCCGGCATCTCCAGGACCTCGAGCCGGCCGGTCACGGAGATCATCAGGCGCTTCTCGTCCACCTGCCGCCAGGCGTTGGACGGGCCTGCACAGCTCGCCAGCGACACGAGGACTGCCAGGTGCAAGGCCATGCCACGTCGTTCGTTCATCCGCTGCCTCCTGAGGGTCGGGTCGGTCCGGCGAGGGCCGCGGGTCGGGAACCCACGGCGAGCGCAAGAGCGCGGGGAGCCTAGCCCGGCGGCCCGTCGCGATCGCGCGCCCTTCGTCCCCACCTCAACGCAGCTCGACGCGCAGCGGGTCTGCCGTCGAGCCCCTCGGCAGCGCGCGGATCCCCTCGAGACGAGCGGTCTTGCCACCCGCGCGCAGCAGCACGTCGTAGGGCCCCGCGCCCGGCACCGGCACTCGCACCCGGTCGCCCGCGATGCGCAGCGTGCAGAAGAGCGGTCCCGCGCCGCTCGCGATCACCTGCACGATCGGGTCGACGCCGTTCCCGACGACGAGCTCCGGGAGCTCGAAGGGCTGCCGGCCGAGCAGTTCGAGCTGGCCGATCGTCCGGGGCCAGCCGTCGTATTGGCGCGCGTCCGCGGCCCGCGGGTCCATCCTGCGCGGCCAGCACTCCATCGTGATCGTGCGCGCGCGCTTGGCGAAGCGCAGGATGCCGAAGCCCGGCATGCGGTCGTGAAGCTCCTTGGGCTCGCGACCCGTCTCGCGCGGGTTGGTGTGCGCGTAGACGGTGAGCCGGTTGCCGAAGCCGTCGAGATGGTCGCCGGTGTTCGCATCGGCACCCGGTTCGCGATTCCGTCCTTCGGTCTTCGGCGCCCACCAACGCGGCCAGAGGTTCGCGATCGAGGGCACGCAGAAGGCGAAGCCGGCGTCGCGCCAGTCCTCGATGCCGTATTGCACGATGGTCGCGAGGTGCTGATCGCCACAGACGTGGAAGGCCGACGCGCGGCGCAGCAGCTCGACGGCGCGGTCGCGCGCCGTCTGCGGCCAGCCGTTCGCGTCGAAGTCGCAGTGGTAGAAGGTCCTGTCCTTGCTGTGGTAGTTCGAGGCCATCGCGAAGAGGGTCTGGGAGACGACGGTCTTCATCGCGATGCCGTCCCAGTCCTCGCCCCACCGCGTCAGGAAGCGCTCCTGCCGTTCGCCGAGGAGCTGCAGCCCCGGGACGTCGAACGCGCGTGGGTCGTAGTCGGGGCGATCGACGTGATCCGGCCGCGGCCCGAGCTCGGGCGGCACGAGTCCGAAGCAGCCCGACTTGAACTTGCGGTCCTCGATCAGCGCGAAGTCGATGCCGCCGACGACGAGGCGCGTGAAGTACGTCGCGATCCCCTGCTCGATCGGCGCCGGGTCGACGGGATCCGGCAGATGGGAGGTCTGCTGACGCTCGACGAGCTTCACGTAGCCCGCCGGCCGCACGTAACCGCCCTTGCTGTCGAGATCGATCCTGCGTCCGCCCTGACCCCAGAGATTGCCTTGCCCGACGTCGTGATCGTCCGGCAGGCACACGGTCGGACGCTCGCGGATGAGGTCGGCGAACGTCGTGCCGAACTCGAGCCACGCGGCCGTGTGCGTGAAGTGGTCGTAGACCTGGTCGCCGGTGAAGAGCAACACGTCGGGATCGAGGGCCGCGACGGCATCGACCACATCGCGCTTGTCGAGCCGGCCACCGCCCGGCCCCGGCGAGTTCCCCGTGAACACCGCGGCGACGATCGCATCACGCGCGCGCGGATCGGCACGCACCACGCCTTCGAAGGTGCCGCCACCGGCGTGGCGGACGCGGTAGCGCACGGCGCTCGTCGCATCCCAGCCGTGGACGCGCAGGCAGGCCGTCCAGCCGACCGCGTGCACCTCCGCGCTCGCGATCTCCCGCCAGTCCTCGCCGTCGCGGATCTCGAGGACGACGCGGTGTTCGTCCTCCGCGCGCAGGGGGAAGAGCTGGGCCGAGAGCTTCAGCACGCCGTCCTGCACGGTGTAGAGCGCGAACGCGACCTCGTGACCCCGCTCCGCGAACGCGATGCGCGAGCGGTCGTCGACCCCGAGAAGGGCCGGATGCTGCACGCCGCCGTCCTGCGCCGCGAGCGGTGCCTGGACGGACGCCGCGGCGACGAGGAGGGTGAACGCCGCGAGACGAGCGAGACGCGGTGCCGAAGGCATGGTGCGCAGTCTGCCCGCCACGCCGCCTCGATCCAGCCGGGTCGGCTGCGATCAGCGCGCGCGATGCCGCGGCAGGGTCACCCGGAACCGGCTGCCACGACCGAGCTCGCTGCGCACGTCGACGTGACCGCCGAGCATGTCGACGAAGCGCTGCACGATCGAGAGCCCCACGCCGGCGCCGCGGGGCTCGCGCCGCGCAGGCTCGTCGGATCGGTAGTAGCGCTCGAAGATGCGGGCGGTGGCGACCTCGGGAATGCCGATGCCGCTGTCCTCCACCTCGATCACGACGATCGGGTCGCCGGCGACCACGCGCACGACGACGGTGCCGCGGTCGGTGAACTTCACGGCGTTGGACACGAGGTTGATCACGATCTGCGCGACGAGCTGGGCATCGCTGTCGACCGGCAGCGTCGCGGGCGACTCGCAGCGGAGGTCGAGCCCCTTCGCCGCGGCCGCCGCGCGCTGCGTGTCCACCGCCTCGCCCACGACACGCGCGAGGTCCACGCGCACGGCACGCGCGACCCCGCTGCGGATGCGGTCGACGTCGAGCAGGTCGTTCAGCAGCGTCGACATGCGCCGCGTATTGCGCAGCGCGACCTCGATCGCCGGACGCTGCGCATCGAGCAGAGGCCCGAGCGCGTCGTTCGCCAGCAGCTCGAGGAAGCCGAGCATCGAGGTCAGCGGCGTGCGCAGATCATGGGCGACGTTGCCGATCAGCTCCTCGCGGAAGCGCCGCGAGTCCTCGATCAGCGTGACGTCGCGGATCGACACGGCGCGCCCGTGCTCCGCGCCGGCCGCGCCGCCGAGCCGCACCGAGAGCACCCGGATCTCCGTCCGCTGGGGCCAGTGCAACGTGCACCCCAACACGAGCTGCCCGGCCGACCCGGGATCGGCCGGCAGGAGGGCGCGCCGGAACGTGTCGGGCGGATCGGGTCGCAGGGTCTCGAGCCGCGCGGCGAGCTCGGCGGCATCGCAGTCGTCGAGCTGTGCGCGCGTGAGCCCGCTGAGGCGCAGGAACGCCTCGCTGCACGAGCGGACCCGGCCCGCGACATCGAGGAACACGACCCCGTCGTCGGTGGCATCGAGCAGCGCCTGGAGCCGCTCCCGCTCGACGTAGAACTCGAGCGCACGCGCGCGCTCCGCCACCGCGAGCCGCGCCTGCTCGCGCAGCGCGTTCCGCGCCGAGTTGATCACCACGTTGCCCAGCATCGCGAGGTTGCCGAACAGCGGGTCCGCGGTTCGCGCGGCGAGGACCGCGTCGTAGTCGCCGAAGAGCACGCGGGTGAGGCCCTCGGCCAGCGCCTCGACCTCGAGTCGCACGGCGTTCCGGTACTCCCCGTCGGACTCGCGGACCTCGGCGCCCATCACACCCCGCTCACACGGTTCCGCGGTCGATCGAAGCGGATGCGGACGAGGCACCTGGCCGCACCGCGCCGTGCACACTCCCGCTCCGCGACCTCGCCGGTCTCGCCGTAGTGACCGAGCACGAGACGCGACGAGTGGATGAGGAAGCCGCAGAGCCGGTGCGGCGAGTCGTAGGCGTACTCCATCCAGTCCGGACCGGTCGCCGCGACCACGAGCTTCTCGTGGAACGCGTCGCCTGCGGCCGGGGGGATGCTGCGGTGGAGATGCGGGATGCGCTCCAGCAGCGTCCGCGCATCGCCGGACAAGGTGAAGATCGCCGGGAAGAGCTTCGGCGAGACGCGCATGAAGTACTCGGCGAACGCGTGCTCGGCCTGGGTCGCGGTCACGCCGAGCACCTCCATCGCCGCCGAGAGCAGCGCGCGGAATTCCTCCTCGGGATAGAAGCGCTCGAAGCGATACGCCTTGGGCTCCACGCCCGCGCGCGCGACGACCTTCGCGACGGCCGCCTCGCCGCCGAGCTCCGCGACGAACTTCAGCAGGAGATCGCAGACGTGACCCATCATGGCGCGCCGACCTCCGGCCCGAGCGGCTGGTCGCCGGGCCGCGCGATCCCCCACGCGTGCATGCGGCGATAGAGCGTGGCGCGCCCGATCCCGAGCTTCGCGGCCGTCTCCTGGATGTTCCACGCCGTGAGCCGGAGCGCGCGTTCGACGATGCGCCGCTCCTCCTCGTCCATCGTGCGGATCTCCTGATCCTCGGCCTCGCCGCGCGGGACCGACGCCGGAGCCGGTTGGAACGCCGGCGTCGCGCGCTCGCCGCACGACACGCAGTCCGGCACGGCCTCGCCACGCATCTCGAACCAGTGGCAGACGACCTCGTCGCTGAGGTTCTCGAGCCTCACCACGCTGCCCGTCTCCAACAGCAACGCGCGTTCGACCACGTTCTGCAGCTCGCGCACGTTGCCGGGCCAGCGCCATGCCCGCAGCGCCTGACAGGCCTCGACGCTGAAGCCCTCGAAGCGGCGGTTCTGCGCCTGGCCGAGCTGCGCGAGCTGACGCTCCGCGAGCAGCAGCACGTCGTCCTCGCGATCGCGCAACGGTGGCATCGTGACCGGGAACACCGCGAGCCGGTAATAGAGGTCCTGCCGCATGCGGCCGGCCTGCACCTCGGCGAGGAGGTCACGGTTGGTCGCCGCGATCAGGCGCACGTCGACGCGCCGATCGGCCGCCGCACCGATGCGCTGCACGGTCCGCTCCTGCAGGACGCGCAGGAGCTTCACCTGCATCGACGGCGGGAGCTCGCCCACCTCGTCGAGGAACACCGTGCCGCGATGGCCGCGCTCGAAGAGCCCGGGCCGCGCATCGCTCGCGCCGGTGAAGGCACCGCGCTCATGACCGAAGAGGACGGACTCGACGAGCGTCTCCGGCAGCGCGCCGCAGTTCACCGCGACGAACGGTCCTCCGGCGCGCGGCGACTCGGCATGCAGGGCACGCGCCGCGACCTCCTTGCCGGTGCCGGTCTCGCCCATCAGGAGCACGGTCACGTCCGATGCGGCGACACGACGCAGCAGTCCCACCGCGCGCGTGATCGCCGCCGAGCGCCCCACGATCGCCGCGAAGCCGCTGGCCTCCTTCGCGCTCTCCGCCGACGCGAGCACCCGCGACCGCAGCGCCTCGCGCTCGCGCGCGTTGCGGACGGCGGTCACCAGGCGCAGCTTGTTGATCGGCTTCTGCACGAAGTCGGCGGCGCCGAGCCGCATGCAATCGACGGCGAGGTCGATCGATTCCGCGGCCGTGACGACCACGACCGGCAAGGCCGGCAGCCTGCCGCGGATCGTCCGCAGGAGCTCGACGCCCTGCACGTCGGGGAGCATGAGGTCGAGGATCACGACCTCCGGCGGTCGTGCCTCGATCTCCCGGAGCGCGGAGCTGCCGTCGCCGACGCTCGCGACACCGTGGCCGTCGCGACGGAGCTGGAGCTCGATCCACTCCCGCACCGAGGGATCGTCGTCGATGACGAGGACGTCGGGAGGGGCGTTCATCGCGCGCGCTCCGCGACGACGAGTTCGACGAGCCGACGGCGGAGTTCCGCGACGTCGAAGGGCTTGGGCAACCAGGCGACTCCGCGGCCGGCCGCGCCGCGGATCGGCAGATCGCCGAGGAGTCGCGCGCTCAGGACGAGCACGGGGATGCGCGACGCGCGCGCGTGCGCGGCGCGGCGCAGCAGGATCTCGTCGCCGGTCAGCCCCGGCAGGGAGAGGTCGAGCAGCACGAGGTCGGGCGGCGCATCGCCGCACATGCGCTCCCAACCCAGCACGCCGTCCGCGACGACCTCGACGACATTGCCGTCGAGCACGAGCGTGGTCTTCAAGAGGAACGCGATGTCGGGATCGTCTTCGATGCAGAGGATGCGGAGACCGACGGTTGCGGCGTCGCCCGACTCCACCACGACTTCGCACGTCGCGGGTGCGATCTCCTTGTCGATCGCCGCAGGGGGTGGTCCGCATCGGGTGATCGCCTGATGCAGGCGCTCGAGGTCCGTGCGCAGGATCGCGAGGCGCTCGCCCCCGAGCGCACGTCGCTCGAGATCGCGCGCCAGCGCCGCTGGCTCCGCCAGTCCGAAGGTGCCGCACGAACCGGCGAGGCGGTGGGCGATCGCCGCCGCGGCCACCCGCAGCGGCTCCGCGGGAGTCGGATGCTGCGCGAGCAGGGCGTCCAGATCCGCCGCGGCGCGCACGACGAAGCGCGCGACGAGCTCGCTCAGTGCGACGTCGCCACGGTCCGGATCGCCCTTCGCGTCCACGCGAACGACATCGGCTCGCGACGCGGCACGACCGTTGCTCGTCGTGATCCGCCCGCAGGGGCCGAGAGAGCGTGTCCTCCCTGAATCCGTCCCTCATCGATCGCAGTCATGGGCTCCGGCACGGCGCAGCGCGCGCCGCACGCCGGAGCCCGTGGCTCTTCCCGAGACGGGCGGCGTGGCTCGCGACGAGACGCGCGTCCCGGAGCGAAACGGTCGCGCCCGCCTCGGACGAGCCGACGGCGATCACCCCACGCTCGAGCGCGGCGGAGCTCCGCCCCGCGATGGCGCTCGCCGTCGCGCTGGCCTTTCCGACCGAGTTCTCGCTGAACCTCGGCGGCCTCCGGCTCTCGCCCTACCGGATCGTGCTCATCGCGTGCTTCTTCCCCGCGATCGCGAAGCTCTTCGCTCCCCGCATGGGCGGACGGATCGCGACCGATTGGCTCTTCCTCGGTTTCGCCGGCTGGGCCGTGGTCTCGCTCGCCGCGAACCACGGCGTCGGGACCGCGATCGAGTCGGGTGGCATCCTCTTCGTCGAGACCTTCGGCTCCTATCTCGTCGGTCGCACGGCGATCCGCGGCATCGAGGACTACCGCGCGCTCGTGATGCGCCTGATCCTCGTCGCGGCGATCGTGCTCGCCGTGTCCCTGCCGGAGACGCTGACCGGCACGCGCTTCGTGCACCAGTTCGCGGGGTCGCTCTTCGGCGGCGCGCCGAACATCCACGTCGAACCGCGCTACGGCCTGCACCGCGCGTTCGGCCCCTTCGATCACCCGATCCTCGCCGGCGTCTTCGGCAGCACGCTCGTCGCCCTCGCCTGGTCGTGTCGCCGCCGTCCGACCGAAGCCCTGGCCGGTCGCGTGAAGCGCACGCTGATCGCGTTCGGCGCGGGCATGACCTCGCTCTCGTCGGCGGCGATCCTCGCGATGGCATTGCAGGGCGCGCTCTTCGTATGGCGCAGGCTCACCGCCGCCGTCGAGGCCCGCTGGCGCATCCTCTGGGCCATCCTGCTCGCGTTCTACACCGCGGTCTCGATGCTGTCGGACCGCTCGGGATTGCAGGCCCTCATGTGGTACCTCTGCTTCGATCGGCAGACGGCCTCGTACCGCCTGCTGATCTGGGAGCACGGCGCGGTGAACGTCGGCGCCAACAAGTGGTTCGGGCTGGGCCAGAACGACTGGGTCCGCCCGGAGTGGATGAGCAACAGCGTCGACAGCTTCTGGCTGCTGACGACCATGACCTACGGCCTGCCCGCCACGACCTTCCTGGCGCTCGCACTCATCGCGGCGATGCGCCGCGCGGGCAACGCGGTGCGCGGCGACGACGAAGGCGCGCAGCTGCGACGCGGTTGGATCTTCGCCTACATCGCGTTGGCCTTCTGCGGCTTCACCGTCCACTACTGGAACAACGTCTTCACCATGATCGGTCTGCTGCTCGGCGCGGCGGGCTGGATGGGGAACCCCGATCGCGCGCCCGTGCGCGCCACCCGCGCATGACCGACACGCGACTCCGTGTGGTGTTGATCGCCCCGACCGCCGATGGCAACGACGTCGGCGAGGCCTGGAGCTGCTTCCGCTGGGTCGCCGGGCTCGCGGAACGTCACGACGTCACGGTGCTCAGCTACCACAAGCGGGATCGCACACCGCTCGCGCGCCAGCTGCCCCACGTGCGCATCGTCGAGTGGTCCGACCTCCCGCTCGTCGGTCGCTTCGAACGCTTCAACAGCATGGCGAAGCCCGGCCAGCTCGCCTTCCGCGCACGGGCACGCCACTGGCTCCGCCAGGCGATCGCGGCCGGTGAGCGCTTCGACCTGATCCACCAGCTCGCCCCGCTCGCGCTCCGCTATCCGACTCCCGCGCTCGGTCTCGGCATTCCCTGGGTGATGGGCCCCGTCGGGGGTTCGCTCGACACGCCGCCCGGCATGCGGAACGGCGGCGGCGCGGGCGGAGGCAAGCCGCCGTGGTTCGTCGGGTTGCGGCGCCTCGATCGACTCCGCATGCGACTGCCCGGTGCCCTGCGCGCGAGCTACGAGGGAGCGGCCCTCGTGCTCGCCGTCGCGCCCTACGTGCGCGAGGTCCTCGCCGGTCTTCGCGTGCGTCGCATCGAGTACGAGTCCGAGACCGGGATCCCCGATCTGCCGCCGCCGCGGTCGCGGGTCACGGCGCGGCCCGGACGCTTGCGCCTGCTCTACGTCGGACGCCTGATCCGCACGAAGGGCCTCTTCTTCGGGCTCGGCGCGCTCGCGCGTCTGCGCGATCTGCCGGGCGTGACGCTCGACGTCGCCGGGGATGGCGAGGACCGCGCGGCCTGCGAGGCGCTCGTGCGCGACGTGGGTCTCCTCGACCGCGTGCACTTCCACGGCAAGGTGCCCCGCGAGCGCGTGGAGGAGCTCTACCGCGAGGCCGACGCGTTCCTCTTCCCGAGCTACCGCGAGCCCAGCGGCAACGTGGTCTTCGAGTCGATGCGGCACGGGCTACCGGTCATCGCCGCGCGCGCCGGTGGTCCCGGTCACGTCGTCGACGAGCGCTGCGGTCGCCTCGTCGAACCGACCGACCCGACGGGTCTCGTCACCGGTCTCGAGGCCGCGATGCGCGAGCTCGCCGCGGATCCCGCGCTGGTCGCACGCCTCGGTGCGTCGGCACGCACGCGCGTCGCCACGCTCGCGCTCTGGCCCGCGAAGATCGCGCGCGTCGAGGCCCTCTGGCATCAGGTGCTCGACGGATGGCGGCGAGACTCACGACGGATCGCGTGAGACGCGGGCGTGCCCCAACGCGGCACACGCCACGGCCTCACGCCGTGTCCAGGTCGCCGCCAACGGGGGTTCGCGAAACGGCACGGGCTTTGCCTTGGAGAGTGGCGCGCCAGACCCCTCTCCGCCGCGAACGATGCGATTCCTCTCCTCCCTGTTCCGCCGCCGCGCGCGCTCGTCGCACGAGCCGCAACTGCACCTCGAGTCCCGCGAGATCCTGAACCGCGAGCGCTTCGTCGCCGCGATGCGTCGCGAGCGCGACCTCGCCGATCGCCACGGACTCGGCGCATCGGTGGTGCTCGTGCAACTCCCCACCGAGCGCCGCGACCTCGCCGCCGAGGTGTTCCGCTACCTCGAGCGTCGCATGCGCGACACCGACACGATGGGCTGGTTCGACGAGTCGACGCCCGGGGTCCTGCTGCCCTGCACCGACTCGGCCGGGGCCTGGTCCGTCGCGATCGACGTCGGCCTCTTGCTCCGCTCGAACGGCATCGAGTCGGGCGTCCGCGTGCTCACGCAGGCCTCGCAGGTCGAGCAGCGTCGCAAGCGCGACGGCGACGACGACGATCGCCGCGGCACCGGCGCGCCCGAGGCGAACGCACATCTCCCCGCCGAGCCGCTGTCGGCCTTCCTCGTGCAGCCCACCCCGAGTTGGAAGCGCGCGATCGACATCGCCGGAGCCGGTCTCGGTCTCGTGCTGCTCGCGCCGGTGCTGCTCGGCATCGCGCTCGCCGTGCGTCTCGACTCGCGCGGGCCGGTCCTCTTCCGCCAACGCCGCGTCGGCCGCGGTGGGCGGATCTTCCACATGCTGAAGTTCCGCTCGATGGTCGTCGACGCGGAGGCGCAGAAGGCCAGGCTCGCCGCGCAGAACGAGGCGTCGGGCCCCGTCTTCAAGATGAAGCACGACCCGCGCATCACGCGCGTCGGGCGCGTGCTCCGCAAGTGGAGCCTCGACGAACTGCCGCAGCTCTGGAACGTGGTCGTCGGTGACATGAGCCTCGTCGGTCCGCGACCGCCGACGCCCGACGAGGTGCGCCACTACCGACCCTGGCAGCGCCGCCGCCTCGAACTCACCGGCGGGCTCACCTGCTTCTGGCAGACGAGCGGCCGGAGCGACGTGTCCTTCGAGGATTGGGTCCGGATGGACCTCCGCTATGCGCGCGAGCGGAGCCCGTGGACCGACAGCCTGATCCTCGCCCGCACGGTGCCCGCCGTGCTCGGTGCGCGCGGTGCGTACTGAGCGGCCGACCCTCCAACGCCTCCAACGCGATCTCCCGAGCCGACACCATGGAGAAGCACAGCCAAGGCCAGCGACGCAAGCGTCTGCTCGCCATCTCGTCGCCGGGCGGGCACTGGGTCCAACTCCGCCTGCTCGATCCGGCGTGGCACGACCACGAGGTCGTCTACGCGTGCGCCGGTGAGGCGCGCGCGAACGAAGTCGCTCCCGCCCGTTACCACGCGATCCCCGATGCGTCGCGCAGGGACCTGCGCGGGCTCTGGCACCTCGCGCGCGCGCTCTGGCGCGTGATGCGCATCGAGCGCCCGGACGTCGTCGTGACGACCGGCGCCGCCCCGGGCGGTCTCGCGATCCTCATCGGGCGGCTCTTCCGCGCACGCACCGTGTGGATCGACAGCGTCGCGAACGCCGAACGGCTCTCGCTGTCGGGACGCGTCTTCGGACGCATCGCCCACAAGTGGCTCACGCAGTGGCCGCACCTCGCGCGGCCAGAGGGACCCGAATACCTGGGGGCCGTGCTGTGATCTTCCTCACCGTCGGCACCCAGCTCCCCTTCGACCGCCTCGTCCGCGCCGTCGACGACTGGGCGGTCATGCGACCCGGTGTGCGCATCGTCGCGCAGATCGGCCGCGACGCCCGGCGACCCGAGCACCTCGAGTGGAGCGAGGAACTCGGGCCCGCGGAGTTCGAGGTCATGTTGCGCGCGGCCGACCTGGTCGTCGCGCATGCCGGCATGGGCACCGTGCTGCGCTGCCGCGACCTGGGCAAGCCGCTCATCGTCGTGCCGCGCGTGGCCGCGCTCGGGGAGCACCGCAACGACCACCAGCTCGCGACCGCACGTCGCCTCGTCGAGCTCGGCCTCGCGACCGTCGCCCGCAACGAGATCGACCTGCGCGACCTGCTCAGCGCACGCGCCTCGCTCGCCCCTGCCCTTCGCACGGGCGGGCTCGCACTCGATGAGTTCCGCCGCAACCTCGCCCACTACGTGAACGCATGACCACCATGACGGAACCGGCAGCGACGCAGACCCGGCGTCGCATCCTCCGCCCCTTCGACGGCATCGTCTGCTTCGGCGGCGTCGATTGGTGGTACCACAATCGCGGCCACTACGACCTCCAGCTGATGCGCGAGCTCTCGGCCCACGTGCCGGTGCTCTACGTCAACTCGATCGGCATGCGCGTGCCGACGCCCGGCGAGGGCCGGATGGTCGTGCGTCGCGTGGTGCGCAAGCTGCGCTCGGTGTTCCGCGGCGCCACCACCGTGGCGCCCGGCTTCACGGTCCTCAGTCCCCTGGCCCCGCCCGCGATGCGCAGCGGCTCCGCCGGACGACTCGTCGCGGCGCAGGTGCGACGCGCGGCGCGGCGGCTCGGCATCACGCGGCCGCTGGTCTGGGTCGCGTGTCCGCCGGCACGCCATGTCGTCGATGCGCTCGAGCCCGCCGGCGTGGTGTTCCAACGCACCGACCGCTTCGAGGCGTTCCATGGCGTCGACCCCGTGTCGATCGCGAGCGACGTCACCTGGCTGCGCCGGCGCGCGGACGTCGTCCTCTACTGCTCGCGCGAGCTGATGGCCGACGACGCCCACGCGGATCAGAACGGCGTGTTCGTGGACCACGGCGTGGACCTGCGACGCTTCGCCGCCGCGGGCGATCGCGTGGAGGCGTTGCCCGAACTCGCGAACGTGCCGCATCCCCGCGCGGGCTTCATCGGCGGCATCGACGCGCACACCTTCGATCCGGAGCTCTTCGCGCAGGTGGTCGGACTCCTGCCGGACGTGCAGTTCGTCCTCGTCGGCGGTCGCTCGATCCCCGAGGAGCGCCTCGCGGCTCCGAACGTGCACCTCATGGGACGCAAGCCCTTCGACGAGGTCCACCGTTGGATGGCCGCGTGCGACGTGTTGCTCATGCCCTGGAATCGCAGCGAGTGGATCAAGGCCTGCAATCCCGTGAAGCTCAAGGAGTACCTCGCGGTGGGCCGGCCGATCGTCTCGACGCCGTTCCCCGAGCTCGCGGCCTATGGCTCGCTCGTGCGCGTCGCGCAGGACGCCACCGGCTTCGCGCGTCAGGTCCGCGACGCGTGCTTCGAGCCGCACGACCCGCGGCCGGGGCGTGCGTTCGTCGCGGGCCACGGTTGGGACGTGCGCGCGCGCCAGGTCGTCGACGCGCTCGACGCCTGCGGCCTGATGGCCGCGTCGCACGGCGGCCGGAGGAATCCGTGAAGACCCTGCGCCGCATCGCGCTGCTCCTCGCGAGCCTCGTCGCGTTCGTCGCGTGCCGCGCCCTGCCGGAGGAGGAGTTCCCCGGCAACGGCCCGGCGGGTTCGTTGCCCGAGCCCGGCGTGTACCGGGTGGCGGTCGGCGATCTGCTCGAGGTCCGTTTCCCCGCGTACCCGCAGTGGAACGCCGACGTGCTGGTCCGCGACGACGGCCGCGCGACGCTCCCGCTGGTCGGCGACATCGCCGTGGCGGGTCAGGCGATCGACGAACTCCGCGCGGACATCGAGCGTGGGCTCACCGGCCGCATCCGCAGCCCGCGCATCGAGCTCGCGCTCAAGGAGCAGCGCCCGCGCGAGGTCTACGTCGGCGGCGAGGTCACGACCCCCGGCCGCATCGCCATCACGAGTCCCACGCTCTCGATCGAGCAGGCGGTGTTCGCCGCCGGCGGCCCGCTGCGCGAGACCGCGAAGCTCGACTCCGTCGTCCTCGTGCGGCTGTGCACCGACGGCAAGCGCCGCGCCTGGCGCATCGACATGGCGCGGACCCTGTCCGACTCGCTGGGGAGCGAGTCCGCGTTGCTGTTGCCGGGCGACGTCGTCTTCGTGCCCAACACGCGCATCGACGAGATCAACCTCTTCGTCGCGCAATACGTCGACCGCATGGTCCCCGTGCAGAACCTCGTGTCCACCGGCGTGATCCTCGGCGCGGCCAAGTGACCGCGATGCGAATCCCCACGCCGTGATCCGATGAGCGACCCCGCCGAGCCACGCGACCCGGAGCCCGCGAAGACGAGCAGCGCACGCGCGCTGATCGAACGCGTGCTCGTCGCGCTGATGAAGCGGCGCCTGGGCCTCGTCCTGGCCTTCGCGCTCGCCGGCGTGGTCGCGTTCCTCGTCGCGCCACACCTGCCGTTGTCCTGGGTCTCCGAAGGCGTGCTGCAGCTCCGCAAGAGCCTCGCGACGGCGACGAGCGAGAACGCGGGCATGGAGGCGACCGAGACCGACGGCAAGATCACCGAGGACTACCGCGAGGTGCAAACGGAGCTCCTGCAGAGCGAGCTCCTGCACCGCGCCGTCGCCACGCGGATGTACGAGGAGGGGATCGCCGCGCCCGTCTCGCTCAAGGGCAAGCTCGTCAATCTCTTCGGCACCGAGGAGCCCGCGAGCCGCGAGGAGGCCATCGACCAGCTCACGCAGACGGTCGCGTCGCTCTTTTCCGCGAAGCGCCCCCTGAAGTCGCCCATCGTGTCGCTCGCGGCGAAACACAGCGATGCGGTGACCGCGCGACGGCTCCTGCAGATCCTCGTCGAGGAGTACGCCGAGGCGCTGCAGGAGCTCTACGACGTCGACCCGATCCTGTCGGCGGCGCGCGCGCAGGCCGAGACCGCGG
>JADLHO010000225.1 GCA_020848735.1 Planctomycetota bacterium | reverse complement strand
TCCCGCAGTCCGTTCGGTCGCGATGGCTCGTGAACTCGACCGCCCCGAGGCGATCCGCGACACGGCGACCGCGAAGCATCGGTCGTATTGCCGATGCTCCCGTCCCGGTTCGGGACCGACGGCGCATTGCGCGCCCGCGCGGCACGCGCGACGCTGCGCACCCATGCCCTTGCCGTTCGAGACCTCCGACGAACCCCGCGAACGATCGCCGGGCGGCACGCCCCCGCTCCGGAGCACCCGCCTCGTGGTCGGGGTCGGCGGCGGCACGGGCAGCGGCAAGACGACCTTCGCCCACGCCCTCGTCGCCCAGCTCCCGAGGGGATCGGCGTCGGTCATCGACCACGACGCCTATTACCTCGACCTCGCGGATCGACCGCTCGCCGAGCGGGAACGCGTGAACTTCGATCACCCCGACAGCCTCGACAATGAGCTGCTCGTCTCGCATCTCCAGCTATTGCGCGCGGGACGCAGCATCCTGAAGCCCCGCTACGACTTCGCGACGCACACGCGCTGCTCCGAGGGTGTGAGCATGGACGCCACTCCGCTCGTGATCGTCGAGGGCATCCTGGTCCTCGCGGTCTCGGAGCTGCGCGAGAGCTTCGACCTCAGGCTCTTCGTCGACGCCCCGGCCGACCTGAGACTCCTGCGCCGCATCCGCCGCGACCTCGTCGAGCGCGGCCGTCACATCGACGGCATCGACGCGCAGTACCTCGCCACGGTGCGCCCGATGCACGATGCGTTCGTCGAGCCGAGCCGGACGCACGCGGACCTCGTGCTCTCCGGACACGGCGACTTCGGCGTCGCGCTGCGCACGACCGCCGATGCCCTGCGTCACCGTCTGCGGCTCGAGTGAGGCGAGGGCCGGCGATGTTCAGCGTCGCCGTTCCGGCGGCGGAGGCGCCGGCTTCTCCTCCACGGGAACCGGCTCGACTTCGACGGCTTCGACGACCTCCACCTCCTGGAGCACGGCGCTCTCCGCCGTCATCCCGATGCTGCCCAACATCAGGGCGAACTTGGTGAGACGGCCGAGCGCCTCTCGGCCCGCGCCGAGCGGCAGCGTGGCGACGAAGTCGCGCCCCGCGGTCTTGGTCGTGATCCGCTCGAAGAGCTCGCGGAAGAGGGCCACGCGATCGTTCTCGCGCGCTTCGACGAGGGCCTCCGCGACCCGTCCCTCGAGGCGTGCGGGACCGGAGTCCCCACTCGCGAAGCGCACGAGCAGCGTGACCGAGAGCTCCTTCGACTTGGGATCCTCGGCGAGGCGCAGGGACATCACGTCGGGCGGATCGCGCTCCTCCGCCCAGTCCTCGCCGACGCCGGGGAGGAGCATGCGGTACTCGCGGGGATCGCGAGGGATCACGCGGGCGATCTGGGCGATCGCTCCGGGACGGGACTGGACCTCGAGCAGGGTCGGCAGGGGCACGCCCGGCTGGGCCTTGCCCGCGAGCAGATCGCGCAGACGAGGCTCACCCGAGCCTTCCTTGGGTTCGAGGAGCAGCAATCCGGGGCGCGGCGAGCAGAGCAGGCCCGCATCGGTCTCGAACAGCTTCGCGTTGCCGATCCGCTCCGGTTCCGCGTCCGTCCTGCGTTGGTCGAGCCCCACCGATTCGCTGCCCTCGAAGACCCAGATCGAATGCCGCGGCCGCCGGCTCGATGCGTCCTGCGCCTCCGCCATGAAGAGGCTCACGCGCTCCAGATGATCGATCGAGAAACCGAACTCGTCGCGGAACATCGTCCCGAGCATCTGCAAGGGCGAGCGCTGCAGCTCGCCGAGGAGTCCGAGATCGTCGAGGCGTGCGACGTCGACGAAGACCACCGCGCCGTAGTCCGGCGGCGTGAACGAGCGCGCCGCGACCGGCTGCTCCTGCGCTGCGGCGGCGAGCGCGAAGACGAGAGAGGCGATGCAACTCGACGACCTGCGATCCATTCGATCCATGCGATCCTCCGGCGGGCCGTGCGACCCGGGGGCGGCACGATAGCGCGCGCCGGATGGACCAGCGCCGTGGATATGCTCCCCGCGCATGGAGATCCTGGTCCGCGCCAATCCCGCCGAAGTCGCGCGCGAAGCCGCTCGCCGGATCGCCCGCGAAGCGGCGGTGGCGATCGCCGCGCGCGGCTGCTTCACGCTCGCCTTGAGCGGCGGCACCACGCCGTGGCTGATGCTGGATCAGCTCGTCACGCTGCCGATCGATTGGTCGCGCGTGCACGTCTTCCAGGTCGACGAGCGCAAGGCTCGCGACGGCTCCATCGATCGCAATTGGACGCGGATCCAGGCGCATCTCTTCTCCCGCGCCGAGGTGCCCGCCGGACAGCGGCACCCCATGCCCGTGCTCGAGCCGCCGGACGCCGCCGCGCTCGGCTATGCGAGCGCCCTGCGTCGAGTGGCCGGAGATCCGCCCCAGCTCGACGTCGTCCAGCTCGGCCTCGGCGACGACGGCCATCTGGCGTCGCTGGTGCCCGGGGATCCCGTCCTCGACGTCCACTCCGCCGACGTCGCGTGGACGGGGCAGGAGTACCGCGGCACGCATCGTCTGACCCTGACCTATCCCTGCATCGCGCGCGCGCGGCTCGTCCTCTGGCTGGTCACCGGTGAGGGCAAGGCGCCGATGCTCGCGCGCCTGCTCGCACGCGATCCGTCGATCCCGGCCGGCCGCGTGCCACAGACGGGAGCCGTGCTCTTCTGCGACGAACCCGCGGCGGCGCGGCCACGCTGAGCAGCCGCCGCCTCGCCGCGCAAAGCGCAGGCTCGATCCGCATCAAGCTTCCGTGAACCTGCGCCCGGCGCGCCCCCACGCGCTTCTGCGCCTGCGCTCGGCATGGCAGCATCGCGGCATGCAGTCCATCGATCGCCGGATCGCCGCCACCTCGCTGGCCCTCGCGCTCCCCATCGCGTCGCTCCTGACCCTCTCGTGCACGAACAGCGAGCGTCCGGACGCGCCGCGCTTCCGGGTGACGATCGGCAGCGGCGGCGGACAGCTCACCGTCGGCAATGGCTCGGTGCAGCTCACGGTGCCACCCGGCGCACTCGAGGGCGACCGCACGATCAACCTCGCCCTCGGACGCTTCACGGCGATCGAGGGGTGGAACCCGGTGGGCGCCGCCTATGAGTTCGCGCCGACGGACCTGCTCTTCGCGCTCCCCACCGAGTTGATCCTGCCCTTCCTGCCCGGCCAGGTCAGCCCGATCGTCGATCCCGGCACCGAGCTCCGCATCGGCTGGCGCGATGCCGCGGGCGCGGTCGCCATCCTCACGCCGAGCTTCGTCGACTCGAACCGCGTCACGGTGACCGCCCTGCGACTCGGCACCTTCTGGACCATCGCTCCCGACGTCGTCTCCGGTGGCGCCCTCTTCCCGCTGAACGACACCGACCATTACCGCTTCGAGTCCGGCCTGGAACTGACCATCGCGCGCACCGCGACGGAACCGAATCTGCAGCCGCGCAGCGTCGTGAAGGCGACCTTCGCCGGCGATGGCGCCAGCTTCGGCCTCTACCTCGACGACAGCAACGAACAGCTCCATGCACTCGGCGAGTTCGACGGCGCGGAGTACCAGGAGATCCTGGGAGCGGCGGTGCTCTGGGTCGACTCGCGCAATGCGGTGCCGATGACGCGCCGCTCGGTGAGCACCTTCGATGGCTTCGCGCCCTATGGCACTTCGCCCGCGACCTACCAGGGCGTCGCCGACACGACGGTCACGCTCGCGGAGCGCGTGTCGCTGACCACACCGGCGGGTGTGTTCCCGGCCGTCCGCATCACGATCGCGTCGCGTTTCACGACCACCCAACCGCAGACCGGCGACCGCTTCCTCGAGCTCTGGCTCGCCGAGCGCGTGGGGCCGGTCGCGATCCGCATCGGCAATGCCGCGCAGCCCGATCTGCTCGTCGGAGCGACGGTCGCGGGGCTGCCGATCGGCGGGAGCTGAGCGCGCTCAGCCGCGGATCCGCGCACAGACGAACTCGCCGACCTCCCGCGTGCCGGCCGTTCCGCCCACGTCGCGCGTGCAGATGCCCGCTTCGATCGAGGCGCGCACGATCTCGGTGAGCCGCTGCTCCTCTCCGGTGAAGCCCAGGCGCGTCATCATCATTCCGATCGTGAGCACGGTCGCGAGCGGATTGGCGAGGCCCTTGCCCGCGATGTCCGGCGCCGACCCGTGCACCGGCTCGAAGAGGGCCACCCCGTGCGGGCGCGCGTTCATGCTCGCGGCCATGCCGAGTCCGCCCTGGAGCGCGGCACCGAGGTCCGTGATGATGTCGCCGAAGAGATTGCAGGTGACCACCACGTCGAATTGCGACGGGTCCCGCACGACGTTCATGCAGAACGCGTCGACGAACTGGTGGCGGCTCTCGATCTGCGGGTATTCCCGCGCGATCTCGAAGAAGCAGCGCTTCCAGAGCTCGTGCGCCTGCGCCATCGCGTTCGACTTGTCGACCACGTGCATGCGCCTGCGGCCGTGCGCGACCGCGTAGTCGAAGGCCGCGCGGCAGATCCGCTCGACGCCCTTGCGCGTGTTGATGTCCTCGTTGATCGCGATCTCGTCCGGCGTGCCCTTCTTGAAGTGCCCGCCGATGCTCACGTAGATGCCCTCGGTGTTCTCGCGGAACACGACGAAGTTGCAGTCCTTCGAGGTGCGACCCTTGAGCGGCATCAGGCGGTCGTGCAGACAGATGACCGGCCGCACGTTGCAGTACAGATCGAGGCCGAAGCGGAGACCGAAGAGGATGTCGCGCGCGTGCACGTTGCTCGGCACGCGCGGATCACCCAGAGCCCCGAGCAGGATCGCGTCGCATTCGTGCTCCATCACGCCGCGCGCATCGTCGGGGAACGTGATGCCGTCGCGCAGGTAGCGATCCGCGCCGAGGTCGAAGTGCACGAGCTCGAGCGGATAGCCGCGGACCTCGCGCAGGGTCTCGAGGACGCGCACGCCCTCCGCGACGACCTCCTTGCCGATGCCATCGCCGGGCAGGATCGCGATCTTCTTGGTCTTCGTCATGGGAGGCGAGGCATGCGAGCGCCACGGGGGGTGGCGTGCAAGCGTGTGGCGTGTCGCCCGCCGGAGTCCTACGGTTCAGCCGATGAGCAAGAGCCGACTCGAGGCGTTCAGCGACGGCGTGATCGCGATCGTCATCACGATCATGGTCCTCGAACTGCGACCACCGGCCGGTGGCGACTGGGACGCCCTGCGCGAGCTCGCCCACGAGTTCTCGCTCTACGTGCTCAGCTTCGCGTTCGTCGGCATCTACTGGAACAACCACCACCACATGCTGCACGCGGCGGAACGGGTGAACGGCGCGATCCTCTGGGCCAATCTGCATCTGCTCTTCTGGCTCTCGTTGGTTCCGTTCGCGACGCGCTGGATGGGCGAGAACCACTTCTCGGAGCTGCCGACCGCGGTGTACGGCGCGGTGATGCTGGCCTCGGCCATCGCCTATGCGCTGCTCCAGACCGCGATCGTGCGTCACCACGGCCCGCAATCCCGCCTGCAGCTGGCGGTGGGCAACGACCGGAAGGGGAAGGGCTCGATCGCCGCCTACCTCGCGGCGGTCGGCCTCGCCTTCGTGAGTCCCTGGCTCTCGATCGCGCTCTATGTGCTCGTCGCGCTCATGTGGTTGGTGCCGGACCGCCGCATCGAGTCACGGCTGCCGCACTGACACGGTGGGCGCGGCCTGTTCCCCGCGCCAGCGAAGCACGACCGTCGACGCGGCACCGAAGCGTTCGGCGGCCAGCCGCAGCCAGGGGAGCGACGAAGCCGCGGGACCGTCGAGGAGCGGCAGGCGCTGGCCGCTGCCCTCGATCACGACCGCCTCTCCGTCGACGCGGGCGCGCACGAGGAACTCGATGCCGCCGACTCCCATGTTGTTGCGGACCACGGCGTCGGCGAGCTCGTGGGCGTCCAACGTCGTGGGACTCACGACCCGGAAGCGGAACAGCTGTCGGTCGAGATCGATCTGCCAGTGAGGACCGAACCGGCCCTCGACGAACCCCTGGAGGCCCAGGAGTTCCTCGTTTCAGGTTCAACCCTGCAACTGGATCGTGACGAGCGCGAAGTCCTCGGGCTGCGGAACGATCTCGACTCCCGGCGCCGCGCATGCCGCGAGCAGGGTCACGAGGACCGGGAGGACCGGCGAAGGCGCGACGCGCCGCGCGGGAGCGGCTCGGTGCTTGGTCATCGCGGCATCAGAACCGGAAGCCCAGGCTCAGGTCGAGCGCCCAGTCCTCCCCGACCTGCGTGCCGTGGACGTCCTGCCAGATCGGGACCTCGAGTCCGAGCTGCAGATCGAGCGCGGGCCGTGGGCGGAAGGCCCAGTTCACCCCGAGCGTCGCGCGATCGCCGCCGCTGTCCCGGAGCGGCGAGTCGAGCGGCAGCGCGATCGGCTGCGTCTCCGAGCGAGCCTCGTGGTACCAGCGGAAGACGAGGTCCGCGCGCATGAACGGACCGGGGTAGGGTTCGAGCCAGAAGCGGTTGCCGACGGCGAGCTCCGCGACGAACTCGTCGCCGAGGGCGAATCCATCGCCGTCGCTGTCGGTGCGCCAACGGTGCAGCGCCGCGGCGTTGAAGCGCCAGCGTCCCGGCTCGTGGGTGATGCCCAGGCCCAGCGCCGGATCGAGCCCGCCCGAGCCGGCCTGGAGTTCCGGTTCATGCCTCAGACCGACCGTCTCGGCGTCGTCCTCGCCGGTCGGCAGCGAGAGCTGCCCGAGCAGCGCGACGTTGAGCGCCTTCCCGGGAGCATCCCAGCGGTAGACGCGCCACTTCGCGAGCAGTTCGACGTCGCCAAGACCGGAGCCGACGAGGTCCTCGAGGTCCGAGTCCCGCGTGTGGCGCACGAAGGGGACGGCGATGCCGAGCTGCAGGTCGTGGCGGAGACCGTATTGCCAGGCGAAGGTCGTGCGCAGCGTCGACTCCGACGTGTCGGCCGGGTCGTCGATGCGATCGCGACCGGCGCGCAGGGTCTCGCCGCGCTCCATCTCGAAGCCGAGCGTGACGAGCGAACCGCCTTCGTAGAGCGTCTCGCCGTCGAGCACGTCGAGCACGCCCTGCGCGCGCGATGTCCCGAGGAGGCCCAGGGAGAGCACAGCCGCGAGGAGGGTCCGATCGAGGAAGGCAGGCATGCGGCGCGCATTGAGCCCGCGAGGGCGTCTCGCGACGAGTCCTTTCCGTACCGGTCGCCCCGAAACGACGCGGCGCGAGCGGCGGAACCCGCCGCGCGCGCCGCGCGCTGCGTCCGCGCTCACGCGCGAACGCACGGACCGCGAAGGCGGTCGATCAGTTGTTGCCCGGGTTCATCTGGAGGCCGTCGCCGACCGCCACGTTCAGGGCGTTGAGGCCCGGGACGATCGCCACGCCCTGGACGCCGAGCGGGATACCCGCGAGCACCTGCAGGCAGGGCAGCGGGATGACCGTGAGGCCCGCGCCGTCCATCGGCAGCGAGAGCAGGTTGTTCGTGTGGTGCACGAAGCAGGTCGGCGCGCCGAGCGGGGCGAGGTCGAAGAGGTTCGGCGCGGCGATACCGATCAGGGTGACCTGACCGACCGTGCCGGGCAGCAGGCTCGTCTGCGTGGCGCCGACGCCGCCGAGGATGAGCTCGCGCGTGACCGCGGAGGTCATGCCGAAGCAGCCGGGGCCGATGACGGCCGAGCTGGCGAAGGTGCAGCACGCCGGGGAGACCTCGACGTTGTAGCTGGCCGCGACGCCGTCGTTGATCGGGCGGAAGCAGAAGAAGTTGCCCGAGAGGTCGCTGGCACCCGAGGCGAAGGTCTCATAGATCGTCGCGACACCGGGCACGCCGGCGTGACCCGCCGTGGCATCGATCGCGACCGAGGCTGCCGAGGCGCCCGCCGTCACACCGAAGACCGGCGTGCGCGGCGTCACCGGCTCATGCCGCCAGCAGTTGATCGTGAACGTGCCGTTCTTGAACATCTGGAGCTGGAGCATGCTCTGGGTGGTACCGCCGCTGAAGGTGTCGATCCGCAGCCAGGTGGCCACGGCGTGGTACGGCGAGGCGGCGTTGAACCACACGGATCCGCCACCGGGGGCGAAGTAGTCGTCCCACGGCACGGCGATGCGCGGGTTCAGGCTGGTGAACTCCGCGACCGTCGGCGTGAAGTCGGAGCTGGCGGCGTTGTCCAGGTTGACGTAGCCGTTCGAGGCGACGGAGACGAGGTTGGTCGTCGCGCCGCCCGGGAGCGCACCCGGCATCGGGAAGTTGAAGCCGAGCGCGAGGTTCTGGGTCACGGAGTCGTCACCGTGGCCGAGGTTGGTGCCGAGACCCGGCTCCCAGCAGCAGGCCTTCACGCCGCAGAGGACGAAGGGCATGTCCTGCGGGTGCGCGTTCACTCCGCCGGGGCCGTTCATGAGCAGCGGGCCCCAAGTGCTCGTGATGAACTGGATGCCGTTGCCCGTGGTGTCGACGCCGTTGATCGTCACCGGGGGCGCGAAGGTGTTGCTGGCCGGGGTCGCGATCTGGTTGACACCCCACTCGATCCAGTACGTGCCCGGCTTGAACAGGTGGCCGACGTTGATCTCCACCTCGTGGAGCTCACGGTTGGTCGCCGGCAGCGTCGTCTCGGTCACGCGGTAGGCGTTGTCGAAGGTCGAGGAACGGATCCGGTTCGTCGTGGTGTTGCCGAACACGACGTTCGCCGGGCCGGCCGCGGGGTTCGCGTCCCAGACCTGGCAGACCGCGTCGTCGAAGACGAGGCCGACGGAGCCGGTGCGGTAGCACCAGACCTTCAGCGAGTCGACGTACCACATCTGCCCGGCCGGGACCGTGAAGTCGTCGGCGAGGCGGACGACGACCGTCGAGGTCGAGGCGCCCGAGACGCCGTAGCCGATGATGTTGTGCGCCCGCGAGCTGCTCTGCAGCACCGACGCATCGAGCCCGCCCGCACCGCCGCCCGGCGCATTGATGAACGGACCGTTGTTGTAGATGACGTTCGCGCCCTCGGCCGAACCGCGGCTCGCGCCGGGCTGCAGCTTGATCTGCGAGATGCCGCCGGCAGTCGCGAGCTCCTGCGCAGGGTTGCCCTGCGCATGCGCGAGCGTCGCGAGCAACGTGGGCTCTCCTAAAGGAGCTGTAGCTCTGGCAGCGTAATGCCGCCGCAGCAGAGGTAGATGGTCGCGATCATCGGCACCGCGGAGTGGAAGCCGAAGGCGCGATGGCTGAGGAGCCGGATCTTGTTG
>JADLHO010000224.1 GCA_020848735.1 Planctomycetota bacterium | reverse complement strand
GCGATCCACTGCAGCAGGATCTCGCGCGCGCTGGCCGGCAGCGGCTGGTTGGCGCTCGGCGGCGGCATCCTCGTGTCGGCGTCGTGCGCGCGGATCCGGCGCACGAGTTCGCTGGCCTCGACGTCGCCCGGCACGATCGCGCGCCTGCCCGACTCCGCCGGCTCCAGCGCGGTCTCGCGTCGATCCAGGCGCAGGCCGGACTCGCGCGCCGCATCGTCGGGGCCGTGGCACGGGAAGCAGTGCCTGGCGAGGATCGGTCGCACCTGCCGTTGGAAGTCGGGCGGTGCCTGGGCCTCGAGGGAGCCCGGGACGACCAACGACGCGACGACCAACGACGCGAGGAGGAGGCGCGACATGCGGCCATCATGCCAGGGCAGCGAGGAACCGCAGCCACACGCTGCGCCCATCCCAGCCGAGGCCGCGACACCGTGCTCCGTTATGGTCGATCCCCTGCTTCGCTCCCCGATGGATCCCTCCCGCCCGCTGTTCGCCACCCTCGCCGCGGCCTTCGCCCTCGTGCTGGTGCTCCCGGCCCAGGACCCCGAAGCGACCCCCGCGGGACGGACGCGCTACCTCGGCCGCGACATCGCCCAGACGATGCACTGGACCGGTGCGGCGTGGCTGCTGCGCGCCACGCGCGAGACCGAGGAGAACGGAGCGGCGCTGCATCGCTGGCTGGCGGTGACGGCGGGTCAGACCGTCTGCGACTTCGGCTGCGGCAATGGCTACCACACGCTGCCACTCGCCCGTGCGGTCGGCACCTCGGGGCGCGCCTATGGCATCGAATTGCAGCCGCAGTACCTCGCGATGCTGAGAAAGCGCGCCGAGGCAGCCGGGCTCCGGAACATCATCGGTGTGGAGGCGACCGTCGATGACCCGAAGCTGCCTCCGGCCTCGTGCGATCTCGTGCTGATGGTCGACGTCTATCACGAGCTGTCGCACCCGCTCCGCGTGATGCAGCGCGTCCGCAATGCACTGCGGCCGGGTGGCCGCCTGGTCCTGGTCGAATTCCGCGCCGAGGATCCCGACGTGCCGATCAAGCCCGAGCACAAGCTGAGCAAGGCCCAGATGCTGCGCGAGATGGCGAGCCACGGGTTTCGCTGCATCGACGAGCACGACGGGTTGCCGTGGCAGCACGTGATGGCGTTCGAGCCGGCGGCCGACGACGTCCGCCTCGTCGCCCGCGAGACGATGCGCGGTGCCCTGCGCGCTGCGGCCGCCGGCGATCGCCGCGTCTTGGCGCCGTTCCTCGCCGCCGACGTGCCGCTGAAAGACCCTCCGGCGCCGGCAATGCCATTGGCCCTGCGCGCCGGTCCCGACGGCAGCCTGCGCGCCGACATCGGCGGCCGCGCCTTCCTCCTGACGACCGACGCCGAGGGCCGCAGCTTCGTGATGCCCGCCGCGGCGACGCCCTGGCGTCGGCCGCATGGCAGCACGCGGACGTTCCACGCCATGCATACGGGCACCGGTGGCGGGCCGGTCGCAGCACAGGCGGAGCTGGTCGGCGATCTCGGCTTCGACGGCCTGGCGTGGGGCCTCGACGATCTCGCGGCCGCGCGACGAGCCTGCGAGCAGCGAGGTCTCGACGTCGCCAGCGCCTACGCCGTGCTGACGCTGCCGGAGATCGCCGACGACGCCGACGCGCCGACCGCGCTCGCCGCATCCTTGGCACCGCTGCAGGCCGCGATCGCGGACCTCGCCGGCGGTCCCGGCCAGCTGTGGCTGGCGATGAGGCATGAGCGTGCGATGCGCCGGGATCCCGCGGGGGACCGCGCGGCGCTGGCCGCGCTGCAGGCTCTGCTGCCCGCGGCGCGCAGCCGCGGGGTCGCGATCGCCCTCTACCCCCACCACGGGTTCTGGCTCGAGACCGTCGACGATGCGCTGCGGCTGCTGGCGGCGATCGACGATCCGCTCGCCGGCGTCTGCTTCAACCTCTGCCACCACCTGCGCACCGAGGGCGGCGACCCCGCGCTGGCACTGCGGCGGGCAGCGTCGCGTCTGCTGGCGGTGACCATCAACGGCGCCGACCGCCACGGGCGGGACTGGGCGACGCTGATCCGCCCCCTCGACGAAGGCGATCTGGACCTGCGCGGCCTGCTCGCGACGCTCGACGCGATCGGGTTCCACGGGCCGATCGCGCTGCAAGGATTCGGCCTGTCCCTGCCCGCGCGAGACCACCTGGCCCGATCGATGGCGGAATGGCGGCGCGCGCAAGCGCCGCCGCCGGACGCCCGACGCTGAGGTCGCCGCGCGAAGGCCGCGGACGCGGTCGCGGCCCGCGATCTAGCCCGAGGAGGACTCGCGCCGAACGCGGGACTCGTGACCGGAGGTCCTCACATGAAGTTGCGCGTGTGCAACGCGCTCAGCTCCGCCGCCCGCGCCGCGTCGAAGCCGAGGCGCCGCAGCCGGGTGCGGCGACCCGCGTCCATCTGCTGCACGAGCTGCTGCACGGCGTCGTGGCCGCGCGCGATCGCGTCGGGCGCGAAGCTGCCCGCGGCGAGCACGACGAGCGCATCGAAGACCTCGGCGTTGAGTCCGGCGCTGTGACGCAGCGCGTCGTGGCGCCGCTCGATCGCGAGTGCGAGGCGCGCGAGCAGACCGGCATCCAGGCGCGCGTGACGCGCGAGGTGCGACATGCCGAAGGCGACGTGTCGGGCCTCGTCGACCGCGGTGAGTCGCATGATCTCCGCGGTGCAGGCGTCGGGTGCGTGGACGTGGAGGAAGCCCAGCAGGTGCACGAACGAACCCTCGCCCAGCACGCTGAGGAGCAGGGAAGCGAGCTCGAAGTCCGGCTCGTCGAGGAGCGTGCGGAGCGAGAGCTGCCCGCCGACGGTCGAGAGTCCGAAGGCCTCGCGGGCGAGCAGGGCGCGGCGCGAGAAGACCTCGATGTGCCGGGCCTCGTCCGCGGCCTGCAGGGCGAGGAGCTGCATCACCTCGCGGAACTGCGGGTGCACCTGCGCGGCGAACTTCGCGGGCACGATGAGGGCGGCGGTCTCGTTCTCGATGAGATAGGTCAGCACGCCGACCAGCGCGTCCTCGACCTCGGCGGGATGCGTGCGCGGCGCGTCCCAGGGGATCGCGAGCGCCGGATCCCATTGCGCGGCGGCCGCCGCCCGATATTGCGCGCCGACGTCGTCGGCCCAGACGCGGTCCTGCTCGGCGAGCGCGAAGGCGAAGTCCGGCAGGCCCGCCTCGACCCAGGCCCCGCGCACCGCGAGTCCCCAGCGCTGCGGCGGCGCGGCGACCACGCCGTCCTCGCGCGCCCCACCGGCGCGCTCCGCGCCCAGCCAGCGGGCCCCCATCGCCTCGCCGCGGACGAGCACGCCGACGATCCCCGGGCCGTCGCCGTCGCGACAGGCATGGCCTTCCTGGCGCGCGAAGGCCCGCAGGCGCACCGTGAGCTCGCGCGCGGTGCCGCGCACGACGAGCTCGTCGCCGGGGCGGAGCGGTGCGAGCGCACGGCGCAGCAGGATCGCCGCACCCCGCTCGAGATCGAGCAACCCGAGTTCGACGACGGCGCGCGTCATGCGACGCGCATGCGCGCGAGGAACGCCGCGAGCGAACCGAAGCGCGCGCAGGCGCGCCCGAGCAGCGCATAGCCGCTCGTGCGACCCGGCCGCCACGCCTTCAGGCCTTCCAGGTCCATGAGCGGTCTCGCCGAGGGATCCGCATAGCGCATGCCGAGCAGCAGCTCGGCGAAGCGGCGCAGCTTCGGGCTCTCCCCGTCGTCGAGCGCGGTGAAGTTGCAGTGGTCGTAGCGCGCGGTCGTCGCGAGCACGCGCGTGCGCCCCGCGGGCAGCGTGCCCTCGCGCGAGAACGCGAGCAGGTTGCCGTCGATGAGGCAGGCGGCATCGACCTCGCCGGCGAGCAGGGCGAGGACGGCCTCGCGCTCCCCGCCGACGTGATCGCCGTGTTTGCCGACGAGCACGTCGAAGCGCCGGACGGCGCAATCCACGCCCGGCTCGATGCCGTTCTCGGCCAGGTGGAGCAAGGGGATCAGCGTCGCCTGCGGCGAGTCGCTCGCGCCGACGCCGATCGTCCGGCCACGCAGGTCCGCGAGGTCGTGGATCGCGTCCTCGGCCCGCACGAGCACGACCGACGCGAGGTCCTGGTCCGTGTCGCGCATCGCCAGCGCACAGACGCGACGGCCGCGCGCCCGCGCCACGGCCTCCGCCTGCAACCACGCGAGCGGCGAGTTCCACGCGACGTCGAACGCGCCTGCGAAGTGCTGCTCGACCTGCCGCTCGTAGTTCGAATGGAGCACGTAGTCGAAGTCGAAGCCGTGCGCCGCGAACCAGCGCGTGAAGCCATCCCAGATCGTGACGACCTTCGCGTCGTACGCGACCGCCCCGAGCACCAGCGTGTCCGCCATCGTCATGCGCCTCGTCGCCGTCAGAACAGGGGCATGCCGCAGACGGCCTTGCCGATGAAGTCGTAGAGCTGGTCGCTCGTCGGGGCCATGACCATCGCCGCGCGCGCGTCGCGGAACGCGCGCTCCACGCCGACCTCCTTGCGGTAGGCGAGGCCACCGCAGACGCGCATCGCCGAGTCGACCACGCGCAGGGCCGCCTCCGCGCACGCGACCTTCACCTCGAGCACGCGCAGCATCGCGTCGGCGCGGCCGGTCTCCAGCGCGCCGATCGTGTCGAGCCAGAGCGTGCGCGCGGCGTCGGCGTCGATGCGCATGCGCGCCACGTAGGCGCGGATGGTCGGCAGGTCCGCGAGCGCCGAGGACGTCGGCAGATGCGCATACCGCTTCCCGCCGGCGTGCTCCGCCGTGCGCGAGACGGCCGTCTCCATGAGGCCGATCGATCCCGCGGCGATCAACACGCAGAAGGTCGGGAGCACGTCCTGCATCATCACCCCGAACCCCGCGCCATCTGCACCGAGGCGATTCGCGACCGGCACGCGCAGCGCCTTCGCCGTGACGGGCGCACTGTCGTTGCCGCGCAGGCCCATGCCCTCGTAACCGCCCTGGAGCGTGAGCCCCGGCCGCCGGTTCGGCACGAGCCAGAGCGTGCTCGCCTCGTCGCCGGCCGTGGGCCGACTCGACCAGACGTAGAGCGTCGCCGCATTGGCCGAGGTCACCCAGCTCTTCTGCGCGTCGAGCACGACCTCGTCGCCCTCGACCCGCGCCGTGGACACCGGCGCCCAGAACTGCGAGCGCGACCCGGCCTCGCTGAACGCGAGCGTGCCGAGGTGGCGGCCCGCACCGAGCTCCTGCCGCAGCGCCGGCGCGCCATGCGCCTCGAGCACCGCGTTCGCCGCGTAGTGCATCGTCAGGACCATCGCCGACGAGCCGCACTCGCGCGCGATGCGCTCGACGACCAGCGCGGCGTCGCGCAGGGAGCCGCCGTGACCGCCGTGTTCGCGGCTCGTCGTGAGCGCCAGCAGCCCGGCGTCGCGCGCGGCGTCGAGGGTCGCGCGCGGGAACACGGCCTCCTGATCGACGCGTGCCGCGTGCTGGGCGGCGAGTCGGGCGACGGATTCGGCGGCGGCGAGGGAGTCGAAGGGCATGGGATCGCGGCGGGCGGGGTGCGGGGCGGCCGGGCGAGGGTAGGCGGGTCCGCACGGGACTTCCATCGGGCCCGAGTCCTTGCCGGACCCGGACCCAGGCACGAGCATCGGCCGCCGGCATGAGCGAGACGCCCGGGCACCACGACGACGAGACCTTCGCGCTGCTGCGCCGCACGCACGCGGGCGACGACGAGGCGCTGCGCACGCTCGTCGCCCGCGATCTCGAGTGGCTGAAGGAGCTGGTGCACCGCCGGCTCGGGGCCCGCCTCCGCCAATTCGGCGAGACCGCGGACTTCGTGCAGGACGCGGCGCTGCGTGCCCTGCGCTATGGCCCGCGGTTCATCGTGGTCGATCGCGCACGCTTCCGCGCGCTGCTCGCGCGCATCGTCGAGAACGTGCTCTGCGATGCCGCCGATCGCGTGCAGGCGCAGCGTCGCGGCGGCGGACGGGCGCACGACCAGGAGACGGTCGCCGTCCCCCTCGATGCCCATGCCGCCTCCCTGACGAGTCCCTCCGCGCACGCGTCGCGGCAGGAGGAACGGGCCTGGCTCGAGATCGCCCTGGAACTGCTCGAGGCCGAGGACCGTCGCCTGATCCGCTTGCGTGAGTGGGATCGGCTGGACTTCGACGCGATCGGCGCGCGGCTCGGACTCGCGCCCGACGCCGCACGCATGCGCTTCAACCGCGCGCTCGGGCGGCTCGCGCGGAAGGTCGTCGCACTCCGCAGCGCAGGCTTCCAGCCGGATGCGGACTGAGCGGCGTCAGGGAAGCTCGGTCAGGGAAGCTCGGTCAGGGGAGCTCGGTCAGGGGAGGTACTGACAGCGCACGGCATTCGTGACGGGGATGGGCGTCGCGCCCGGGTTCGCGAGGTCGATCAGGATCGCCTGATACCAGAGCACCGTGCCGCCGAAGCTCGCGGGGATCGTCACCGGGCCGATGCGGGCGAGCCCGGTGCCGGCCGCGGTCGGGAAGGCCGGCTCCAGGATCGAGAGCGAGGCGAAGGCATTGCCGATCCCGAGCTGGATGAGACCCGGGATCGCGCTCGGCGCGTTGCTCGGCGAGAGCGCCAGGTAGGCGATCGTCGTGGCGGGCAGGTTGCCGCGGTGGATCACGAAGGTCTGCGGTCCGCCGGCGCGCGGGAACGACGACGTGGAGAGCGCCGGGCTCGTGGGGGCCACGAGGTTCAGCGTCATCGGCGCGCTCGTGCCCGCGGCGTTCAGGACGCGCAACGCATAGGCTCCGGGGCTGAGGCCCTGCGGCGGGTGGAAGTAGATCGTGCCGTCGTTCGCGACGAGGAACAGACCGTCGACCAGGTCCTCGAGGCGATGGCTCGTGATCGTCCGGGTCCCCAGCATCACGGCGCTCGCCTCGCGGAAGTCGAGGCCGCTGACGACGACGGCGTTCGTCGTCACCGTCGGGAACGGATTGCTGCTCAGGCCGCCGATCGACGGCACGCGCAGGTACTGGATCGAGGCGCTCCGCACGGCGCTCAGGTTCCCGGCGCGGTCGGCCACCCGCACGTGGACCGTCTTCGTGCCCTCGTTCGCATTGCCGCCGATCGCGGGATTGCCGAGGTCGAAGTTCGCGGCGAAGCCCGTATACGGGTCGAAGCTGCTCCAGGTCGTCCCGTCGAGCGAATAGGAGATGATCGAGACCCCGCTCGGGGCGTCGCTGGCCGAGAAGCTCAGGTCCACGCGCGTGGAGCCGGTGTAGGCCGCCCCGCCGTTGATCGTCACCGCGAGCAGGTTGGGCGCCAGCGTGTCGATCAGGAAGCCGCCGAGCCTGGCGGTCGTCGTCGAGAGGTTGCCGACGCGGTCCACGGCGCGGATCGCGAAGTGGTAGGGCGTCGACGAACTCGCGAGGCCGGGGAAGCTCAGCGTGCGCGGATCGCCGCTCAGGTTCCGTTGGGTCGGGACCGCATTGGGATCCGCGCCGAAGCTCCAGGCCAGACCCTCGATGCCGGAGCAGCCATTGTCGACCGCGGCACTCCAGTCGATCCGCAGATCGGGGTTGCGCGACCAGGCGTTGATCGAGTGCGACGGGCTCGTCAGCCCGGCGACGTTCTGCGGCGCCAGACCGTCGACGCAGACCGACGTCGTATCGAACACCTGATCCCGACCCTGGGCCGTCGCGATCCCGGTGATCGAGAGGACGGCAGAGCTGCTCGGACTGCGCAGCGCGAAGAGCAGATCCCGCGACACGCCGCTGCCGACCACCATGTCCCCCACCGTCGGGTACGGAAACGACCAATAGCCCATGCCCCCGAATGCGTGGACCACGCCGTCGGCGGTCGTGCGCTGCATGCTCGACAGCGTGGCCGCGCCGTAGCCGGTCAGCGCGATGCGGGCGCTCTCGAGTGCGACGTTCCCGGCTCCCGCACCGAGCGCGGCACTCACCGTGAAGTTCGTGTCGGGCCGCAGCATCGTGGTCGACGGCGTGAGCGTGAACTGCATCGGTCGGGTGCCGTCGGCGAAGCCCAGGGCCACGCAGACCGACCACTTGGCGTTGGTGCCCGGGAAGACCGAGTTCGCGTAGACCTTCACGCGCACCCGCTTGCCCAGGCAGTCGCGCACGACGCCGAACACGGCCGAGCTGCCGTACAGGCTCGTCACGGTGTCGGTCGTGCTGGAGATCGGCCACCCGTCGGTCCCGCTGCTCGAGAAGGGCTCGATGTCGAGGTAGGTCGTCAGGTTGTTGACCCGCGCATTGCTGCTGCCCGCGGAGACCGGCGGCTCGACCCAGGTCGTGACCACCTTCATGGTGCTCATGTTCGCCGGCACGTCGATGTCGAAGTACGACCACGTGAACGGTGCGGCGAGCGTGCCGCCATAGACCCAGTTCCAGCCGAAGTTGGCGCGGTGTGAGTCCACGAGACCGTGACCGACGCGGTTGCCGAGGACCCCGTTGGTCGCCGTCGCGAGCAGGAGCGCCTTCACCGCGGGCGGGTTGTATTCGAACCAGGCATTGTTGTCGGCCAGGCTCGCGATCACGCCGGTCACGTGCGGGGCCGCCATGCTCGTCCCGCTCTTCTGCGTGTAGCGATCGAGGCTGTCGGCGAGGCAGGACGTGATGACGCTGCCGGGCGCCATGAGATCCGGCTTCACCCGCTGGTCGCCGGTCCCGAAGTCGCTGAATCCGGAGCGGGATCCCGCCCTGCGATTCGCATCGATGGCCACGTCGACCGAGCCGACCGTGAGGACGTTCTTCGCGGAGGCCGGCGAGCCGACGCTGATGCTGGTCGAGCTGCTGGCGTTGTTGCCGGCGGAGAAGCAATAGGTCTGGTCGCTGGCGTGGACGAAGCCATCGACCTGGCGCGCCTGGACCTCCGTGCCGTTCCACGGGCTGCTCAGCGCGTCGGCTCCCCAGGAGTTGTTGACGACCGCCGGCCGGCGCCCGTTCGGCGGCGCGAGGAAGGCGCTGTAGAGCCAGCCCGGATCGCCCCAGGGATTCTCGACGTCGTCGAAGAGGCGACCGACGAAGACGCGTGCAGCGGCATCGCGCCCGACGCCCGGCGCCATCCCCATCAGGCGCTGATCCGAGACGCCTTCGCCGACGATCGTGCCGGTCACGTGCGTGCCGTGCCCGCCGTGATCATTGGTCGCCCCGAAGCCGGTGTTGTCCCACCACCAATACCACTTGCCGGCGTGGTCCTGATGCCACGGATTGCCGGAGATCCCGCCGTCGATGACCCCGACCGCGACCCCCTGCCCGTCGTAGGTGCCGCGGACGCGATCCTGGTTGATCATCGCGACGCTCTGCGCGTGATTCGGCGAGGGCCGGAGCACCGGCTCGACGAAGAGCACGGCATCGAGCCCGAGCAGCGCGTCGAGCGCCGACGCGGGCAGGGTGCCGCGGTACGAACGCGTGTGCTCGTCCCAGCTCTCCTCCTCGAAGCCCAGCGCCGTGAGCTGCGCGAGCACCGGCCCGCGCGTCCGCCAGCGCATCACCGGCAGGGTCTCCCCGCGCGCACCCGGCGAGGCGGGGAGGACCGGGACGTCGATCGGCACGCGCTGCGAATCGGGCCCGAGCTCGCTGGCGAAGAGGTTCACGTGGACGTGGAACGTCGTCGCACCCGCGCGGATCGACGCGGCCAGCGCGGGGTCGAGCTTCTGACCCGGCTCCGGGAGACCGAGCCAACGGACCGAGTCCAGGCGCATCAGCGCCGGCACCGCGGCATGCGGCACGCGGAGCTTCACGCATTGCCAGGGGTGCACGCCGAGGAACTCCGCACCGCGCGCCGTCAGTTCGTCGACGCGCTCCTGCAGCACGGCCCCCGCGAGCATCGCCATCGCGAAGCTCGCGCCCTCCGGTTCCGCGCGCACGCGCTCGAGGAGCCGCGCATCGAGTCCCGGCTCGGGACGCAGGGGATACCCGCGCAGGTCCAGCACGTACGGATCCGCGCCGTCCCGCGGGACGAGGTTCGGCTCGGCCAGCCTCGCGGCGTCCGGCTCGTCGCGGAGCACCGTGGTGATCGTCCCGACGAGCGGTCCACGCGGCGCGACCCGCGGACCCAGCTCGGCCGGCGCCGCCACGGGACTGCGTTGCGCGACGAGCGGTGCGCCACCGATCGAGCAGCCCACCGCAAGGGCCAGACCGAGCGTGAGCGGGCTCAGGGACAGGGTCGGACGGGCAACCGCGTTGCGACGCATGGCAGATGGAGCGGAGGATCGACACCCGGCGAACCGCGCTTTTCACGCGGGCCCGGCGGCGCTATCGAATCGCGGCGATGCCGCCCGACCAGGACCCGCTCGATCGGCTGCGCCGTGCGATCGCGATCTTCGCGGCGCACCGCGCGGCACCCGTCGAGGGCGACGCGGCCCTGCTGGCGCGGCATCCCGACCTGCGCGAACTGCTCGAGCCGATGCTCCTCGAAGAGGTCGCGGAGGCGAGTCCGCCCACGCCCGCGGGCTTCCGGATCACCGGCGAACTCGGCCGCGGCGGCATGGGCGTCGTGCACGATGCGATCCAGCTCTCGCTCGGCCGCCGTGTCGCGCTCAAGACCTTGCCGCCGCAGTTCGCGCTCGAACCGCGTTCCGTCGCGCGCTTCCACCGCGAGGCGCGGCTCGCGGCGCAGCTCGACCACCGCAACATCGTGAAGGTGCTCGAGGTCGGCGAACACGAGGGGCTGCCGTGGATCGCGATGGAGCGCGTCGACGGCGCCCCCATCGCCAAGGGCCCGCTGCGCGAGACCGTGACGCGCCTCGCGGCGATCGCCGATGCGCTCGCCCACGCGCACGCGCACGGCGTGCTGCACCGCGACGTGAAGCCCGCGAACATCCTCGTGCGCGAGGACGGCACGCCGGTGCTGACCGACTTCGGACTCGCGCGCGAACTCGCGGGGCCCTCGGTCACGCTCGCGGGCGAGTTCGCGGGGACTCCCGCCTATACCGCGCCCGAACAGGTCCTCGGCGAGGCCTGCGACGAACGCACCGATGTGTATGGCCTCGGCGCCTGCCTGCACGAGCTGCTCACGGGGCACACGCCCCATGCCGGGAGGACGCAGCACGAGATCCTGCGGCGCATCGTCGACGAGACCCCGGCGGCGCCGCATGTGCTCGAACCCGCCGTGCCGCGCGACCTCTCGGCGATCGTGCAGCGCGCGATGGCCAAGGACCCGCGGGACCGCTATCCGAGTGCCGCGGCCCTGGCCGAGGACCTGCGCGCATTCCTCGACGGACGACCGGTCTCGGCGCGCCCCCTCGCGCTCGCGACGCGCGCGACGCGCTGGGTCCATCGCGAGCCGCGCCTCGCCGCAGCGCTCGGCACGATCGGCCTGCTCCTCGTCCTCGGGCTCGTGCTGGCGAGCCTGGCCGCGCTCGAACGCGAACATGCCCTCCACGAGATCCGCCGCCTCGCCGACGTCCGGGTCGCGCAGGAGCTCGTCGACGAGGCCGCGCAGCTCTGGCCGGCCGCGCCGGCGCTGCTCCCCCGTCTCGACGCGTGGCTCGCACGCACGCGTGCGCTGCAGTCGCGACGCGCGGCGCATGCCGCGACGCGCGCCGCCGTGCTGGGCGACGACGATGCGGCCCGCTGGCAACGGAGCGTGATCGACGATCTGCTCGCCGCGCTCGATCGGCTCACGGCGATCACGCCCTCCGTCGAACGGCGCGCGCGCTTCGCACGCGAGGTCGACGAGCTCACGCTGCACGGACCGAGCGCCGCCGCCGCGTGGGCCGCGGCGATCACCGCGATCCAGACCTCGCCGCATTACGACGGGCTGCGCCTCACGCCCATCCGCGGCCTGCTGCCGCTCGGTCCCGACCCGACGAGCGGGCTCCACGAGTTCTGGCACGTCTGGAGCGGCGCACGCCCGGAGCGCGACGCGGCGAACGGACCATGGCGCATCGCGCCCGAGACGGGGATCGTCCTCGTCCTCGTCCCGGGCGGTCGCTTCACGATGGGCGCGACGCGTCCGACGCCGGAGCGGCCGATCGGCTCGCCCCATGTCGATCGCCACGCGGCGCAATCCGAGTCGCCGGTCCACGAGGTCGCATTGGCGCCGTTCCTGATCGGCAAATACGAGCTGACGCAGGGTCAATGGCTGCGTCAGACGGGATCGAACCCGAGCCTCTGGCAGCGGACGGAGGACCTCGGCGGGGAGACCCTCGACGCGCGGCATCCCGTCGAGCGCGTGAGCGCGGTCGAGGTCGATGCCGTCGCCCGGGCGATGGGGCTCGCCGTGCCGACCGAGGCGCAATGGGAGCGCGCGGCGCGCGGCGGGACGAGCTCCGTCTACTTCAGCGGTGACGATCCCGCGAGCCTCGCGGGCTACGAGAACCTCGCGGACCAGACCGTGTTGCGCCTCGATCCGACGCGGGCGGCGACCGCGGCGCTCGACGACGGCCGCTTCGTGCACGCGCCGGTCGGCAGCCATCGGCCCAATCCCCTCGGGCTCCACGACATGCTCGGCAACGTCAGCGAGATCTGCGCCGACCAATCGCTGCGTTACGACGCCCCGTGCCGTCCGGGCGATGGGCTCCGCAGCGCCGTCGGCGCACGCGATCCGCAGCGCATGGTGCGCGGCGGCAGCTACCTCTTCCCGTCGCTCCTCGCGCGCTGTGCGTCGCGGAACCAGGTCGACCCGACCGCGACGCACGACGCGCTCGGCGCCCGCCTCGCGCGCGGCCTTTCGGACTGACCCGCGGGCCCGCTAAGGTGCGCGGGTGAACGCGCGCGGCGAACTCCGACACGGTGCGAGGATCCTCGTGATCCGGCTCTCCGCGCTGGGCGACGTGCTCTTCTCGCTCGAGACCGTCGCGTCGATGAAGCGCGAGCGCCCCGATCTGCGCATCGAGTTCCTGGTCGAGGACCGTCACGCGGCGATCCTCCGCGGCTGCCCGGATCTCGACGCCGTGCGCACGATCCCGCGGCGCGGCCGGCTCGCGCGCCTGCGCGCCCTGCTCGCGCTGCGCCGCGAGCGCTACGACGTGCTGCTCGACCTGCACGGCCTGCTGAAGAGCGCGTGGCCGGTGCTCGCGCTCCGCGCGGAGCGCAAGCTCGGCTTCGCCGCGCCCGGCTCCCGCGAGGGTGCGCAATACGCCTACCGCGAGCGCCTCGCGCTGCCCCTGCCGCTGCCGCACCGCGCGGAGCGCGGCCTCTTCCTCCTGCGAGCGCTCGGGCTCCAGGGCGCGCCGGCAAAGCCGCGCCTGGCCCTGCCGCCCGAGCCCCACCCGTTCTGGCGCGGCGTGCCGCGGCCGCGCGTCGTGATGCATCCCGGCGCGAGTGCGTTCGCCGCGTTCAAGCGCTGGCCGCTGGCGAAGTTCGAGTCGCTCGCCCGGCGCCTGAGCGGCGAGGGTCTCGAGGTGGCCGTCAGCTTCGGACCGGGCGAGGACGCGCTCGCGGCGGCGATCCTGCGCGCCGCGCCAAGAGCGCGCGGGCTCGACGGCAAGGCCCTCGGCCTGCTCGGTCTCGCGCACGCGCTGCGCGACGCCGACCTCGTCGTCGCCGCCGACACGGGGCCGCTGCACGTCGCCGCCGCAGCCGGCGCCCGTGTGCTCGCCCTCTTCGGACCGAAGGACGAGACGCTCTACGGCCCGCGCTGGCACGACGGCGCGCGCGTGCTCTGGCACGAGGTCCCCTGCCGCCCCTGCAAGCGCCGCATCTGCGCCTCGCCCCAGTGCGTGCTCGGCATCGGCGTCGAGGACGTCGCGGCGGCGGTGCTCTCGATGCTGGCGGATTGCACCGCGTCAGCGTCGCGAGCGGACGCCGAGCAGCATTGAGTTCGACACCGCGTCGCCGAACTCGTCCCAGCCGTCGAAGCGCCAGACCACCCGCTTCGTGCGCGGCTCGATCTCGATCAGCAGCGGCTGGCCCGGCCCCGCGTGGCAATTGCCGATCACGTAATGGCCGTTCTCCAGGAGCTCGAGCGTCGTCACCCAGGCCAAGGCGATGCCCGGCAGTTCGTCCTGCGTGAGCTGCCAGACGATCTCGCGCGCCGGCGAGACCTCGAGGACCGAATGCCCATTGCCGGTGGCGATCAGCGTGTTGCCCGACGGCAGGCGCAGCGCCGCGAAGCACTGGTTGCCGAAGGCGCGCTGGCCGTGACCGCCCTGCCGTTCGCGGCCGAAGAGCGGGACGTGGAAGTCCCAGACGAGGGCCCCGGTGGCGAGCGCGTATTCGCGCACGCAGCCGTCGCCCTCGTGGCAGACGAGGACCGTGCCGCCGTCGAGGACGCGCACGAGGCGGGTGTCGCGGTGCGGGTCGGGGTTCTCGACGAACAGCGGCAGCTCGCGCACGAGCGCGCCCGCGCGATCGACGACGACGAGCCGCGCCGGCCCGCTCTCCGCGATCATCACCGTGCCGTCGGCGAGCGGCTGGAACGAGTGGACTTCGACGCGGCGCCCCGCATTGCGCTCGCGAGCCGCGCTGTCGTGGCTCCACACGACCTGCCGCGACTCCACGTCGATCTCGACCAGCTCGGCCGCGCCGCGCTGCACCATCACGTTGCCGTTCGCCAGGCGATGGACGTCGTGGATGCCGCCCCAGGGCATCTCCCACTCGATCTCCGTCAGGCGCCCCGCGGCATCGACCGCGGCGATCGCGAGGCGCCCGCCGCCGCGGCGTGGATCCGAGCCGCCCAGCAGGACGCGGTGACCGGAGCGCGCCGCGCCCCACGCGGCCGCCGGGTCCGGCGGCGCGACGCAGGATGAGAGCGGCCAGGACGAGAGGACGACGGCGAGGACCGCGAGGGCGAAGCGTCTCACGTCGGAGGACTCTACGCGGGCTCGCGACCGATGCCCTCGTCCTGCTAGCCTGCACCACCCCGCGCGATGCCAGGCACCCCCGTCACCGTCATCCGCCACCAGAAGGAGCGGATCGCCAAGTGCTCGCTGCGCTTCCTCCACGATCGGCCGGGCTTCCGTTTCCTGCGCGCGAGCGCGGGCCTGCGCTTCGACGGGAGCGGCTATCTCCTGCTCGCCGTCGACGCGCCGCCGCTCTGCGCGGATGACCGGGGCCACCCGCTGCTCCTCCTGGACTCGACCTGGCGCCATCTCGCACAGCTCGAGCGCTGCGTGATCGGCACGCCGATCCGGCGCTCGATCCCCGGCGGCGTGCGCACGGTCTATCCGCGCAGGTCGCGCATCTTCGACGACCCCGATGCCGGGCTCGCGTCGATCGAGGCCCTCTACCTCGCGCTGCGCATCCTCGGCGAGGACGACGAGTCGATCCTCGACGGCTACCACTGGAAGGACGCGTTCCTCGCGAGCCTGCGCTGAGCGCGCGCTCGCGCGTCGTCGGTCCATCGACGTAGACGCCGCTCGCGACACGCACTTCACGCCGCGCCCTGGGTCCCCCAGGGCGCGGGCAGGCACTCACTCGCCCAGCGTGATCCGCAGGCGCGACGAGGTCGCGAGCTCGGGCACCAGCGGACAGGAACCGACCACGGCACCGAGGACGAGCGCCTGGGTCTCGAAGACGGCACCCATCAGCGAGGCCTGGCAGGGCAGCGCGAGGGGGATCTGGCCATTGCCGCCGGCCATCGCGACCGGCGTGAGCACGTCGGGCAGGAGGATCGAGCAGGTCCCGCAGCTCAGCGCGGAACCGCCGAAGCCGATGCTGAGCCCGGTGAAGAGCGCGCCGGGCTGGGCGTGGGTCACGCGGAAGCCGAAGGCGGGATTGCCGATGGACGGGAGCGAGAGCGTGACGAGGTCGACGGTCGGACCGCAACCCGACGCGACGGGCACGGCGCTCCCGCCGCCGAAGTTGGAGAACAGGGCACCGCAGATGTCGCCGGAGAAGCCCGGCGCGGGGCCGGTCGACTCATAGCCGATCATCGTGATCGTGCCGTCCAGCACGCCGCCGGAGCGCTCGCTCGCCAGGGCCGCCGCCTGTTCGCTGCTCCGGGCCGGCGGTGCGATGAACTCGTCGCCGCAGCTCTGGCAGCCCGTGAGCGCGAGGGCGCGACCGGCGATGACGGAGTCGAGGAAGCCCACGACCTTCGTCCAGGCCGTGACGTACTTCGCGCCGGCGTGCACGACGACCGGATCGCGCTCGTCGACGCCGGCCGTCGCGGCGACCGGAGCGTCGACGTTGCCGGCGAGGACGATGCCCACGCCGTTCCAGCCGAACATGCCGCACCAGATGTCGCCGTCGGCGAGGGCCGAGCGGCGCTCCCAGACGACCATGAAGTCGTTGCCGTCACCGTCGACGTCGGGCCTCACGAGATCGGGCCCGACACCGATGTTGATGCGCAGCGAGCCGTTGCCCTCGATCGCTCCGGCACGCGTGAGCGCACGGACGCCGACGCCGGTGAAACTGCCCGGGCGCTCCTCGAAGACCACCGCGAGCCGCGACTCCGACGAGCGGCTGATGCGCGGGCGCTTCGTGTGCGCATTGGCCGTGACGGCCACGATCGAACCGAAGCCGACCGCGGAGATCGTGGCCCCGAGCGTGTAGCGCAGGGCGCGGATGCCGGCGCCGAGCTCCTCCCACACGATCACACCCGTGTCGCCGCTGCCCACGCTCGCGGCCGGGTTGCCGGAGAGGTCGGGCTCGTAGTTGCTGGAGCCGCCCGTCACCGGAACCTGGGTCGAGGCACCGACCGTGCCGGTCGCGCTGATCGGACGGAGGTAGAGCTTGCTCGTGCCGAAGAGGCCGAGGCTCTCCGCCCACACCACCACGAAGCGGTCGCTGGGATTGTGGTTCGCGACCGCGGCCGTCGTGCAACGCACGTTGGCACCGCCGGCGATGAGGAACTCGGCACCGTAGGCACCGGTGAGCCGCGCATAGGTGCGGCCGTACACGTGCACCTCGTTCGCCGAGAAGCTGCGCTCCCACACGAAGAGGTCCGTGTAGCTGGTCGCGTCGAAGGCGACGTCGACCGCGGAGTCGTCGGTGGCGGCGTTGTTCACGTCGCGGCGGGTGCCGATGAGCGGATCGAGCACGAGCGGCAGCGCCGCGCCGTCGACGAAGCTGCCGGGCAGCCGGAGCTCGAGCATGCCGTCGACGACGCGCAGCGAGCCCTTCGCCGTGCGCCCCAGCGCGTCGATCCCGAGCACGCCCCCGAACGCGACGCCGCCGAGCCCCGGCGCGAGGAACGCGACGCCGTCGCCGTCGACCGACGCCGCGAGCTCCGTCGCGAGGCGCCCGCGCACGACCAGCTCCCCGCTCCCGGGCAGCCTGGCGAACACGAAGCTCTGCTCCACGCCGTCGGCGCGCACCTCGTAGCGCTCGGTCACGTCGGCGGAGCGCGGATAGCGCGCATACCGGCCCTCGCGCTGCGGCGCGACCGCCGGCTCGAGCGCGAACGGCGTCTTGCCGTGCACGATCGACTCGAGCGTGAAGCGCAGCCGCTGCGTCTGCGGCGCCGCGGCGCCGAGCGCCGGTGTGAACTCGAGACCGCGCGCATCGAAGCGCGCCGCATAGTCGCGGCCGAAGCCGAACAGGTGGTCGCCTTCGTCCGCGAGCGCGCAGGACTGCGCCACATCGCGCCGCGGCTCGCCGGTGCGCCGCAGGGTCTCCTGCCGCGCGCCGGACTGGGCAAACAGCGTGGTCCCCGTCAGCACGACGGCGACGAGACCCGCGAGGTCGAATGGGTTCTGGTTCTTCATGGGTGGGTTCTCTGGATCCGGGTCTTGCCGCGGGTCACTCGATCGTGATCTGGAGGGCGTTGGAGAAGTCGAGGGAGAAGGTGCTGCAGCCCGGCGCGCTGGCGTCGGCGATCAGCCATTGCTCGAAGAGGTCGAGACCGCGCAGGGCGCTCTCGTTCGGCAGCGCGACCAGGAAGGACATCGCGCCGGAGGCATCCGCGGTGAACGGCCCGGCGATCGCACCCGAGTACGGACTGGGCACGAGCACGCAGGAGCCACAGCCCGCCGCGTCGAGTCGTTCGAAGGACAGCACGAGCCAGCCGCTCGCGCCGACGGGCGCGCCGCGCAGCATGGCCCGGTGGGTCGGCTCGTTGATGACCGCGCACTCGTCGCGGGCTTCGGCGGTCGCGCCGCAGCCTCCGCCGAGCTCGGCGATGCCGCCGTCCGTCGGACGGAACCGCTGTGCGGCGATCGACGACACGCCGGCGACCTGCGCATCCCACGCGAACACGAGGTCCTCGCGGATGCTGCTCGAGTCGCCGCCGCTGAACTTGGTGCCCAGCGCGACGCGCGTGCCGGCGAAGTCCGAGCTCGCGACCGTGAGGGTCTCCTCGCAGGTGCTGCAGCCGTTCAGCGTGAGCGTCTGCGCCCGCACGAGACGCGCGGTGCCGCTCACCGCGATCCACGCGACCAGCGAACCCTGGCCGAAGCAGCCGACCACCGGCACCGCCTCCTCGACCCCGGCCGTCGCGGCGAGGGCACGACGACCGCTCTCCGTGAGCGTCGACGCGCCGGCCTCGAACACGAAGCTGGTCACCCAGATGTCGCGCACGTTGGCGCCGGAGCCCGACGCGGCCTCGCGCTGCGCATAGGCGAGCGTCCAGCTCCGACCGTCACCGTCGACCGCGGCATCGACCGCCAGCGTGACGCCCGGCAGCGACGCGGCGGCGGTCCGGAACGTGTGGTCGAAGTCCATCACGCGGTAGCGGACGGCGCCGCTCGCGACCCAGGCCACGAGGTAGCGCGGCGCGGTCTCGCCGCGGTAGCCGCCGACCTTCGGCAGGCGGACGACGCTCGCCGACTCGCCGGCGGCGACGGTCGCGCTCGAGAAGACCGACACGACGTTCGTGCCCGAGACGTTGGCGCGCATCGCCTTCACGTCGGAACCGTCGAGGTAGGCGAGCATCACCGTGCCGAAGCGCTCGCTGATCTCGCTCGCGAGCTCGACCCCGCGCTGGTCGTTCGCACCGCTCGCCAGCGACGCCGTGGCCCCCATCGCGATGGCCGAGTCCGGCGGCACGGTGCGCGCGTAGATGTCGCGGTTCGTCGGCGCCGCGGACGTCGACTCCTCCCACGCGACGAGGAACTGGTTGCGCAGGCCCTGGTCGGCCACGCGCGGCCGCCGCGAGATCCCCACGCTGGTGCGGATGATGATCGAGCCCTGGAAGAACTCGCCCGCGGGGTTCCGCACGTGCCGCAGGAGCTGGCCCATGATGTCGGACGAGCTCGCGGAGAAGTCGCGGTTCCAGACGACGAGGTACTTGAAGCTGTCCGCGTCGTAGGCGACCGCCGGCTCATGGTCCTGGCTGCCGCTCGCGACCGTGAAGAAGGTCTCGATCAGCGGGTCGAGCACGAGCGGCAGGGCCGCCTTCTCGACGAAGTCCGCCGGCAGACGCAGCTCGAGGACGCCGCCGCTGCAGGCGAGCGAGCCCGCGCGTCGGACGCCGCGCGCGTCGATGCCGACGACTCCGGCGATGCGGACGCCGCCGAAGGCATTCGCGAAGCGCAGCTCGTCGTCGTCCGCGTGGACGAGCGGCAGCGCCGTGTCGACGCGCAGCGTGACGCCGAGATCGCCCTTGCCGTCGGGCAGCGCCTCGAAGACGAAGGACTGCTCGACGCCCTGCGGCCGGACCTCGTAGGTCTCGACCACCTGGCCGCGCGCGTAGCGGACCGTGAGTCCGTCCTCGCGCGGTTCGACCGCGGACGCGGGCGAGCGCAGCGCACCACGACCGCTCGCGGTCATGTCCAGGCGGAGCGGGTAGAGCTCGGGAGCCGTGCGACCGAGCGCCGGCGTGAACTCCATGCCGGCGGCGTCGAAGCGGACGCGGTAGTCGCGGCCGGCGCCGATGAGCCGACCGTCCTCGCGCTGCACGGCGGCGAAGCGGTCGAGGGCGTCGTGGGTCGACGGGGGCAGGGCTCCGTCCTGGGCCAGGAGCGGTCCGGCCGCGAAGCTCGCCAGGAGCGCAGCGAGCGGGAGAGGGGATCGATTCATGGTGGGATCGCGTGTTCGGGTCGCGGCGACCGAGCGCCGTCGGACCTCGAAACACGGTTCCCCCACGCCGTCCCCGACGCGGCGCGCGATTTCCTCGCGCGCCGCGCGGCGCGTCGATCAGGCCAGGATGCCCGGCACCAGCTCGCCCGCGATGTCGGTCAGTCGGTAGTGACGACCCTGGAAGCGGTAGGTCAGCTTCTCGTGGTCGATGCCGAGCAGGCGCAGCAGGGTCGCGTGCAGGTCGTGCACGCTGACGGGATCCCGCACGATGTTGTAGCCGAACTCGTCGGTCTCCCCGTGCACGATGCCGCGGCGGATCCCCCCGCCGGCGAGCCACATCGTGAAGCAGCGGCCGTGGTGATCGCGCCCGTAGTCGGTCTCGCTGAACTTGCCCTGGCAATACGCGGTGCGCCCGAACTCGCCGCCCCAGATCACGAGCGTGTCGTCGAGCATGCCGCGGCGATCGAGATCGCGGACGAGCGCGGCCTGCGCCCGGTCGGTCATGCGGCACTGCTCTCTGATCTCGCGCGGGAGGTTGCCGTGGGCATCCCAGCCGCGGTGGTAGATCTGGATGAAGCGCACGTCGCGCTCGGCCAGGCGACGCGCCAGGAGACAGTTGCGCGCGAAGGAGCCGGGCCTGTGCACGTCCTCGCCGTACATCGCGAGGGTCTGCTCGTCCTCGCCGCGGATGTCGGTCAGCTCGGGCACCGAGGCCTGCATGCGGAAGGCCATCTCGCCCTGGGTGATCCGCGCGAGCACCTCCTGGTCGCCGCTCCGTTCGAACTCGCGCTCGTTCAGCGCCGCGACGGCGTCGAGCATGCGCCGGCGGTCCGCACGCGAGACGCCCTGCGGATCGTTCAGGAAGAGCACCGGATCGGCCGCGGAGCGGAAGCGGACGCCCTGGTGCTCGCTCGGCAGGAAGCCGCTGTTCCAGAGCCGGGCCGAGAGCGCCTGGTCGTTCCCGAAGCCCATGCTGATCATCACGATGAACGCCGGCAGGTCGGCATTGCCCTGACCGAGTCCGTAGCTGAGCCACGCGCCGAAGGCCGGGCGACCCGGGACCTGGCTGCCCGTCTGCATGAAGGTCACACCGGGTTCGTGGTTGATCGCCTCGGTGTGGACCGTCTTCACGATGCAGAGCTTGTCCGCGATCGCGCCGGTGTGCGGGTAGAGCTCGCTGACGAACGCGCCGTCCTGTTCATTGGCGTAGCGGTCGAAGCGGAACATCGACGGCACGAGCGGCAGGGACGACTGACCGCTGGTCATCCCGGTCACGCGCTGGTCGTTGTAGATCTCCGGCAGCTTGCGGAGGTCCTTGCCGCTGTATTCGCGCAGCTTCGGCTTGTGGTCGAAGAGGTCGAGCTGCGACGGCGCGCCCATCATGTGGAGGTAGATCACGCGCTTGCAGCGGGGCGGGAAGTGCAGCGCCTCGAGCGCACCACGCCGTCCCGCGGGGTCCGCCGCGCGGGGCGAGCCGAGCCACGACGCGAGGGCACCCACGCCGAGCGCCGACGAGACGGTGCCGACCGCACGGCCGAAGAACTGGCGGCGACTCAGGTTGTGCAGGTACTGGGCGAGCGGATCCATCGTGGTCTCCGTTGGGGTCGCGAGACGATCGGGCTCTCAGCCGCGGACGATGGTCTCGTCCAGCGCGAACAGGGTCGAAGCGAGCATCGTGAAGGCGGCGCACTGCACCGGGTCGAGGGACTCGTCGCGCGCGCTCTCGCCGCCGCGGAGCAGCGCGAGCGCGTCGTCGGGTGCCGCCGCGTAGCGCGCGCGGAAGCCCGCGACGAGGCGCTCCAGCAGCTCGCGTTCGGCGACCTGCGGCCGGCGGCCCGTGCAGAGGCGGAACATGCGCTCGATGCGCGCGCGGTCGTCGCTCCGCTCGCGGAGCACGCGCTGCGCCAGGGCCCGCGCCGCCTCCACGAACTGCTCGTCGTTCCAGAGGATGAGCGCCTGCAACGGCGTGTTGGTCGTCGCACGTCGCACGACGCAGTACTCGCGCGTCGGCGCGTCGAAGGTCGCCATCTGCGGATTGGGCGAGGTGCGCTTCCAGAACGTGTAGATGCTGCGCCGCCACAGCGCCTCGCCGCGGTCGCGTTGGAACACCTGCGTGTTGGAGCTGGCGCCGATCGAGACCTCGGTCCAGAGCCCCTCGGGCTCGTAGGGCTTCACGCTCGGTCCGCCGATCGTCGGGACGAGGAGTCCCGCGCTCGCGAGCGCGAGATCGCGCACGAACTCCCCGGCGAGACGACGCCGCGGGAAGGCCGCGAGCAGCCGGTTGTCGGGGTCGAGCGCCTGCGCCGTCGCGTCGCGCCGCGACGACTGGCGGTAGCTCGCGCTCGTCACGATGAGGCGCAGCAGCTCGCGCTGGCTGAAGCCCCGCGCGACGAACTCGGTCGCGAGCCAGTCGAGCAGTGCGGGATGACTCGGGGCGTCGGCCTGCTGACCGAAGTTCTCCGCCGTCGCGACGATGCCGACGCCGAAGATCATCTGCCAGATGCGGTTCACGTGGACGCGCGCCGTGAGCGGATGGTCCTTCGACGCGAGCCACCGCGCGAAGCCGAGCCGGTTCGCGGGCTCCCCGGCGGGCAAGGCCCCGCCCAGCGCGAGGGGCGGACGCGGACTCACCGGTCGGGCAGGATCGGGCAGCTCGTAGCGACCGCGGGTCAGGACGCGGGTCGGCTCGCGCTTCTCGATCTCCTTCATCACCAGCACGGGCACGCGCTCCGCGTCGAGCGCCGTCCTGGCGGCCACGAGTTCGCGGCGGCGCAGCTCGAGCTTCGCGTAGCTCGGCGAGCGCATGCCGAAGGCGCGCACGAGCTCCTGGCCGATCGACGCGGAGCGGTGCTCCTGCGCGATCAGCGCGAACGGGCGCATGGCCTCGGGTGCACCGGGTGCCGGGTCGAGTCGACCGAAGAAGCCGGCCGGTCCGGCGTCGTTGACGACCTTCACGACGAGGACGTGCTCCCCGGGCTCGAGTTCGAGCTCCAGGCGCTCCTGGTCGGGAGCCGCACCGCGCATCACCTTGTTCGCGAGGAGCTCCCGGCCGTCGAGGAAGACCTTGATCGCGTCGTCGCTCCCCAGCGCGATGGGCAGCTTCGTCCGCCACGGCGTGCGCAGCTCGCGCGCGAAGTAGAACGCCGCGCGCTCGCCGCGCAGGTCGATCACGCGGCCCTCGCCGTCGCGCTGGTGCTGCCAGCCGAGCTTGCCGAAGCGCCGATCGCGGTCGATGCGCGTCACGGACTCCGGGCCGTGCTCCGTCGCCCAGGCGGCCTCGAAGTCCTGCGCCGGGAACGGTCCGGCCGACCACCAGTCGGAACTCACGAGCGGCAGCTCGCGGACGAGCTCCTCACCCGCGCTCGCGACCGCGACGCGCACGCGACCGACCACGTGCGCGCCGTACCTGCTCTCACACGCGATGCGGACGCGCAGCCGCGTGCCCGTCGCCTGGCCGAAGGGTTGGGCCGCGACGAGCAGGGCGGTGCGCGGCCCCTCGCGCAGATGACCCTCGAGGGCCCAGCCATCGCCGCGGTCGAAGATCGCGTTGAGCACGTCGAAGTCGCCGTTGCGCTGCTCGTGGTCCGCCCAGGCCCACGCGAACGCGATCGGTTGCGTGCGCGCGGGATCGGCGAGGTCGGCCGCGGTAGCGCGGATCGACGAGATCACCGCATTGCCGTTCGGGGCGAGACCGACGCGGCCCATGGGGAAGCTCGGATCCGCGAGCACCTCGAGGCGCAGCAGGCGGAGGCCGTCGCCCGCAGGCGTTCCGGCCGGGATCTCCAGTTCCAGTTCGATCGTCGCGCGCTCCGGACGCGTCGTCATGCGCACCGAGCCGTCGTCGAGTCGCTCGAGCTCGGTGCCGCCCTCGCTCCGCGCCGCGACGAGCGTCGCCGCTTGCCAGATCACGCCGTGCTCGCCGCGCAGCGCCGCCTCCCAGACCTCGAGCTCCTGCCGGACCGCGGGCTCGATCGCGACGAGCTCGCGCTCGACCGTCGCGAGCGCGGCCGCGTTCTCCGCCAGCCGCGCCGCGAGCGCCGGCGGAGCGTGCATGAGCCGCGCCGGATAGGCGCGCGCCGCCTCGAACTCGTTCGAATACACGCCGCGCTCGTCGACCGAGTCGAAGTAGGCGTAGAGGCTGTAGTAGTCCTCCTGCGTGAACGGGTCGTACTTGTGGTCGTGGCAGCGCGCTCAGGTGAAGGTCAGCCCCATGAAGGTCGTCGCGATCGTCTCGATGCGATCGGCGACGGCCTCGACGCGGTACTCGGCGTCGATCGCGCCACCCTCGTCGTTGATGTTGTGCATCCGGCAGAAGCCCGACGCGATCCGCTGCGACTCGTCGGGCTCCGCGAGCAGGTCGCCCGCGAGCTGTTCGATCACGAAGCGATCGAAGGGCAGGTCGCGGCGGAAGGCCTCGATCACCCAATCCCGGTAGGGCCAGGCCGTCCGGATGTTGTCGTGGTGGTAGCCGTTCGTGTCGGCGTAGCGCGCGGCGTCGAGCCACATCTGCGCCATGCGCTCGCCGTGGTGCGGCGATGCGAGGAGCTCGTCGACGAGCCGCTCGTACGCGTCGGGTCGCGGATCGGCGAGGAAGGCGTCGATCCGCTCGGGGGTGGGCGGCAGGCCGGTGAGATCCAGGGTGACGCGGCGGATGAGGGTCTCGCGCGTCGCCTCGGGTGCCGGCGCGAGTCCGCTCGCCTCCAGGCGCGCGAGCACGAAGCGATCGAGGTCCTGGCGCGGCCAGGCCGCGTCGGCCACGGCGGGCAACTCGGGACGGCGCGGCGGCAGGAAGGCCCAGTGCTCGGCGAAGGCCGCCCCCTCGGCGATCCAGCGCCGCAGCACCGCGCGCTCCGCGTCGCTCAGCACGCGCTGCGAATCCGGCGGCGGCATCACCCGCTCGGGATCGTGCGACTCGATGCGCGCGATCAGCTCCGAGCCGTCTGGATCGCCGGGCCGCACCGGCACCCGCCCCTCGCGCTCCGCGCGCTGGCCGTCGAGCGTGTCCAGCCGGAGCTCGGCCTTGCGCGCCTTCGCGTCGAAACCGTGACACGCGAAGCAGCGATCCGCGAGGATCGGCCGGACGTCGCGGTTGAAGTCGATCGGCGCTTGGCTCGACTGCGCGAGCGCCGGACTTGCCGCGAGCAGGAGGACGAACGCCGAACGAGGAGCGAACACGGTCGCGGGAGGATAGCGGGCCCCCGCGAGCAAAGGTGCGCGACGTACGGGGGAGGGGCGTGATTCGACTTCGCGTGACGCCCGCCCTCGGAACGACGCTCAGCATGCCGTCAACGCGTCGCGCGCCCGCCGCGGGCCGCGTCGGAGCGCCACACCCAGAGTCGATCCTGCATATCTCCGAGCTCGCCCTCACCCTCCTCGCTGGCTCGTTCTTCATCGTCGTGCTGCGACTTCTAGGGATCCGCGGCCGCCCAGCGCCGGCGCTCTCCTCGGACGACTCCGACAAGTTTGAGGTGAGGGCTTCGATCGGTATCGGCGGGGACGGCACCTCTCCCCTTGGATCGTGGCTCGGCCCCGCGGTCGCAGCCTTCCTCATCGGCGTCGCAGCGGAGAACTGCGCAGGACTGCTCGTGCGTGCCGGCTACTGGGTCGGCGTCGATCCCGTTGCCTCCGTTCTAACCGAGGATTCGGACCGTGCGCGCGCCCTCCGCAGCGATCTGTGTCTCGAGCTTGCACGCCACTCACAGCAGACCCAGACCGCCGCAATCGAGCGCAGCTTCGTCGACCGTCTCCCGCCCGAGGTAGCGGACTCCCTGAGGCGGGCCCTCCCGAGCTCGGGTGATGCCCCGAAGCACGTCGAGTTCGCGACGACTCGCGCGATCTACTACGCCGCGAAGTCCTGGTGCCTTGCAGTGTCGTCTGGCCACGCGGAGTTCCATCGGTGGTACATGCGCGCGGTCACTCTGCGCTCGTTGGTCTTCTTGATGCTCGTCGCGGTCCTGCTCCGCGCAGCCGTCGCGGTCCCCTTCTTGCGCGCGACGCTCAGGCTCGAGACGGCTCCCCTGACAGGCATTGCCCTGGCTGGAGCGCTCACGACGTTGATCGCGCTCGGAATGCTCGCCTGGAACGAAGACCTGTACTACGCGCGGACGATCCTCGATGCCTTCGTGCGCGAAGCGCGATGAGCCCCTGCGAGCCCGAGTTCAGTCGATCACGCCGCCGACGATCGACGATGCGTGCAGCGACGGACCCGCGGCCTGCACGGCGACGAACCAGAGCTCGGCACCGATGAGGGCGGGCAGGTTGGGGATGCTCGTCGTGACGGGCACCGCGGCTCCCGCGGCCGGCACACTCAACGCGAGCGTGAGCAGCGGGCCGGAGGCGAGGAAGAAGGGCTCGACGATCGGCGCGAGGCTCGCGAGCTGCCGATCGAAGCCGCAGACGATGGCGAGCAGCTCCTGGGAGGAGCCGGCGATGGCGGTCACATGGAGCGTGGCGCCGAGCGCAGGTGGCCCCGACGCGCTCATGCCGACCATCGCATCGACGGCCTGGTGGCCGACGGAGCCCTGGACCGACCAGGCGCCGTCGACGAGCCCGCAGCGTGCGATCGCGATACCGCCGTTGCCGAGGATCGCCGGACTGCCGGGCAGCCCCGGAACGAGCGCGGGGTCGATGCCATCGCCGCCGCGGAAGCTGGAGTCCGTGAACCAGGCCTGGCCGCCGCTGGCGCGCAACGCGGGCTGCGACGCGGCCGGCGCCCTGCCATCCGCGGCGCCTCCGGCCACCACCACGCGCGAACCGAGCAACGCGCCGCCGCTCTGCACGATGCCCGGCTGCCCCGCATTGCCCGGCACACCCGTGCCGGCCGCGAGTCCCGCGAAGCGGCAATCGCTGAGGCTCAGCGTGGCGCCCTCCGCGCGCAGCACGTGCGCCGAGCTCCGCTGCAACACCTGCACGCCGCGGATCGCGCTGATGAATCCGCCGATCTGGACCTCGGCGAGCGACACCTCGCCGGAGAGCTCGAGGCGTGCCTGGGTCACGTAGACGCCTGACCAGAGCGGCACCGCGATCCGACTCAGACTCGCGCGTTGACCGGCCGGAACGGTGACCTGCACGAGGTTCGAGCCGAAGCCGTTGGCGCTGATCTGCGTGCCACCTGGCGCCCCGAGCACGACGAGCCCCTTGTCGATCCGCAGCGTCGGGTGCCAGGCCGAGAGCCGCAGGATGTCCCCCGGCTGGGCCTGGTTGACGTAGGGCGTCGGGTCGGCGCCGTTCGGCACCGACCAGGTGTTCTGGGCGGAGGCGATGACCGCCGCCAATGCCGTGAACGTGAGACCGCGGGACGCGAGGTGCATGGGCAGGTCCGAGACGGAG